>CALLZZ010000414.1 GCA_937858235.1 uncultured Clostridia bacterium
GGAAAACGGATTTGTTCCCGCTCTGCCTACGGAAAAAGTGGATGTCATCTATCTTTGCTCCCCCAACAACCCTACCGGTACCGTACTGAACAAGGATCAGCTGAAGGTTTGGGTGGATTATGCCAATGCCAATGATGCGATCATTCTCTTCGATGCAGCTTATGAAGCCTTTATCGTAGAGGATAACATTCCTCACAGCATCTATGAGGTGGAGGGCGCGAAAACCTGTGCCATCGAATTCCGCAGCTACTCCAAAACCGCTGGCTTTACCGGAACGCGCTGCGGCTTCACCATAGTGCCTAAGGCACTGGAGCGGAAAGGCGTCAGCCTGAATGCTATGTGGAACCGCCGCCAGACTACTAAATTCAACGGTACTGCCTATATCATTCAGCGTGCCGCAGAAGCGGTTTACACCGAGGAAGGTCAGAAGCAGGTCCGGGAGAACATTGCCTACTACCAGAAGAATGCCCAGGTGATCAAGGACGGTCTGGCCAAGGCGGGTCTGGAAGTGTATGGTGCGGTGAATTCCCCCTATGTCTGGGCAAAGACGCCTGACGGAATGCCCAGCTGGGATTTCTTTGACCTGCTGCTGGACAAAGCCAACGTGGTGACCACGCCGGGTGCCGGCTTTGGCCCTCACGGGGAAGGCTATATCCGCCTGACCGCCTTTGGTGACGCGGGACTGACTGTAGAAGCGGTGGATCGGGTAGCGAAGCTGCTGAAGGGCTGATCATACTTGCCCGTACTGACGGGTGATAATTGAACGAAAACTGTAACTGGTGTCTCAACGGGGACGCAGCTCAAGTTTGCTGCACCCTGCTGAGGCACCTTCATCGTTAAGAGGGAACGATGATGATGGAAATGAGAACCGAAACGACAATGCCTGCCCAAGCCTATACGACCCCAGATTTGAGCATGATGCCTGCGGCATCGGCACCGTTGTAGATATTAAGGGAAGAAAGAGCCACGCCAAAGTAGACAACGCATTGAAAATCGTAGAAAGGCTGGAGCACCGCACCGGTAAGGAGGCGGAAGGCAAAACCGGAGACGGCGTGGGAATCCTGATCCAGATTTTCCATAAGTTCTTTTCGAAGTGGACAAAGAGGAAAGGCTATCCTTAGGCGGAGAGCGAGATTATGGGATCGGTATGTTTTTATTCCCCTAGGACACGCTGCACCGCAGTCAGGCCAAGAAGAGGTTGAGATCATAGTGGAGAAGGAAGGAATGCAGTTCCCGGGCTGGCTTTTGACCAGAAATTCTATGTTGCCCGGCAGCTCTTTGAGCAGTCTAATGATAACACCTATGACCAGGCATGTGGCGGCAACGGGATCGCCGTTAGGCAAGGAAATTCTGGAGAAGTTTGTGATCTATTTGCCCAACTTTAAAAAGATCATGCCCCGGGATTACAACCGGATGCGGAAAGAAATTGCCAAGGCAGAGGAAAAGGGCTTCAGCCATGAGCAGGCAGAGGCAGAAGCTTTCTATGCCAGTCTGAGTCACTAAGAGGAGGGGGGAACAATGGGAAAACTCACAGGTTTGATGGACTTTGTCCGCAAGCGAATCCGGCGGTTGATCCGGCAAAGCGGATCAGAAACTTTAAGGAGTTCCGCCCGATGCTTTCGGTAGATGAGTGAATGGAACAGGTGTTCATGGCAGGAGATATGCACCGTGGGCAGTCTCTGGTGGTATGGTGCGTGACAGAAGGCCGTGCCGCTGCCCGGGAGGTGGAGGAATACCGGATCTGTAAGCAGTGGAACGGGGGTGGTAACCCTTGACGAATGTACCATAACGTGGTATCTTATAACGCGAGATGTCTTTAAGACGGTACAGAGCTGCCGACAAGGTGTCACTCATGAAGGATATTATACTGTGGAGTTCTGCGCTGCTGACACCATAGCATTATTATGACGACACGAAAGCCTTGTCTGGGTTTAGACAAGGCTTTTCTTTTTGCCGGGGAGGCGATCACAGTTGGGCGGAACAAAGAAAGCACAGATTATGGACGCGGCTGCCATGGAGCGGACGCTGCTTCGGATTGCGCACCAGATTGTAGAAAAAAATCATGGTACCCATGGGCTGTGCTTGGTTGGAATCAAAACCCGGGGCGTACCGTTGGCACAGCGGTTGGCGCAGAAGATTGCGCAGATGGAAGGGAGCGCAATTCCAGTTGGGCAGTTGGATATTACGCTGTACCGGGATGACCTGACCACCATTAGTGATATGCCGGTGGTCAGTGATACCAGGATTCCGTTTCCAGTGGCCCAGCGAACTGTGGTGCTGGTGGACGATGTGATTTTCACCGGACGGACAACCCGGTCTGCAATGGATGCGGTGATTGCGCTGGGTCGGCCGACCAGCATACAGCTCTTTGCCCTGATTGACCGAGGTCACGCGGAGCTGCCCATCAAGGCCAACTATGTGGGCAAGCATGTCCCCACTGCCCGCAGCGAGATTGTCTCCGTGAAGGTAGCGGAAATAGATGGAGAAGACAATGTGACCATTTTGGGCAGAGTCTGAAGCACTCAGACTGCCTTTGATGATAAAATCCAAAGCAAAAAGTACAGAAAGAAAAAGAGGAGAAAAAATGAAGAAAGAGAAACCAATTGTGGGAACGCAGGGGATCTATGATGCAACCGTCCTGGGTGTGCCCAGAATGCTAGTGCTGGGCATCCAGCATATGTTTGCCATGTTCGGTGCAACCGTTCTGGTTCCCGCCCTCACCGGTCTGAGCGTATCTGCCACCCTGCTGTTCGCCGGTCTGGGCACCCTGTTGTTCCACTTCCTGTCCAAGGGAAAAGTGCCTGCATTCCTGGGTTCTTCCTTTGCGTTCTTGGCTGGCTACTGGGCCATTGCCCCCAACAAGGAACCGGAACTGCTGCCTTATGCCTGTTTCGGCGTGGCGGTGGCGGGGCTGCTCTATATCATCCTGTCTGCGCTGTTCCGTGCCTTCGGCGTAAGGAAAGTCATGCGGTTCTTCCCGCCTATCGTCACCGGTCCGGTGATTATCTGCATCGGTCTGACCTTGTCCTCCGGTGCCATTAACAACTGCGCTTCGAACTGGTGGATCGCGCTGATTGCCATCGCTGTGGTTATTGTTTGCAATATCTGGGGCAAGGGTATGATTAAGATCATCCCCATTCTGCTGGGTGTGATCGTATCCTATATTGTTGCCGCTGTCACTGGCAATGTGGACTTTTCCGTAGTGGCAAACGCACCTTGGTTGGGTCTGCCCTTTTCCTATGATTCCACCATATTTGCACTGTTCCCCAACTGCGATACCTCTCTGCTGATCACCTCTGTGATTACCATTGCGCCCCTGGCCATCGCTACCATGGTGGAACACATTGGCGATATCTGCGCCATTAGCTCTACCTGTGAGCGGAATTATTTGGAGGATCCTGGCCTCCACCGCACCCTGTTGGGTGATGGTCTGGCAACCACCCTGGCCTCCCTGTTCGGCGGTCCGGCTAACACTACTTATGGTGAAAACACCGGTGTTCTGGCACTGTCTCGTGTCTACGATCCCCGCGTGATTCAGATTGCTGCCTGCCTGGCGATCCTGTTCTCCTTCTCTCCCAAATTTGCAGCACTGGTCAGTGCAATGCCCGTGGCAACGATGGGTGGCGTGAGCCTGATCCTGTACGGCATGATTTCCGCTGTGGGCGTGCGCAATATCGTGGAGAATAAAGTCGACTTTACCAACAGCCGCAACGTAATCATTGCTGCGTTGATCATGGTTCTGTCCATCGGCATTGCATTCTCTGAAGCAGGCACCGTTGTATTCACCGTAGGCGGTGCAACCATCAGCCTGTCTGGTTTGGCAGTTGCTTCTATCGTTGGCATCGTGCTCAATGCAATCCTGCCCGGCAAGGATTACGAGTTCGGTGTGGACGATCAGGGTGACACTGCGGTTAATTTCAAAGTCTGATCCCGTACTTAAATTAATTAAGTTGATTTGGCCCGGCGCAGCCAGCGCCGGGCTTTTCATTTGCGAAGCAGTGTGATACAATGGCGATCAGAAAGGGACGGTTACAATATGAATTCAAAAATTAAGGCCATTTTTTATATTATTTTCTCTGCCTTTTGCTTTGCTTGGATGAACGCCTTTGTGCGTCTGGCGGGCGATCTTCCCAGTGTGGAGAAGAGCTTTTTTCGAAATCTAGTGGCGGCGTTTGTAGCTATGTTCATTCTATGGCGGGAGGGAAAAGGAATTTCCATCGCACGGGAAAACCTGCCCTTCCACCTGCTTCGGTCGATCTTGGGGACCATTGGCATTCTGTGCAATTTCTATGCAGTGGATCATTTGGTGCTGTCCAACGCATCTATGCTGAATAAAATGTCTCCTTTTTTTGTACTGATATTTTCATACTTCATATTGAAGGAAAAACTGACCCCCTTCCAGATCGCGGCAGTTGCCGCAGCCTTTGTAGGCAGTCTGTTTGTGGTCAAACCGACCCTGAACAACCTGGATCTGGCGCCTTCCTTAATCGGTTTGTGCAGTGGAATTGCAGCCGGCGGTGCCTACTGTATGGTGCGGGTGCTGGGGCTCCGTGGGGAGCGGAGCAGTGTAATCGTGTTATTTTTCTCAGTCTTTTCCTGTCTGTCCGTAGTACCCTGGCTAATTTTCCACTTCCAGCCCCTGACCGGACACCAACTGGCCATGCTCATCGGTGCGGGAATTGCGGCCACAGGAGGGCAGTACGGGATTACCCTGGCCTATACCCACGCGCCGGCACGAGAGGTGTCCGTTTATGACTACTCTCAAATTATTTTTGCTGCTGGATTAGGCTACTTATTCTTCTCCCAGATTCCAGATCACTGGAGCATTGTGGGGTATGTACTGATCGTAGGAGCTGCCCTGGTAATTTTTCTGTACAACAACGGCCATCCACCCTTCCGTAAGCATGTAAAGCTGGATGGGGTAAACCAACCGGAGAATGGAGCGTAATATGCCGGACTATTTGAAACTAACAGCTCGGCCAGATGAATTGCGGGCGATGAGCAGCCTGGCTCTGGCACATATGGGAGACGGCGTATATGAAATTCTGGTTCGTGGTTGGCTGTGCACCCATGGACGCGCCACCTGTGGCAATCTTCACAAGGAGACAGTTGCGATGGTTCGGGCAGAAGCCCAGGCGGTGGCGGTGAAAAAAATCCTGCCGCTACTAACCGAGGACGAAGAAGCGGTTTACCGGCGGGGGAGAAATGCCCAAGTGCATTCGATTCCGAAAAGTGCCAGCCGTGGAGAATATGCTCGGGCAACGGCTTTGGAAGCGTTGTTTGGTTGGCTGTACCTCCAGGGGCGGCTGGAACGGATCAATGAACTGTTTGGAAGGATCATGGACGAGGAAGGATGAGGTGAGGATATGCCAATGGATGCAGCCTGCCTAGCCGGTGTGGTGCAGGAGTGCCGCCCCGTGATAGAGGGAGCAAAGATAGATAAGATTTTTCAGCCTGCCCGGGACGAAATCGTCTTGCAGCTGCGGAGTGGTCAAGGGAATAGTAAACTCTTGCTGACTGCGAATCCATCCCACCCTCGGATTCAGCTGACAGATATGGTGTGGGAAAACCCAGCCAATCCGCCTATGTTCTGTATGCTGCTGCGAAAACACCTGTCGGGAGGGCGTATTCTCACCTTGACTCAGCCGACGATGGAGCGGGCGGTGAACTTAGTGATTGAGGCGCTGAACGAGTTGGGAGATTGGGTGACCTATCACCTGATTCTGGAGGCCATGGGAAGACGTTCCAACCTGGTTCTAACGGATCAGGACAACCGGATTATTGATTGTATCCACCGGGTGAGTGGAGATATTTCCAAACTGCGTCCGGTTTTGCCAGGGATGTTTTATCGGCAGCCGCCCCAGCAGGAGGAGAAGTGGAATCCCTTGACCACAGAACGGGAGGAGTTGACCCGTCTGCTGGCAGAAGCACCCCGGGAACAGCCCATGGATCAGTGGCTGCTGGATCACTTTATAGGACTTTCGCCGCTGACTTGTCGGGAGTTGGTGTATCGTGCCACCGGAGCTACAGATACCCAGTTGTGCAGCCAGACGGACGAGGGAAAAGAGCGATTTCTACAGTGCTTTCAGGCGCTTTGCGAGACAATCCGGGGTGGGCCTTTTACCGCGACTGCCTTATATCAGGGGGACAAGCCCAAGGATTTTTCATTTCTGCCCATTGGACAGTATGAAAATGCCTATGAACAGCACAGCTTTCCCACCTTTAGGGCGATGTTGGATGCGTTTTATGGAGATCGAGAGCGTTCAGAGCGGGTGCGACAGAAGGGACAGGAGTTGATCCGTACTCTGACCAATGCCCGGAATCGTGTGGCACGCAAAATCCAGATTCAGACCAAGGAACTGACAGCCACTGAGAAACGGGATCGGGATCGGGAGTTAGGGGACGTTATCACTTCCAACCTGTACCAGATGAGCAAGGGGATGAAAACCCTAGAGGCAGTGAATTTTTACGATCCCGAGGCGAGGAAGATCAAGATTTCATTGGATCCGCTGTTGACACCCCAGCAGAACGCGGCCAAATACTATAAACGCTATAACAAGGCGAAAACAGCCAGTGTGGTACTGGCGCAGCAGCTGAAAAAGGGAAAGCGTGAGCTGGAGTATTTGGAAAGTGTGCTGGAGACAGTCCAGCGTGCAGAAGGGGAGCGTGATCTGGCGGGAATTTGGAGGGAGCTGGAAGAGGGCGGCTACGTTAAAACCAGAAAAGAGAAGAATGGTAAGAAGCTCAAAAAGCACCTGACGACAAAGCCTATGGAATTCCGAAGCAGCAGTGGTCTGCGGATTTCAGTGGGGCGGAACAATCTTCAAAACGATGATTTGACTTGCCGCATGGCTTATAAGAGCGACCTGTGGCTTCATACCCAGAAAATCCACGGAGCCCATGTAATTCTATGGGCAGAGGGGAAAGCACCGGATGAGGCCAGTATTACCGAGGCGGCGATGCTGGCAGCGTACTTCTC
This sequence comes from uncultured Clostridia bacterium, assembly GCA_937858235.1. Lineage (GTDB taxonomy): Bacteria > Bacillota > Clostridia > Oscillospirales > Oscillospiraceae > Onthomonas. The sequence continues at coordinate 6,980 of CALLZZ010000414.1, forward strand.
CCAGGGAAAAGAGGGGAAGAACGTGCCGGTAGACTATACCCCGGTGAAATATGTGCACAAGCCCAATGGAGCCAGGCCTGGTATGGTGATTTACACCACCTATCGAACTGCCTATGTGACGCCGGATGCCGAACTGGTGGCTAGGCTGCGGGAAAAATAGAGCAAGAAAAAGCGCTTCTTCCTATGGAAGAAGCGTTTTTTGCAAGCAACCTATCGTTAAGCGGTTTTCCCAAATATATTCAACAGGATCAGAGCGATGGCGAAGATCCAAAGGCAGATACCCACGGCTTTGTTCAGCCGTTCCAGAGAAGATTTGTTGGCAAACACAGCGGAAACTTCAGCAGCTACGAAGGTGAAGACGACACAGATCCCCAGAGCCAGAGGATCAGGTTTCGCACCCAAAGCGACATGGGATGCAGCACCTAAAAAAGCGGTAAAAGACATGATGAACACACTGGTACCAATCGCGGTTTTTAGCTCAAGGCCCAGGGCAACTATCAGGACGATCAGCATCATTGCACCGCCGCCTACGCCGACAAAACCGCAGGTGAAGCCAATGATGGCGCCAAAGAAGATGGATTTTAAGGCACGTTCCCGGAAGGGACGGCTCGCCATCTCAGTTTTGGAAGTCATGACCGGCCAGACAACAAACTTTGTACCGATGGTACCGACCATAAAAATGGCGAAATATTTCACGATGGTGCTGGGGACGAATTGTCCCACATAGCTTCCAACCAGAGTGAAGACCAGGATGGCCAGCAGTAAAACAATGCCATTTTTGATGTCGATATTCTTGCGTTTTCCGTAGGTCCAGGCGGAGATTGCAGAGGCAAGGACATCGGAGGCCAGAGCGATGGTGACTGCTTCATAGGCTGGCATATTGCAGAAGGTCATCAGAGAGGGTGCGATGATCAGTGCTGCGGACAGCCCAGCCAAACCGGTGCCGATGCCCGCGCCGATACCGGATAGGACGCAGACGAGAATCATCAGGAACATAGTAAGTACCCCTTTCTAAGCGTGTGGATTTTCCCAGAGGGCAACGCTTCAAGCATAAAGTAACTTTTGTAAAGATCCTTTTCATTGCTGCCTTCCAACTTAACATGGATGAGAGGGAAAATCAAGTGTGGATGCCGTTGAAAAGACCGATACAGTGGTGCACTGTATCGGTCTTTGGAAACACAGGAAAGTGAGGCTATAAAGAGGATTTTCCGCCGCCCCACAGAACGCTGGGGTGATCCTTGAGCCAGTTAGGGCGGGAGCGGGTGCGGATACCAGAGACGATACCCATGGTAATATACATAGTGATGATGGAAGAACCGCCATAACTGAAAAAGGGAAGGGTAATGCCGATGACCGGAAGGACATAGAGGCACATTCCGATGTTCAGCCCTACCTGAGCGATGAGCATACCACCGTAGCCCACGCAAACCAGGCTAGAAAAGGAATCGCTGGCTACAGAGGCGACATAGAGGCAGCGAATAATGATGGCGGCCAGGAGGAGGATGACCACAGCGCAGCCGATGAGGCCCAGTTCCTGTGCGCAGGAGGAAAAAATGAAGTCGTTGTAGCGCTCAGACAGGGCAGAACTGTACTTGGCTTGAACTAGGGAGCCATTCAGAAATCCCTGACCGGTTAAGCCACCGGAGCGGATAGCAAGATAGGAGCGGGTTTGCTGGAAACCGATGCCCTGAGGATCATAGTCGTGGTTAAAGCAGACCAGAATGCGAGCTTTCCAGCGGTTGGCGGCAGGAAGTAAGCTCCAGACCACAAAACCGCCCAGGCCGCATAGGGCGATGCCCAGAGCGAACCAGTACTTTTTCAGTCCGGCGGCCCAGACCATAAAGAGGAAAATGAATACATAGATAAGGGCTGAACCGGCATCGCTGGAGATCACAAAGATCAGTCCACAGAAATACGCTAACACGCCTACCAGTTTAGCGACGGAAAGGGGCGCACTGAGTTCCCTTGGGTTTCTAAATTGCGTCAAAAGCTGCGCCAGAAGCATAGTATAGAAGAGTTTGACAATTTCAGCTGGCTGGATGTTGAAGGGAAATCCAGGGATGCTCAGCCAGGCTCGGTTGCCCAGGATGTCGGTCCCAAGAGGGGTGACCAGAAGAAGGAGGAACAGGGTGCAGCCCAGCACTACCCATCTCCATTTGTCCATGAGCAGCTGAATGTTAAACTGGGAGACAATAAAATAAAGAACAATGCCGATTATCATTGCCACCCCTTGTTTCAGGGGGAAGGATTGAAAGGATTCTTTCCAGCGGGTAGCGGAGTAAATCAGCGCGATGCCGTACAGGTTTGCAGTGATGCAAAGGACAAGTAATAGGTGGTCTGCCTGACGAATCGCGTCCCAGATCAGATCCCGAATGGCGGACATGTCGTCACCTCAATTCATAGAGAAATTTAATCCATTGTAACATCAAACGGAGGTGGTGTAAACAGATTTTGCATAGGGGGGAAAAGCGTGGTATAATAGCGGGCGTAGGAAACAAACAGGATGGTAAGGGCAGGGAATGAGGAAAGAATGACGTATTTAACAAACAGTCTGGAAGAAACAGAGGCATTGGGGCAAAGACTGGCCGGCAGCCTCCAAGCCGGAGCGGTTGTAGCATATACTGGGGATTTGGGAGCGGGAAAAACCGCCTTTACCCGTGGGCTGGCTCGTGGACTGGGGGTTCAAGAGCGGGTGACTTCGCCTACCTTCACCATTGTGAACGAGTACGAGGGGGAACGGCTGCCCCTGTTTCACTTTGACATGTACCGGCTGTCTTCCTCAGAGGAGCTGTACGAGATCGGCTGGGAGGACTACTTGGCTCGAGGCGGCGTGTGTGCGGTGGAGTGGAGTGAGATCATAGAGGATGCGTTGGAGGCGGACTGCATTCGGGTGGATCTTTGCAGGGGAGACAGTGACCAACAGCGGCGGATTACCATAGAAGGAGTGGAAGGCCTGTGAAAATACTGGCGATTGAATCCTCTGCCAAAGCGGCCTCGGTGTGCCTGTGGGAGGACGAAAAGGTACTGGCAGAGAGCTATCAGAATAGTGGGCTGACCCACAGCAGAACCCTGCTGCCCATGTGCCAGAGCATGCTGGAAAATTGCGGTGTGACACTGGATGAGGTAGACGTGATTGCAGCAGCCTCGGGACCCGGTTCGTTTACCGGGTTACGGATCGGTTTGGCTACGGCAAAAGGGCTGGCATGGCCAGAGGAAAAGCTGTGTTGTGGTGTTTCTACCCTGGAGGCCATGGCCTGGAACCTGGCGCATATGGACGGCGTGATCTGTTGCGCTATGGATGCCCGGCGGCAACAGGTGTATCATGCGCAGTTCCAGGCAAGCAATGGGGAACTCACCAGGCTGACGCCGGACTGTGCTATTTCGATAGAGGAGCTGCTCCAGGGAGCAGAGAAAACAACGAAAATTGTAGTTGGAGATGGGGCAGAACTGTGCTATAATTATGCCGTTCCAAGGGGCGTGAACTTGGTTCTTGCTCCCCCTCACCTGCGGTACCAGCGAGCCACCGGCGTGGCGCGGGCTGCACTGATTAGAGCCGAGCGGGGAGAGCTGTGTTCCGCTGCGGACCTGACGGCCAATTATCTGCGGCTGTCTCAGGCAGAGCGGGAACGGCTGGAACGCCTCAAAAGGGAACACCCTGACGATCCATAACAGCAGGCATACTGTCCTGTCCAATAGAAAAAGGAGTACATATAGAATGGAGAAAAAGATTCATATTTTAAATCATCCTTTGTTGCAGCATAAGTTGAGGATTCTGCGCGATGAACATACCGGTACCAATGAGTTCCGGAAGGTGGTTTCGGAAATGGCCAGCCTAATGACCTACGAGGCAACCCGTGATCTGCCTACCCGTGAGGTAGACGTACGGACTCCGGTAAGCGTAGCCCACTGTCAGGTTCTGGCAGGGAAGAAGATTGCCATCGTGCCAATCCTGCGGGCAGGATTGGGCATGGTAGACGGTGTGCTGGAAATGCTGCCCACCGCAAAGGTCGGTCATATCGGCCTGTACCGGGATCCGGAAACCCTGGATCCGGTGGAATACTACTGCAAAATGCCCCAGGACATTGCAGAACGGGACATTCTGATTGTAGACCCCATGCTGGCTACCGGCGGCAGTGCTTCCGCAGCCATTGACTGCATGAAGGGTTACGGATGCAAGAGTATCAAGATGATGAACATCATCGCGGCTCCCGAAGGTGCGGAACGTATCGCCAAGGATCATCCGGATGTAGACGTCTATGTGGCAGCGATGGACGATCATCTCAATGAGCACGGCTACATTGTACCCGGGCTGGGCGACGCTGGAGACCGTATTTTCGGCACAAAATAAGATGCAGTGAGACAAGGTGAAATGATTTCGCAGCGTTCCGTTTGAAGGGGCAGGCTGTGGTTAGATCATTTCGCCTTGTTCGTAGGGAAGCATTGTCAACGATCTTGGAGGTACTCAGATTATGTGTGGTATTGTCGGTTTTATCGGCGGGCAGGAAGCCGCCCCCATTCTGTTGGAAGGTCTTGCGCGTCTGGAGTATAGAGGGTACGATTCGGCAGGCTTGGCGGTGCTGGATCAGGTGAAAGGGTTACAGGTGGTGAAGGCCAAGGGAAGATTAAAGGTGCTGTCCGATCTGGTAGATGGCGGCGAAAAACTCTCCGGAACCCTGGGAGTAGGGCATACCCGCTGGGCAACCCACGGGGAGCCCTCCGACGCCAATGCTCATCCGCTGCTCAGCGGTTCTGGGCGGATTGCAGTGGTGCATAACGGCATCATTGAGAACTATATGGAAATCAAGGAATTTCTGATGGAGAAGGGGGTCCAATTCCATTCGGAGACTGATACGGAAGTAGTGGCTCAGTTACTGGATTACTATTACCAAGGGGATATCCTGGACGCCGTGGAGGAAGTGCTCCACCGGATCGAAGGGTCTTATGGCCTGGGTATCGTTTGCTCTGAACATCCGGAACAGGTGATTGCCGCCCGGAAAAACAGTCCCTTGGTGCTGGGATACGGTGACGGGTTCCATATGCTGGCCAGTGATGTGACAGCGTTGATCAAGTACACCCGAGAAGTATCTTATATGGAGGATGGAGAGATCGCGGTGCTGACCCGAGAGGGAATCACGGTCTACGACGCCCTACAGGAGCCGATTGAGAAAGCCCATTGCACAGTGGACTGGGATATTACTGATGCGGAAAAGGGTGGCTATGAGCACTTCATGTTCAAAGAAATTATGGAGCAGCCTCAGGCGATCCGCAAAACTATCAGCCCCCGCATCAAGGATCAGCGGGTGGTTCTGGACAATATCCAGTTGACAGCAGAGTACGCAAAAGGTATTTCTAAGTTCTACATTATTGCTTGCGGTTCCTCTTATCATGTGGGAATGGTGGGAAAATATGTACTGGAAAAGATGCTGCGCAAACCGGTAGAGGTGGCGCTGGCGTCTGAATTCCGCTACTGCTCTCCGATTGTGGACGAGAAAACACTGGTGATTGTCATCAGCCAATCTGGTGAGACATTGGATACCATGGAGGCACTCCGGGAAGCCAAACGACTGAGGGCACGAACCCTGGCGATTGTCAACGTAGTAGGCAGTTCCATCGCAAAAGAGGCAGACGACGTAATTTACACTTGGGCAGGCCCGGAGATTGCGGTGGCTACCACCAAAGCATATTCCACCCAGCTGGCGGTGCTGTATCTGATCAGTCTGTACTTTGCGGATCTGCTGGAGAGCATCTCCAGGGAAGAATATCAGACCATCTTGCGGGAATTGCTCCTGATTCCTGATAAATTGGAACAGATTTTGGCGGCAAAAGAGGACATACAGCAGTACGCCTCCCGCTTTTTCAACCACGACTCTATTTTCTTTATCGGACGCAATCTGGACTACGCCATCGGGCTGGAAGCGTCTCTGAAACTAAAGGAAATTTCCTACATTCATTCCGAAGCCTACGCAGCCGGTGAACTGAAGCACGGCACCATCTCCCTGATTGAAAAGGGAACCTTGGTGATTGCCCTTGCCACTTACACCCAGCTGTTTGAGAAGGCTGTGAGCAATATTATAGAGGTGAAGAGCCGTGGGGCAACGGTGCTGGGTCTGACAACGGAATCCCATCAGGCAGCGTTGAGCAAGCAGGCCAGCGCGCTGATCACGATTCCCGACACCCATCCGGTGCTGATGCCGTCTCTGGCCGTAGTGCCCATGCAGTTGTTTGCATATTATGTGGCGCTGATGCGGGGCTGTGACATCGACAAGCCGAGAAACCTGGCAAAATCGGTAACGGTGGAATAAACGAAACGCAGCATAAATGAAAAGACAGACCGGCATTGTTTATTGCAGTGCCGGTCTGTTTTTAGCAGCAGTTAAAGAAAGTCAACTGCCGATTCCGCTACATCAAGATAAACCGATAGCCGAAGTGATTTCTTCCATCACTTCGGTGACTGCCTTGAGCGTTTTTCCCACCTTGGTTTTCTGGATGCTGTGCTTGCGACCACTGTGCATTGCCATGCCTACGGCAACGCCCATACCGATACCGAGGCCGATGCCGCGCATAAAGGGAATCTGCTTCATTTAGCATTCCTCCTTTCTTAGAACGTTCTCTGTTAGTATTGCTCTATTTGCGAAAAATTGAGATGAAATTTCTGGTATTTCTTGCGTTCATGCGTGCCTTGAGTTATGATGATACTTAGTATCGTTTTAATGGAAAATCAAGAAATATAGGGGAGGGAAGCATGAAACTTCTCATTCGGAACGGAAATCTGATTGATCCCACGGGAGAAGTCAGCGGAATCCAAGACATTTTGGTAGAAGATGGAGTGATTGTCAAGCTATTTCCCCAGTTGGAAGATCCTGACGCGGAAATCATCGATGGGGAAGGATTGTGTGTTTGTCCGGGGTTGGTGGATCCACATGTTCACCTGCGTGATCCCGGCTTTACTGATAAAGAGGACATTTGTACTGGTACCGCTGCCGCTGCCCACGGAGGCTTTACGACCATTGCCTGTATGCCCAATACCAAACCGGTTGCAGATACGCCGGAAATCCTTCAATATATTCTGGAACAGGCAAAGTGCGGATCCGGTGTCCGGGTTTACCCCATTGGTGCGGTTTCCGTAGGGGAACAGGGGACGGTATGTACGAATTTTGCGGCGCTGAAGGAGGCGGGAGCGGTTGCATTGTCCGATGACGGCGTGCCCATTATGAACGCGGCGCTGATGCGTGAGGCGCTGCAAAAAGCGAACTGCTGTGGATTGCCGCTTCTGTGCCATGAGGAAGATCGGGAACTGGTGCAGAATTTCGGAGTCAACGAAGGGAAAATTTCCCGACAGCTGGGCATTCCGGGTCGGCCGGCCATTGCGGAAGAACTGATGGTGGCACGAGACGGAATGCTGTCGTTAGAAACCGGTGTGCCGGTGCACTTCTGCCATATCTCCACCGCTGGCAGCGTAGCTATCATTCGTGCGTTGAAGCAGGCCGGTGCAGCAGTGACTTGTGAAACCTGTCCGCAATACTTTACCCTCACCGAGGAGGCTGTTTTGGAGCAGGGAAGCTTAGCCCGCGTTAACCCACCGCTGAGGACAAAGCGAGATGTAGCAGCAATTCTGGAGGGTCTGCGAGATGGCACCATTGATTGTATCGCCACAGATCATGCGCCTCACACGGCAGAGGAAAAAGCACGCACCCTCACCGAGGCACCCAGTGGAATGGTGGGCTTGGAGACCGCTCTTGGGATTGCACTGACGGAGCTGTATCACAGCGGTGTTCTGGAACTGACTGAGGTGATCCGAAAGATGACCAGTGATCCGGCCAGGGTGCTGGGGCTGAAAAGCGGGCAGATTGCGATAGGCGAGGCCGCTGATTTGACGCTGTTTGACCTGAACGAAAAGTGGGTTATTGACCCGACGAAGTTCTGCTCTAAAGGACGAAATACTCCCTTTGCAGATAGAAGCGTGAGGGGAAAAGTGAAATATACTATCGTCAGCGGAAGAATTGTCTACCGTTGCACGCCATAAGAAAGGAAGGTGGCGTATGTCTTTTGATGTATTGCAGGAAAAAATCCGTGGAATGAAAAACCCGACGGTGGTGGGATTGGATGCCAGACTGGAATATGTTCCGCCCCATATTCGCGCGGAGAAAATAGCGGAGTTTGGCGAGACGCGGAAGGCCGCTGCCGAGGCGATCTTCACCTTTAACTGTGGCCTGATGGATGCCCTTTCTGATATTGTACCTGCCGTAAAACCCCAGGCGGCCTACTATGAAAATCTGGGATGGGAAGGGATGGAAATGCTGGAACGAACCATCCGGTACGCCAAAGAGAAGGGGTTCTTTGTCATCGCAGACATTAAGCGAGGAGACATTGGCTCTACTGCAACCGCGTATGCAGAAGGCTGGCTGGGCAAAACCATTGTGGGTGACACAAAGTGTTCCGGATTCAATGCGGACTGTGTGACGGTGAACGGATACATGGGCAGCGATACGGTGAAGCCGTTCCTGACAGTAGCGGAAGATGAGGACAAGTGCCTGTTTGTACTGGTGCGAACCTCGAATCCCTCTGCCATTGAACTTCAGGATATGGTGGCCGGAGACCGGGTTGTTTATACGGTAATGGCGGAACTGGTAGAGCGCTGGGGCAAGGGCAGTCAGGACAGTGAATATGGATTCAGCCGTGTGGGTGCGGTAACCGGCGCAACCTACCCCTCTGATCTTCGGAAGCTGCGGAAGCAGATGCCTCATACCTTTTTCTTGGTGCCGGGATACGGTGCCCAAGGTGGGACGGCAGAAGATGTTGCCTATGCCTTTGACCCTTATGGACGGGGCGCTATCGTTAACTCCTCCCGTGGAATTATGTGCGCCTGGCAGAAGACCGGAAACGAGGGTCTGGACTATGGAGAAGCAGCCCGTCAGGCAGCCCTGACTATGCGGGATGATATCCGGGCAGTCACGCCGATCTTGTAAAAAGAAAGGGGAGTTATATGACCGTCCAAAAGCATTGTAAAATCATCGAAATACGAACATTAACCTCAGATATTTTTTCCTTCCTCCTGGACGCAGGAGCGCTGGCGGAAGCTGCGCGGCCCGGTCAATTTGTCCACGTTAAATGTGGAGAAGGTCTACTGCTGCGCCGCCCCATTTCCATCTGCGATGTCCGGGAAGATAAGCTGCGGATTGTTTTTCAAGTCCGCGGAGTAGGGACGCAGTGGTTGTCTGAACGAACCACTGGAGAGGTACTGGATGTACTGGGACCGCTAGGAAACGGATTCCAGCTGCCGGAGACCGGGAAGGTGTTGCTGGTAGGCGGTGGCATTGGCAGTGCACCGCTGTTGTTTGCGGGAAGGGCGACATCAAATGGTGCAACAGCAGCCCTGGGGTTTCGAACCGGAGGGGGCGCCATCCTGACCGAGGACTTTGAACAGGCAGAAATCCCGGTGCAAATTGCCAGCGAAGACGGTACCGTTGGGACGCAGGGAACTGTAGATCAGGTAGTTCAGCGCTGTCTCAAGGAAGAGGACTATTCCGTGGTGCTTGCCTGCGGCCCCACCCCTATGCTGCGGGCTCTTTCTCAGGTAATAGAAGGGGAGGGGGTTCCATGCCAAGTTTCGCTAGAAGAACGAATGGCCTGTGGCATCGGAGCCTGCCTGACCTGTTCTTGTAAAGTGAAAGGACATTACATGCGAGTCTGCAAGGACGGCCCTGTGTTCCGTTGCGAGGAGGTGGACTGGGATGCCTAAGGTAGATATGAGGATGCATTTTGCTGGCGTATCAATGAAAAACCCCATTGTTGTCGCCTCTGGAACTTACGGATTTGGTCGAGAATTCGGTGAGTTTTACAACATTGGTCAGCTGGGCGGAATTTGTTGTAAAGGGCTTACCTTTACACCAAGAGAAGGTAACCCGCCCCCCAGAGTGGCGGAAACCCCCATGGGCATCCTGAATTCTGTGGGGCTGCAAAACCCTGGCGTAGATGCGTTTATTGCCAATGAACTGCCGGAGCTGCGGAAACACGACTCCTGTATCATTGCAAACATTTCGGGGAACACACCGGAGGAATACGCAATTATGAGCAAAAAGCTCAGTGATGCCGGTGTGGATATGATCGAGGTGAACGTATCCTGTCCCAACGTGAAGTGTGGCGGACTTCAGTACGGCGTAGTGCCAGAACTGGCAGCAGAAGTGACGGAAGCGGTGAAAAAAAGTGCTTCCGTACCGGTGATGGTAAAGCTATCCCCCAATGTAACGGATATCACAGTGATCGCAAAGGCAGTAGAATCGGCGGGAGCGGACGCGGTTTCCCTAATCAACACTGTCCGTGGTATGCGCATTGACGTGAAAACAAGACGGCCGGTTTTAAGAATGAATACCGGCGGACTTTCCGGACCAGCTGTGCTGCCCATTGCAGTACGGATGGTTTGGGAAGTGAGCAATGCGGTACAGATTCCGGTACTCGGTATGGGCGGCATTTCCAGCGGTGAGGATGCGGCACAGATGATGTTAGCCGGAGCCTCTGCGGTGGCAGTGGGGACAGCGAACTTTGTTAACCCCTTTGCGGCACTCCAGGTGCGGGATGAGCTGGAGGCAATCGCGGCAGCGCAAAACCTATCCTCGGTCACAGAGCTGACAGGAGGCATTTGCCCATGGTAATCCGAGAAACGAACCGTAAAAAGAAATAGAGAAAAGAGAATGACTATGACCAGAATTTATATTGTCCGCCATGCTGAGGCGGAGGGAAACTTATACCGCCGCATCCATGGACAATATGACAGCCTGGTGACTCCATTGGGGTACCGGCAAATTGAAGCGCTCGCCAAACGGTTTCAGGCAATTTCTGTTGACGCAGTGTATTCCAGCGATCTCTACCGCACGCGCATGACGGCAAAGGCAATTTATCAGCCCAAGGGTTTGGAATTGCACCTGGAAACGGGATTGCGGGAAATTGCCATGGGTGGCTGGGAAGATCAGACTTGGGGCGAGGCGGCACGAGTGGATTCGCAACAAATGGCGCAGTTCTCACGAGGAGAGCTCGCCTTTGAGTCGCCCGGCGGAGAGACCTTTCCAGTGTTGCAGGAGCGGGTGTTGAACACCTACTACCGGCTGGCTCAGGAGAACGAAGGACGAACCATTGTGTGTGTCAGTCACGGGGTGGCCATCCGGGTGGCGATGACTGCCTTTTACGGCTACCCCCTGGAAGAGATGAACCGCATTCTGCCCAGCGATAATACAGGCGTAAGCTGCGTGGAGTTTAAGAACGGAACCCCGCGGGTAGTCTTTTATGGAGATGGTTCCCACCTGGGAGAGGAGTTATCGACCTTGGGGAAGCAGACTTGGTGGCGCAAGCAGGATGCCACAACCCCGCTGGAGGATCAAAACGTCTGGTATCGCCCTTGGGAGCCGGTGAAAGAAAAGAAGCTTTATGATACGTATCGACAGGAAGCCTGGCGCAGCATTCACGGAGCAGAGGAACCGTTTCCCGGTGATGCATTTTATGAGGCAGCAAAGAAAGCGGCAGAAGAAATGCCCGGTGCTGTAATGGTTGCTATGGTGGGGGATGAAATTGCCGGATTGCTGCAAATGGATTTGGAGCGTTACGCAGAGGAAAAAGCGGGGTATATCCCCTTCTGCTATATGAATGCCGATTTCCGGAAACGTGGCCTTGGGATTCAGCTCATCGGCCAGGCAGTGGTGACTTTCCGTCCTATGGGGCGGGACAAGCTCCGTCTGCGGTGCAGTCCAGACAATGTTCTGGCAGAGCGGTTTTATAAGCGAAATGGATTCCGGATAATCGGGCCGGCCACTGACAGCAAGGTTTCGTTAAATTTAATGGAAAAGTACATTGGTTATACAGAATGAGTGAACAGAAAAAACAATGGAATAACAGTTTGTTTCTGCCAGTGTCCAAGGAGGACATGGCGGCGCGGGGGTGGAGCTGGTACGATTTTTTAATCATCAACGGGGATGCCTATGTGGATCACCCATCCTTTGGCGGCGTGGTGATTGCTCGAGTGCTGGAGGCGGAAGGATATCGTGTCGCCTACCTGGCGCAGCCGGATTGGCACAGCGCAGAGGCGTTTCGAGCCATGGGGAAGCCCCGGCTGGGGGTGATGCTCTCGGCAGGAAATCTGGACTCTATGGTGGCTCACTATACGGCGGCAAAGAAACGTCGCCGGCAGGATGCCTATTCTCCCGGAAATCGACCGGGACTGCGCCCTGACCGTGCGACCATTGTCTATGCCAACCGGGTGCGGGAGGCATTTGGGGATATTCCGCTGATCATCGGTGGATTGGAGGCATCCCTGCGGCGGTTTGCCCATTACGACTATTGGAGCGATCAGGTACGGCGGAGTATCCTTTTTGATGCCCGGGCGGACCTGTTGACCTACGGCATGGGAGAAGCGGCCAGCTTGGAGATTGCCCGCCGTCTGTATGCGGGAACACCAATCCATGATATTACTGATATACGGGGTACCAGCTATGGGGCACGGGACATTTCCGGTTGCGCTTATCCGAAGATTGAGGTGCCCTCCTACGAAGAGGTCCGGGAGGACAAAACGGCCTATGCCCGAGCCAACCAAGTGGAGTACGAAGAGCATGATCCGGTTCGAGGGAAAGCAATCCTCCAAAAGCACGGAAACCGCTGGTTGATTACCAATCCGCCCCAGGTACCACTGTCTATGCCGGAGTTGGATCGGATAGCGGAACTGCCTTATGTCCGGGAGCCCCATCCCATGTATGAGAAAATGGGAGGCGTACCGTCTATAGAAGAAGTGCGGTTTTCCGTGACCCATAACCGTGGCTGTATTGGCGGCTGCAATTTCTGTGCCCTGGCCTTTCACCAGGGGCGGATGATGACCTGCCGCAGCCACGAAAGCGTGATACGGGAAGTGACTGCACTGACCCATCACCCGGGGTTTAAAGGGTATATCCACGATGTAGGAGGCCCCACTGCGAACCTGCGTCAGCCCAGCTGCAAGAAGCAGTTGAAGCAGGGCGTCTGTGCCAAACGTAGCTGTCTGGCGCCGAAACCTTGTCCCAATCTGGACGCGGACGAGTCGGACTATGTGGCACTGCTGCGGAAGTTGCGAAAAATTCCGGGAATTAAAAAGATCTTTATCCGTTCCGGGATTCGGTATGACTATATGCTCTGCGATAAAAGCGATACGTTTTTCCGGGAATTGGTTCAGCATCATGTTTCCGGACAGCTGAAAGTGGCACCGGAGCACTGCATTAATTCTGTGCTGGACTATATGGGGAAGCCCCATATCGAGGTCTATGAGCGGTTCCAGCAAAAGTACGACAGTCTGAACCAGAACGCCGGGAAAAACCAGTATCTGGTGCCCTATTTGATGTCCTCCCACCCAGGCAGTACGTTGCAAGATGCGGTGGCGTTGGCAGAGTATCTGAACACCAGGCATCGACAACCAGAGCAGGTTCAGGACTTTTACCCAGTTCCAGGGTGCCGCTCCACTTGTATGTATCACACTGGGATCGACCCGCGAACCATGGAACCAGTTTATGTGGCCACAGAGCCTCATGAAAAGAAGTTACAGCGCGCCTTACTTCAGTGGAAAACACCGGAAAATTGGCGGTTCGTGAAGGATGCGCTGATCCAAACGGGACGGGAGGATCTGATTGGCTTTGAGGCAAGATGCCTGATTCGCCCCTATCCACCGCGGGCAAAAAAGGAAAAAGTGCCGGAGCAAAGGCGCGGCGGAAACACTAAAACGGCTTCCGGGAGGAAGCAGGGAAAGGGAACGCCAAACAAAGGTTCCCAGAGCAAACAAAAAGGTGAAACAAAAGTACCTTCTGGCAAGCGAGGGCGAGGAACATAACAAAAAGGATGGAATACATCATTCCATCCTTTTGCCTATTTCTTTACGGAAGCGGCTCCTTGGGTCAGAAAGTGATCGCACCAGGAGCAAAGAGGGCACAGCTCACACTTTGCACTTCGAGCGGTGCAAACAGCTCGTCCATGAAGTACTATGCGGTGACAAAAGTTGTTGGATTCCTCCGGCGGCAGTACCAAACGAAGCTGCTTTTCCACTTTTGCCGGATCTTTGGTACCGTCGGTAAGCCCCAGCCGACCGGTGATGCGAATACAATGGGTGTCCGCAACGACTACGCCGGGTTCGTTGAAGACATCGCCTTGGATTAAGTTGGCAGTTTTCCGACCGACTCCGGGGAGTTTGAGTAAATCCTCCATGGCGCGAGGGACTTTGCCGCCAAAGTCGGATAGGAGCATCTGCGCACAGCCTACCAGATCGCGGCTCTTCCCGTTGTAGAAACCGCAGGAGTGAATGTATTCTGCTACCTCAGCAGAGTCCGCCTGAGCGAAAGCCTCCAGAGTGGGAAAGCGGGCAAAGAGAGCCGGGGTGACCTTGTTTACCCGTGCGTCAGTGCATTGGGCGGAAAGGCGGACGGAGAACAGCAGTTCGTAATCTTTTTCATATTGCAGGGAGCAGATGCCATCAGGATAGAGGCCTTTTAACCCGTTGACAATGGCCCATACGTTTTCTGTGGATTTCATGGAGGGTACCTCCTGTTGTGGATTCCAACTGATTGTACCATAAAAAGTCTCATTCGACAAAGGTCATCTCTTTCCTCATCGCATAAAATATGGTAAAATAAATACAAGATAAAGGGGAAGCGAGGTAGCAGCATGAACGACCGTCCGTTGGCAGATGAAATCCGACCTCAGACCCTGGATGAGGTAGTGGGGCAGAGCCATATCCTCGGCAAAAACGGGATGCTCCGCCGGATTATCCGGAGCGGCAGGATTCCCAATATGGTGTTTTATGGCCCCTCGGGAACGGGGAAAACCACAGTGGCGAACATCATCGCCAACACTACCAACCGAACCCTCCATCGGCTCAATGCCACCACAGCGTCCATCTCGGATATCCGAGAAGTAATCGCAGATGTGGATACGCTGATGGCGCCCGATGGGGTGCTGCTCTACTTGGATGAAATTCAGTATTTCAATAAAAAACAGCAGCAGTCGCTGTTGGAGTTTATGGAAAACGGAAAGATTACGGTCATTGCCTCTACTACGGAAAACCCCTACTTCTGCATCTTTAATGCGGTGCTGTCCCGGGCAACTGTCTTTGAATTCAAAACCGTAGAGGCGCAGGAAATCCGCCCTGCGGTGGATCGTGCCTTGGGATTGCTGGAACAACAGCTGGGAGTTTCCATTGTGGCCTCTGAGGAGGTACGAGACTACCTGTCCACCTCCTGCGGCGGGGACGTCCGGAAGGCCATCAACGGGGCAGAACTGCTGACGGCTGCCGGAACGGTGGCAGATGGCGTGCTAACGATCACGCTGGCGGACGCGGAGCTGGTGGGACAAAAATCTGCCTTTCGTTATGACCGAGATGGGGACAACCATTACGATATTCTTTCGGCGCTGCAAAAATCCATCCGGGGCAGCGATCCCGATGCAGGACTCCACTATCTGGCTCGACTGCTGGAGGCGGGAGATTTGGTCTCCGCCTGCCGCAGGCTGATGGTGATTGCATCGGAGGATGTAGGCTTGGCATACCCTCAGGCAGTGACCATCGTAAAGTCCTGCATTGATGCGGCCAATATGCTGGGTCTGCCTGAGGCGCGCATTCCGCTGGCGGAGGCGGTAATTCTTATGGCTACCGCACCCAAGTCGAACTCTGCTATCACTGGAATTGATGCGGCCTTGTCCGATCTGCGCCGAGGCAAATACAGCGGCATTCCACCGTACCTAATGGACAGCCACTACACGGGGGCCAAAAGGATGGGGCGGGGGCTGACGTATCAGTACCCCCATGGGTATCCCCATCATTATGTGGCACAGCAATACCTTCCCGACTCGCTGAAGGACGCCCAATACTACCAGTATGGTGAAAACAAGACAGAACAGGCGGCGCGGGCTTACTGGGAGAAAATCAAAGGGAAGTGATCAGGTGGCTGGTTGAACTGAGGTCGCTGGGTCATAATAGTTCCAGGTTTCGATGCGACCCCGAGTGCAGATGTAGTCTATGGGAGTGGGTTCCGGCAGTGGGGCAGCATGGCTGATCATGGCCAGTTTAATCTTCTGCTTTTCTGGCAGAATGGACTTGATGTAAACGGATACTGCGTCTCCGACCTGATACCCCTCCAGGGGTTCCGCTAAACCGGTAAGGTTGGGGGAGAGTTCTACGAAAATGCCGTAGTCCATCACGCTGCGTACCACGCCGGTGACGGTCTCGCCGGAAAGAAAGTGGGCAGCGTTTTCCTCCCAGGTTCCCAGTAACTCCTTGTGGGACAGCTGGATTCGACCTTGTTCAGGTAAAACCTCCCGTACCACGGCGTAGATCTGTTGTCCTGGCTGAAACCGGCACTTGGGATGGGGGATGCGGGAGACAGAGATAGATTTTAAAGGAATCAGGGAAGGCACACCGCAGCCGATATCCACAAAAGCGCCGTAAGGCTCCAAATGGGTGACGGTGGCGGGGATAATTTCTCCGGGAACCCGTTTCAGCAGTTGCTCCAGAGCCAGTTCCTGGGCCTTCCTGCGGGATAATAGAGGGGTTCCATTTTCGAACCCGGTAATGATGAAACTGGTGGGTTTGCCTACGCAGGTGAGAATGGCAATGTCCCGGGTTGTACCCTCGCGAATTCCCATGGCACATTCCTCCCGAGGAATCACGCCTTGGAAATCACCGGATTGTATGTACAAATTGTGCTCCTGATCGCATCGCACGGCAATCCCCTCCAAAATTGTCTGCTGGTGCCAGGCACTTTCCTGAGCAGTACGGTTCAGCAGTCCCTGCTGATTGTATTCCGTGTCAATGAACCGGCCTTCCGGCCAGATTTTGGTCATAAACCTTCCTCCTGTTCTGTTGATAGACTGGTGTATCCTATGCAGAGGAAGGCGATTTTGTTCTTGACAATTGCATTATCATGTGGTAGCGTATCAGTGTGTTAAAGTAAAGGAGGCGAATGCTGTGGATATTCAGGTGGGTGATGTATTACAGATGAAGAAAACCCACCCCTGCGGGGGGAAAAATTGGCTGGTTTTGCGGGTTGGTATGGATTTTCGCCTCCGTTGTCTGACCTGTGGGCGTGAAATGATGATTTTATGCGGAAAGGCGGAGAAAAGTGTGAAAAAAGTCCTGCCCAGAACAGATGGGGAGGATTCGAAATAGAGGGAAAGCGCTATGAAAGAATTTTGGAGCAGCCGTATTCGCAATCTAACCCCATATACACCTGGGGAGCAGCCCAGGGGACGGAAGTTTATCAAACTGAACACCAACGAAAACCCCTACCCGCCCTCACCCAAGGTGATCCAAGCGGTGCAGGCGGCGGCGGACGACCGGTTAAAGTTGTACCCGGACCCGGATGCCAGCAAATTAGTGTCGGTGCTGGCCAGAACCTACGGCGTAAAAGAAAACCAGGTGTTTGTAGGGAACGGTTCCGATGAGGTGCTGGCCTTTGCCTTCCAGGCATTTTTTGACCCAGGCAGCACGATTTTGTTCCCGGATATCACATACTCCTTCTACCCGGTCTATGCCAATCTGTTTGGCATACAATACAGAACTGTATCTCTGGGGCCGGATTTTACCATTCCGGTGGAACCGCTGCTGGAGGAAAATGATGGGGTAGTGCTGGCCAATCCCAATGCGCCTACCGGGATAGAGCTGGGACAGGAAGCACTGCGACGGATTCTGGAGGGAAATCCTGATGTGGCAGTAATTGTTGATGAAGCCTATGTGGATTTTGGCGGCACCTCCGCTCTGCCGTTAATTGAGGAGTATCCCAATCTGCTGGTGGTTCAGACCATGTCCAAGTCCCGTGCGTTGGCAGGGATGAGAATCGGGTTTGCCTTTGGCAACGAGAACCTGATTCAGGGGCTGGATTGTGTGAAAAATTCCATCAACTCCTACACCATGGATCAGCTGGCCATTGTGGCTGGTGTGGCCTCGGTAGAGGATCAGGGGTACTTTGCACAGAGGTGTGCTCAGGTAGTGGTGACCCGGGATCGGGTATCGGAGCGGCTGCGGGAGTTGGGATTTATTGTACTGCCCTCCAAGAGTAACTTTATCTTTATCAGCCATCCTGTGGTACCTGCAAAGCAACTGTTTGGCGCTCTGCGGGAACACGGGATTCTGGTTCGATATTTTGCACTGCCCAGAATTGACAATTTCCTCCGTGTGACCATTGGGAGCGCGGAAGATATGGAAGTATTCTGTGCAACAATGACTAAATTTGTGGAGAACGTATTATGAGATATGAAGGTATGATTTATCGTCCGCCAGGAGAGTGGAAAAGCTATCTGCTCCAGTGTACCATCGGGTGCTCTAACAACAGCTGCACATTTTGCAGCATGTATAAGGATAAGCAGTTCCGTGTGCGTCCACTGGACGACATTTTAGAGGACATTGAAATGGCCAGAAAGGCCTACGGAAGCAAAATCAACCGAGTGTTCCTCTGTGACGGTGACGCGATCATTATGAAGCAGGATCAGCTGTTAACCATTTTGGAGAAGCTGTACAGGACATTCCCCCATCTGGAGAAGGTGACCACCTATGCTGGACCAAAGTCTACCATGACCAAGACGCCGGCACAGCTGAATGAACTGAGAGAAGCAGGTCTGGGCAGAGCTTATTTGGGCGTGGAAACCGGTGACAACGAGCTGTTGGCCAAGGTGAAAAAGGGCGCTACCGCAGAGGAAATTTTGGAGGCAGCACTGCTGCTGAAAGACTGCGGGTTTGACCTCTGGACTATGATTATTCTGGGTCTGGCGGGGCCGGGAGCGCCTTCTTGCCAGCACGCCATTGCTACGGCGGAGCTGATGAACAAGATGGTACCCCAGCACCTGTCCGCCCTGACCTATATGTGCGAACCAGGCACCCCGATGTATCGGGACGTGCAGCAGGGAACATTCCAGCTGCTGAATCCCAGGGAAGTGCTGGAGGAAACCCGTTTACTGCTGGCGAATATTCACGAAGGTCCCATCCACTTCACCAGCAACCACGCATCCAATTACCTGTCCTTTAACGATACCATTCCGGATAAAACTCCGGGGATGCTGGCGAAGATTGACAGTGCCCTGTCGGGAGAGACGAAAATCCGCTCTGAGTGGAGCCGGGGACTGTAAAAAAACAAAGGACGTGCTTGAGCACGGTCAAATTTTGCTGAGAAAAGAGGCTGCATTTGTGCAGCCTCTTTTTCATACCCTGTCCCTCCTTTGACCAATTCCGCTGAGTGGGAACGGTATACTAAGGGTCAGCAGTAGGAGGGAACTGTATGACTGTGGTTTATATCGACTCATTGTTTCTGCTGAACCTGTTGCTGGACTACCTTCTGCTGCGGGTTTCTGCTCGAATCTGTGGGCAGTATGTGCCGACGTTACGACTGGCATTGGGAGCGCTGTTTGGCGCAGTCTATGCCGTATGCGCCTTTTTACCGGGAGGCGACTTTTTAACGCAGCCCCTCATTAAAATTATGGCAGGAGTGCTGTTGTCGTTGATTGCCTTTGGCGGACGGAAACGGCTACTGCGGCTTACCGGCGTGTTTTTTGTCTGCTCCTGTGCTCTGGGGGGAGGCGTGCTAATGATATCCCTCCTGGGAAACAACGGCCTGACCTATTCCAATGGGATTCCGGCTACCAGCCTGGATGTAAAGGTGCTGTTGCTGTCCGCCGCAGGGATTTATTTTGTACTTACTGTCTGTATGCGCTGCCTGGGTCGCTATTCCAAGTTGAGCCGGGAGGTTGTCCCTGTGACACTGGTTCTGGAGGGGCGGAGGGTGAAGGTAGATGCGTTGGTGGACACGGGGAACACGTTATCAGATCCCCTCAGTGATGCCAGAGTCATGGTGGTGGAGTGGGAGGCGGTACAGCCGCTGTTCTCTGGAAAAGTCCCCCTGGAGGAGAGTGCGCTGCGGGAACCCACTGTGTGTGCGGGGACATTGTCCCTATTTCTAGGGGAGGGAAGAGTGCGGCTGCTGCCTTACCGTGCGGTAGGTGTGGAAGCCGGCATGCTGTTGGCGATTCGGGTAGACCAGGCGCTGATCGGCAGTCAGAAAGCGAACCGTCTGCTGGTGGCTCTGTGTCCAGGGAAGCTGGCAACCAATGGGAATTACACCGCTCTGATTGGTGCGGAAACATAGAGGGAGGTACGGGAAAACGATGAATGTGAAGCAAAAGGTAATGGAGAAATGGAACGCCCTGCTGGTGAAGCTGGGGCTGCGGGTACCGGATCAAATCTGGTACATTGGCGGCAGTGATGTACTGCCCCAGCCCTTGGATCGCGCACGAGAGCGGGAGGTGCTGGAGGCGTTTTTCCGGCGCTTCCCGCAGGCGCGGGCCGGCGAGGGGCCTGGGCACCGGTTTTCCTACGCCTTTGCGGGCGGCGGGGGCGCCGTCCACTGCGCCGGTAGTCTACATTGCCAGACGGTTCGAGAACACGGGGATTAACATTGAGGACTTGATCTCCATCGGCACCATCGGCTTGATCAAGGCGGTAAATACCTTTAAGCTGGATAAAAACATCAAGCTAGCAACCTATGCCTCCCGATGCATCGAGAACGAGATTCTGATGCACCTGCGTAAGACCTCCAACCAAAAGGGGGAGATTTCCTTTGACGAACCGTTGAACACGGATTGGGATGGCAACGAGCTGCTGCTGTCCGACGTGCTAGGGACGGACAGCGATTTGGTGATCAAGCCCATTGAGGATGATGTAGACCGGCAGATGCTGGCAGCGGCTATGAGTCGGCTGAATGAGCGGGAGCATTTGATTATCTCCATGCGGTTTGGACTGAACGGGGATAAAGCAGCCACCCAAAAGGAGGTAGCGGACTTGCTGGGGATTTCCCAGTCCTACATCTCCCGGCTGGAAAAGCGGATTGTATCCCGGCTGCGGCGGGAAATGCTGCGGATGAGCTAAACGCTGACGGAAGAAAAGAACGGTTACGTCAAAACCACCCTGCCTTTGACAGCATGAAAGCGCGCCTGTTGGAAAGACTAAGAGCAGTCTTTTGCAGCGGGAGGAAGTCGTATGCAGGGCAAAGTAGAGATTTGCGGTGTCAACACTGCGAAACTGAAAGTATTAAAAAACGAGGAAATGACCGTGCTATTGAAACGGGTGAAGGAGGGTGATCAGGAGGCCAGACGACAGATGATCGAAGGGAATCTGCGTTTGGTGTTGTCGGTGATCCAGAGATTCGCGGGGCGCGGAGAAAATATGGATGACTTGTTTCAGATCGGGTGTATCGGGCTGATCAAGGCCATTGACCACTTTGATGCGGAACAGTTTTCGGTACGGTTTTCCACCTACGGAGTTCCCATGATTGCCGGAGAGATTCGCCGGTTTCTGCGGGATTCTTCGGCGGTACGAGTCAGCCGATCCATGCGGGACGTGGCCTATAAGGTGCTGAAAACCCGGGAGAACTATATCCGGGAGCACCAGAAAGAACCTGGAATCGAGGAAATTGCAAAGGAGCTGGGACTGCGGCGGGAAGAGGTGGTGTTTGCGCTGGACGCAATTACTGATCCCATTTCCCTTTATGAGCCCATCTACTCAGACGGCGGTGACGCGATCTGTGTAATGGATCAGGTACGGGATGAAAAGAACTGCGCAGATCAGTGGCTCAATCACATTGCGCTGCGGGAGGCCATGGATCGGCTGAACCAGCGGGAGCAAAGTATTTTGAAAATGCGATTTTTCCAGGGGAAGACACAGATGGAAGTGTCCAAGGAGGTGGGAATCTCCCAGGCACAGGTGTCCCGGCTGGAGAAAAGCGCCTTAAAACAGATTAGAAAATCATTATAACAGCCACGGAAAACCGGCAGATGCAAGAGCAATGTCGGTTTTCTGCGTAGTACACGTGCAAAAAGAGCTGTATTTTGTTATAATGTGTAGAAGCGCGGGGAAGGGGTGAGAGAGGATGGCCATGCAGCGGTTAGATAAGGTGCTGGTTGAAACCGGGCGTTGGAGCCGAAAAGAGGCAAAGGAGCTGATTCGGCGGGGACAGGTGTTGGTAAACGGGGTGGTAATTCGTCAGCCGGAGCGTAAAATTGAGCCGGAAGCGGCAGCGCTGACGGTGAGGGGAGAACAAATTTCCTGGAATCGGTACTGCTACCTGATGATGAATAAGCCGGCAGGGGTGCTGACGGCAACCAAGGATCGGGAGCAGAAAACGGTACTGGATCTGCTGCCAACAGCGCTCCGGCGACAAGGGGTTGTGCCGGTGGGACGACTGGACAAGGACACAGAGGGACTGCTGTTGCTGACCAATGACGGAGTGCTGGCCCATCAGCTTCTCAGTCCCAGGTACCGTGTGAAAAAGTGCTATTTGGTAGCCACTGACGGAACGGTGGATCAAGAGGATGTGACTGCATTTCGAGGGGGCATGGTGCTGCGGGACGGAACCCAATGCTTGCCGGCGGAACTAGAAGCGCTGGAGGCTGGATATTGTCTGGTGACGCTGCGGGAAGGAAAATACCATCAGGTCAAACGGATGTTGGCTGCCTGCGGAAAGCCGGTACGCGCCCTGAAAAGGCTGTCTATTGGGGCACTGAAGCTGGATGACACCTTGGAGGCTGGTCACTGGAGAGAGCTTACGGAAGAGAAAGTGCGGGGGCTGAAAAAGGCAGTCCAGGGGGATCAAACAGAACAAATTTGAGAACAAAAAGTTTTCAGAAGCTATTGATAATGCCGATAAAAGCCGGTATAATATTTTAGATAAAGTTTTCGATGGCCTGGTAAGGTTTTAACAGTGACGCGGAAGGAGCGGATTTTTATGTCCAATCGACTGTTCCAAAGTATGGTTTTACAATTAAAGGAAAGTACTAACCGAGTAATCGGTGTTATTGATATGGAGGGAAATGTAATTGCCTGTACAGACCTGCCTTCCATTGGAGAGCGGATACCTCATGTACTCACAACCCTGAACAACGAGCGGGATACCGCCGTTGCCACGGAGGGGAAAACTTTCAAGTCTCTGGGTGGCTGGAGCATTCAGTTCGGCTATGCCGTGTTCGTACAGGGGGAAGATCAGGAGGCAAAGATGATCTGCAATCTGGCCGCCGTAGCCCTCAACGGAGTGAAAAGCTACTATGAGGAGAAGTACGACAAGGCCACCTTCATTAAGAATATTATTACCGATAACATTATGTTGGGGGATATTTACATCCGCGCCAAAGAGCTTCATCTGATGTCTGAGGTATTGCGGGCTGTGTTTCTCGTTCGTCCCATCGAGCAGGTTGACGTATCGTTGGCAGATGCCGTTCAGGCGCTGTTCCCGGATCGGCAGAATGACTATGTGATTTCGCTGAACGAAAATGATGTGGTGCTGATTAAGCAGGTACCAGAAGGAACCGGTGCAAAGGATCTGGTGAAAATTGCTCAGCAGATCAAAGATGGTGTAGATGTTGAACTGAAGCAGAAGATTATGATCGGCATCGGCACGGTGACAGATCACATTCGTGATTTGGGGCGCATCTACAAGGAAGCCCAAATGGCCATCGAAGTGGGCAAGGTCTTTGAGACAGAGCGTACCATCATCAACTATGACAATCTGGGCATCGGCCGCCTGATCTATCAGCTGCCTGTAACTCTGTGCGAGATGTTTCTTCAGGAAGTGTTCAAAAAGAACCCCATTGACGCGCTGGACCAGGAAACCCTGTTTACCATCAACAAATTCTTCGAGAATAACCTGAATGTGTCCGAGACGGCACGAAAGCTCTTTGTCCATCGAAATACCTTGGTGTACCGGCTGGAGAAGATCAAAAAGCTCACCGGGCTGGATCTCCGTGAGTTCGACGATGCAATTACGTTTAAAGTGGCACTGATGGTCAAGAAGTATCTAGTTTCCCGGGGAATAAAGTCCTGATTTCGGGGAAAGGCAAATAGTTTGGATAACCCGACAGAAGTATGACGAAAAATTCCATACCTCTGCCGGGTGTTTCTATTTGTTACTATTTGACATGACTTTGAAAAGGAAGTATACTAAATTTAACTTACTTGAGCCCTATTTAGAGTGGGAGAAGAATATGATACGCTTTACCAATGTGAAAAAGACATACGATAACGGTACCAAGGCGGTCAACGGGATTTCCATGCTGATCAGCAATGGAGAATTTGTATTTCTAGTAGGCCCTTCCGGTTCGGGCAAGTCCACGATTTTGAAAATGCTTACCGGTGAGGAACCCATTACCTCCGGCTCTATTGTAGCGGATGGCTTTGACCTGATCAGGATCAAGGCCAATCGGATTCCCTACCTGCGCCGGAAGCTGGGCGTGGTGTTTCAGGACATTCGCCTGATTGAAAAAAAGACAGTGGAAGAAAACCTGGAATTTGCCCTGCGCGTAGTCAGCGCACCGCAAGATGGGATTGATGCCCGGGTCGATTATGTGCTGGATCTGGTAGGGTTGACAGATAAAAAACAATGCTATCCCCGAGAGCTCTCCGGCGGGGAGCAGCAGCGCGTAGCCATCGCCCGGGCTCTGGTGAACAATCCAAGCACCATCATTGCCGATGAGCCCACGGGAAATTTGGATCCGGAGCGGAGTTTGGACATTATGCTGTTGCTGGAGCGAATCAACAAACTGGGAACCACGATTTTAGTGGTTACCCATGAGCAACGCCTGGTGGATCAGTTCAATAAACGGGTGGTTTATCTGGAAGAGGGGCGTATTGTCAGCGATCAGGAGAATGGGTGCTATGACTATGAAAAGAAGTAACGCCGGATACTTTATCCGGGAAGGATTTCGCGGACTGCGCAGCCATAGTTTTTTCACCTTTGCGGCAATCGGAATTATTGCGGCCTGCCTGATTATTACTGGAAGCGTATCTCTGGTTGCGGTGAATTTGGAGCATCATTTGAACCAGTTGATGGCGGAAAATGAAATTCTGGCTTATGTGGATGAGGATTACGATGAGGAGCAGGTTCAAGCACTCCAAGCATCCCTAAACAGTATATCAAACATAGCAGAGTGTACCTTTGTGACCAAGGAAGCAGCATTGAACAGTTACTTAGATGGCCTGGAGGAGGACGAGCTATATACCGACTTGCCGTCAACGGTTTTGCGGGATCGATATGTGATCCATGTAGCGGATATTACACAGTTGAAAGATACCATTGGCCAGGTGGAGGAGATAACAGGGGTTGCAAAGGTTTCCGCGGCTCTAGATGTAGCAGACGGATTTATCACGGTTCGGAATGTTGCGGCGGGAATTGCAGTGATCCTGTTAGGTGTTTTGTTGGTAGTTTCCTTCTTTATTGTCTCCAACGCCATCAAAATGGCGACCATCAATCGTGAGGAGGAAATTGCCATTATGAAGATGGTCGGGGCGACCAATTCCTTTGTGCGGTGGCCTTTTGTAGTGGAGGGGATTGTGCTGGGGCTTTCCAGTGCGATCATCGCAAGCCTTCTCCAGTTTGGCATCTATTCTCTGCTGGCCAAGGCCGTGAATGTGTACAGCCATGTTCAGTTTATTAACCTGATTCCCTACCAAAAGCTTATGATACCGGTAGTTGCAGTTTACTTAACCATTGGGCTGGCAGTAGGTGTGTTGGGCAGTCTGATTACCATTCGGAAATTCCTGCGCGTGTAACGGCAGGGTGCAGCGTGAAAGAGAGGGAACAAGCCCATGGGCAAGGTAACGCACGGAAGCAAAAAGAAGAAAAGTGGCTGGGATGGCAGAAGGAAAGCTGTGAGCGCAATGGCTGTGTTTATGGCACTGCTGTTCCTGATCCCCTTAGTGATGGAGATTTTCCAATACGCCGGCGCAGTTACGCTGGACGAAATCTCTGGCCTCTGCGTGCAGCAGGAGGAGTTGGAGACGAAAAAAAGCGGTCTCCAGTCCCAGCTCAACGATCTGAAGGGTAAGGAAGATTCTGCTGTCAGCCGATGTAATTTGCTGGGGGAGAAAGTCACTGTGCTGGAAGATCAAATTGCCACTACGCAGGGTATGGTAGACGAATACGCTGCACAGATCAAAACCCATCAAAAGCAGCTGAAAAAGGCAAAGAAAAAGGAAGCCGGTTACTATGACCTGTTCTGCCAGCGTGTACGCAGCATGGAGGAAGCCAGCTCGGTATCCTATTGGCAGATTCTCTTTGGAGCCTCTGGTTTTTCCGACTTTCTGGATCGAGTCTCCTTTGTGAGCAATGTTATGGAATACGATGACAGCGTGTTGCAGGAGTTGGAGCAGGCCAAGAAAACGGTAGCCAAGGAAACGAAGGCGCTGGAAGAGAAGAAAACTGCCAAACAGGGGGTATTGGGTGACCTGAAAGGGCAAAAAAGGCAGATGAAAACCACTTCTGCGGAAGCAGCAACTGCCTTAAAGGAAATCAAGAGCAATCAGGATGTGTACGCCGACCAGTTAGCTGAAGTAGATTCCCTGGCCGACGAGTTGGCTTCGGATATTGTCACGGCCAAGTCTGATTACGCGGCAGAGCAGAAAGCAGCGGCAGAACAGGCAGCGAAAGAGGCTGCTGCGGCAAAGAAAGCTGCGGAGAAAGCAAAAAAGAGGGAAGAAGCAAAGAAAAATCAAGCAAATACTGCAAACCAGGGGAATTCAGGCAAGCAGGAAGGAACCTCAGACAAGCAGGAAGGAACCTCAGACAAGCAGGAAGGAACCAAGGAAGAGGATAGCAAGAAGGAAAACGACACTACAGAAAAGGAAGAGGAGAAGCCAGCGGCTAACCCGGCCAGCGGCGCTGCAATTGTCAACTACGCTATGCAGTTTATAGGTGGCAAATATGTGTGGGGCGGCTCCAACCTCTCTACCGGCGTGGATTGTTCTGGTTTCGTCATGTGTGTCTATGATCACTTTGGGTACTCTCTGCCCCATAGCTCTGCGATACTGGCTAGCTGCGGGAAAGGGGTCGGCTACTCCAATGCCCAGATGGGTGATGTGATCTGCTACAATGGTCACTGCGGGATCTACATCGGTGGCGGCAAGATGGTCAACGCTCTGGGCGCGAAGTACGGCATTGTTGTCAGTAATGTGAATACAGGTCGCTTGGTAGCGGTGCGCAGAATTATCTGACCTATAATGAAATAAAAAACAAGGAGTTCCACAGTCCATTGTGGAGCTCCTTTTTACGTAAAAAACCAGCTTGTGCTTTACGTCTTGCCGCCGCGAATCACATGGTAAACCCCGGATGTGGTAGCGGCAATCGTACCTGCTTGCTGCCAGGCTTCGGCAGAACAGTAGGCGATGCGGTCGCCAATTTGTTGGATCAGAACCCGGACAAAGAGGGGGTGTCCCACGAGAATCGGTTGGAGATAAGAAATTTGAAGGGAAACGGTGACAATACGCGTATCGGTGCCACAGATGGATGCGATAGTAGAACCCTGGGCACAATCAATCATGGCGGCGATTAACCCACCGTGCATCATACCATGGGGGTTACCAAAGTGTTCCTTCACGTCAAAGGAACAGACGATACTCTGGGCTTCCGCATCGCAGGAGACAAAGACAGGCGGGATTTGGGAATCGAAGTCGTTGGGATCTGCATGAGCTAGGAGCTCGGAAACCTGCTGAAAGGTTTCCGTCATCTTCTGATTTTTTTCTGGAACGGTCATGAGAAGTATACCTCACTTTTTGGATGATGTTTTTACAAAAGAAGTCACCGATGTGCTTCATAAAGATACAACGGTGTCAATAATAAATTGCGTTTATTATAGCATGAGTCTGTCGAAAAGAAAAGGGGGCTTCCAAGGCCCGACTATTGAATTTGTCAAAAAAAGCATGTATAATCAGACTCAACAGCAGTTCCGTTAGAAGAACAGAAACGGCTCCCAGATCGACGGTTAGAATGCGACTAACGTATCCGATACGTTCAATAGTGTGTAGAGAACTGAATTCTGCAATTACGGGCTGCAATGAGTAAAAATAGCCGGGAAGAGAGCACCGGTTTAGAAGGTTGAGCATGTGTTATGATGAAGTATGTATTGATTATCGGTGACGGAATGGCAGACAATTCAGTTCCGGAATTGGGAGATCGTACCCCCCTTCAGGTAGCCAAAAAAGGGGCGATTGATGCGCTGGCACAGAAGGGTGTGGTCGGTAGTGTGGTAAATTGTCCCGAGGGACTGCCCCCCGGAAGCGATACCGCTATCCTATCTATTTTCGGCAACGATCCCTGGAAGTGCTACACGGGACGTTCACCGCTGGAAGCTGCCGCAACGGGAATCCAGTTGAATCCAGGTGATGTAGGCTACCGTTGTAATATGGTGGCGCTGGAGGAAGGGGATCAGCCCTTTGAGGAGAAAAAAATTCTATCCCATTCCGGCGGTTCCATTGACGGGGAAGAGTCTATTGCATTGGTAGAGTACCTATTTGCCCACCCGGATTTCAAGGCACTGGCCAAAGAGGCTGGCATGATTGTCTATCCGGCTCCATCCTTCCGACATATTGCAGTTCAGTCTAAGGCGGATATTACTGGAATCCACCTGATTCCACCCCACGATCATCTGGGAGAGGTGATTGGTTCCCTACTGCCTTCTGGCTGTGACAACGCGGCAGTGCTGTCCAAGCTGATGGAAGTGTCCTATCAGGTGTTGGATCAGCATCCCATCAATCAGGCTCGCAGGGCGGCTGGAAAGCTGCCGGCCAACGGGGTATGGTTCTGGGCAGAGGGAACTGGTGTGGCGCTGGACTCCTTTGTAGATAAGTATAAAAAAACCGGCTCTGTGATTTCCGCAGTACCTCTGTGCCAGGGCATCGCCAGACTCGGTGGCTTGAACGTCACCGAGGTGGAAGGTGCCACCGGCGAGTTGGAAACCAACTACGAGGGCAAAGTTCGGGCTGCATTGAAGGACTTGGCCGATGGCTGTGACTTTACCGCCGTTCATCTGGAAGCACCGGACGAGTGTACTCACAACGGAGATTTGGAAGGGAAACTTCAGGCCATCGAATGGCTGTCCAGCCGGATCGTAGCGCCGCTGGTGGCGGGAATGGATGAGGCAGGATACAGCTACCGCATCCTGATCCTGTCCGATCACAAGACCTTGACGGCCACCCGAGGCCACGATGGAGATCCAGTTCCGTATCTGCTCTATGACAGCCGCAATGACAGTATGCTGCGCGGGAACTATACCGAAGAAGAGGGACAGAAGGGTCCCTTCATGGACAGTGGACTGGCACTGATGCCGGCTCTGTTCGAACTGCCCTATTAAGGAGGAACATTGTGATGGAAAATCGTTGGCCTGGCTTTGGCCCGACAGATATTTTACTGCCGAAAGACTGTGACCTGACCAAGTGGAGTGTGGTGGCCTGTGACCAGTACACCTCTCAGAACGAGTATTGGCAGCGTGTAGCAGAGCGGGTAGGAGAAGCACCCTCTGCACTGAAGGTGATTCTTCCGGAGAGCCAGCTAGAAGACGGACATGCAGAGGAGCATATTGCCGCCATTGGGAAAACCATGGAGGAATACTTGGCAGCCGACCTGTTCCGCAGCTATCCCAACGCCCTGATTTATGTGGAGCGTTGGCTGGACAATCAGAAGCTGCGTCGTGGTCTGGTAGGTGCGGTGGATTTGGAGTGTTACGATTACACGCCTGGTGCAGGGACACTGGTTCGTGCCACCGAAGGTACGGTGCTCTCCCGAATCCCACCCCGGGTAGCAGTGCGGAGAAATGCACCGTTGGAGCTGCCGCATATCATGATGCTGGTGGACGATCCGGATCAGCGGCTCATTGAGCATCTGACCTATGAAACGGATCAGATGGAGCAGATATATGATTTTGACCTGATGGAGCGGGGCGGCCATATCAGTGGTTATTTGCTGACGCCCGAGCTGCAAGGCGATGTAGCAGACCTGCTAGAGGATCTGGCAGCACCGGAACGGTTTGCTCAGCAGTATGATGCACCGGGAAAACCGGTACTGCTCTTTGCCATCGGAGACGGCAACCACTCTCTGGCTTCTGCTAAGGCAACCTATGAGGAGGAAAAGCAGCATACGTTAAAAGAGCAGTGGGCGGAACTGCCCTCCCGGTACGCTCTGGTAGAGCTGGTGAACCTCCATGATGAATCATTGGAATTCGAACCGATTCACCGAGTCTGCTTTAACGTAGACGTAAAGAAACTGCTGGCAGACCTGCTCCAGACCTATCCCGGCGCCTACTACGGAGAGGGAACGGGGCACAAGATTACCTATGCCTGGGCGGAGGGAGAGGGGAAAATTACGATCCCACAGCCTACCGCACAGCTGGAAGTGGGGACGTTGCAGGAGTTTCTGGATCGGTGGTTGGAAACCAACACAGGCAGTGTCGACTATGTACATGGGGCGGACGTAACCCGGGAACTGGGTACGAAAGACGGAAATATTGGATTTTTGCTTCCGGCAATGGAGAAAAATCAGTTGTTTAAAACCGTTATTTTTGACGGAGTATTGCCGCGGAAAACCTTCTCTATGGGGGAAGCCCATGATAAACGATTTTATTTGGAGGCCAGAAAAATCAAATGAAAACGACAGTAACAGAACTGGCCAATGCCAAGATCAACCTGACATTAGATGTATTGGGGCGCCGGGACGATGGGTATCATAATCTGAAATCTGTGATGCAGGCCGTCCAGCTGTGTGATCGGGTTACTCTAACCAAAACTGAGGGGGCAGAGCTGGTTCTGACGGCCAACGTGGAAACGGTACCGCTGGACAAAAGCAATACGATGATCGTGGCGGTTCGAGCCTTTGAGGAGAAGACCGGCATTACAGTAGGCGGCCTTTCCATTCACCTGGAAAAAAACATTCCGGTGTCAGCCGGTGTAGGCGGAGGCAGCAGTGATGCGGCGGCAGTTCTGCGTGGTTTAAACAAAATGTATGAGATGAACTTGACATCTTATGAGTTGGCAGAGATCGGGATAAAGGTGGGGTCTGATGTACCCTACTGCATCTATGGAAGCGCCTGTATCGTAGAGGGCAAAGGAGAACAGGTCGGACGTTTGACGGGGTTGCCCCATTGCTGGATTGTCCTCTGCAAGCCGGACTTTTCGCTGTCGAGTGCCGAGATGTACCGGAGAATTGACAGCGTAGAGCTGCCCTCCAGGCCGGATCAAGTCACCGTAATGGTGGGGCTGGAATGGGAAGAACTGAACGCAGTTGCCAAACGCGTGGAAAATGTTTTCGAAGCGGCTCTCACGGATGAAGAGCGGGCAGTGATTTCCAGCATTAAGGAAACCCTGCTGAATTGCGGAGCCATGGGCGCAGCTATGTCTGGCAGTGGGTCGGTGACCTACGGCATCTTTGCGGAAGAGGCAGCGGCCAAGAAAGCTGCAGAGGCATTGCAAAAAACCTATAGCGAAGTATTTTTGACCCAGCCGGTATAAAAGAAAAAAACGCCGTCCATACTGTAGCAGTTGTTACAGAGGACGGTGTTTTTTATGCAAAGAGCAGCAAGCATACGCTTAAAACGATGGGAAATTGCCCTGCTTTTGGGACTTGCAGTGACGGTGCTGGTCTCCAGTTGGGCGGAATACCGAGAGACGGAATTGGCAACACGAGTCGTGCGGTTTCACGTACTGGCCAATTCAGACTCCGAGGCAGATCAAGCTTTAAAGCTGAAAGTAAGAGACTCTGTTTTGGCTTTGGCCGATGGGTATCTTGCGGATTGTACATCGGTAACAGAAGCCAAAGACGTGCTGGAAGCCCATCTGCAGGAGCTTGCGGACACAGGAGCAGATACCGTTTCTCAGGAGGGGTATCCGTATCCGGTCTGTGTTAAACTGGAGACCACATATTTCCCTACCAAAGAATATCAAGACTTTGCACTGCCTGCCGGAGAGTATCAGGCGCTGAGAGTTGAAATTGGAGCCGCAGAAGGACATAATTGGTGGTGTGTTGTGTTCCCACCTCTCTCCTTTGGCTCCGTCTCAGAGTGCTCAGAAACAGCAATTAAAGACGGTTTGACGGGGGATGATATGGAACTTCTCTCCGGAGAGGAAGAAGGTTATGTCGTTCGCTTTAAGTGTCTGGAGTTGTTTGGGGAATTGAAGCAGTGGCTGGCAACGGATGCGTAACGGTATCAGCTGCGAGATCGCGCCAGAGCAAAAGGGAGCGGACAAGGCAGCCGAAAGCAGAGGAAATAACAAAGCCGATCACAAATGCTTCCAGGCCAATTTTCGTAGTATAGGACAAGGTGAAGTAGACTTGGATAAACGTTGCAAAAAGCGTGATGCAGGCGTTGGCAGTCTGTTTGTTATAAGCATTTAACGTAGTTTCCACAACGACCTCAAATGCGGAGATAATAACACCGATGGCCAGTAGAAGAATGTAATTTCCTACATCTGGGTGATTGTAGAACAGCAATCCCAAGTGGGTGCCAAAGCGAGCAATTAATAGTGTTCCAGGTGCTACGAGAAGGGCAATTGCCAGTACAATCCATCTGAGTGTCTTGAGAATCTGCTCTTTTTGATGGAATACGCGGCAGCGAGAGATGTAGGGAAGCAGCACAATGGAAAGTGCGTTGATTAGGGAGAATGGAACCATCAGAAGTGGTAGGGTCATTCCAAATAGTACCCCGTAATCTTGAAGGGCAGTTGTTTGATCCAGTCCATATTGCACTAAAAGGTTGGGAATAATGACTGAGTTTAAGGTGGAAATAGACTGGCAGAAAAGCGTGGTCAACGAAACGGGCAGTGCAATTCTTAGAATCACGCGATTCATGAGTCTGTTATTACGCTCAACAGAGTGAGTAAAAGGAAAGACAATCGGTTGCTGCTTCCGCAAATAGGTTAAGTGTAGGGATGAGTAGATCTCACTGACCAGCATTCCCAGTAAGATGAGCAATACAGATTCCATGGGAGATTTCTGAGGGAGGATCAACAGCAGTGCAATTACTGTAAAAATGCGAACCAGTTGTTCTGTAATTTGAATAAGTGCAGGAATCCGAATGCTGTTTGTCCCGTAGAAGTAGTGCTTATTGAAGATTTCCTGGGCAGTAAAAAAGAGCAATAAGGGGATTGTAAGAAAAAAAAGTGCCTGCGGCGGATTTGTAAAGTAGTTTTTTGCAAATACCTTATAGAGCAGCAAAAATAGCAGTCCGAATAGCAAAAACAAATAAGAGAACAGTTGGGTTGTATGTTCAACAATTTTTCCTAGTGCGGTGTGGTTATTTTTAGACTGATATTCTGAAGATAGTTTGTTAACTGCAAGGGCAAAGCCCGAGGTCAGAAAGGAAAGAAATGTGTAGTATATTGGCATGATCATGTGGATTAACCCAAGGACTTCCGTGCCAACAATTCTAGATAAAGTTACCTGATATAAAAAATAGAGAAATTGAGACAGCAGGGAAACTGCTGTCAATTGAAGCGTTGAGCCTAAGAGTGATGTAGAGTTTTTGTGATTCATGGTAACCAGCCCCCATAGCTTATCCTATGTGCCGGGGGATGTGGTTAGAAATAGAAAAGGACGTACCCAACAGGGTACGTCCTTAATAGTTTGGAACAAATTAGAGTAAGAACGAAAATTACTTTGCAGACTTTTCGTCCTTGATTGCCTGCAGCAGCAGGGGAGCAACCTTGAACAGGTCACCGCAAATGCCGATATCAGCAACTTCAAAGATAGGAGCAGTGTCGTTCTTATTAACAGCAACGATAAACTCGGATTCCTGCATGCCAGCCAGATGCTGGATAGCACCGGAGATACCCAGAGCAATGTACATTGTGGGATGGACAGTCTTACCAGTCTGACCAACCTGATGGTCGGGGCTGATCCAGCCGGAGTCAACGACTGCACGGGAGGAACCAACAACGCCGCCCAGCTCTTCAGCCAGTGCTTCAGCCAGCTTGATGCCGCCTGCGACGTCTTTGCTGATACCACGGCCAACGGAGACAATGATGTCAGCGCCGATCAGGTCAACCAGCTTCTTAGCTGCCTTTTCAACAGACAGAACTTCGGTCTTGATGTCATCCTTGGAGATGGAGAATGCGGGAGTTTCGACGACCAGAGCATCAGCCTTAGCCTGATCGAAAGCAGCCTTCTTCATAACGCCGGGACGGACGGTAGCCATCTGAGGACGGAAGCGGGGGATGATGATGGTAGCCATCAGGTGACCGCCGAATGCCGGACGGGTCATCTTCAGGGTCTTGTCTTCCAGGTCGATTCCGCCCAGGATTTTTTCGTCCAGGGTGGAAGAATCACGCAGGAACTGCACATAGCCCACGGAGTCGATGTCCAGATGGGTGCAGTCAGCGGTCAAGCCAGTGTGCAGGCGAGCTGCCAGACGAGGAGCCAAGTCACGACCAATGTTGGTAGCGCCGATCAGCACGACTTCAGGCTTCTGCTCTTTTACCAGGTCAACGATAACCTTGGTGTATGCATCAGTGGTGTAAACGTCCAGCAGGGGATCTTCACAAACCAAGATCTTGTCAGCACCAAAGCCGCCCAGAACTTTTGCTTCTTTGCCGATGCCAGCGCCGCCCAGGACAACGCCAACAACCTCTTCACTCAGCTGATCAGCCAGTCTACGAGCCTCGGAGATCAGTTCTTCGTTAGTAGGCATCAGTTTGCCGCCACGCTGTTCACAAAATACCCATACGCCTTTGAAAGCGGCCAGATCTTTGAAATCATATTCAGCCATTAGTATGTTCTCCTTTCTATCAGATCAGATGCTTCTTTGCCAGGATGCCAGCCAGTTCAGCACTGGTTTTGGCATCGTCGCCTGCCAACATCATGCCAGCACCCTTCTGAGGAGGAGTGAATGACTTGTAGATGTTAGTGGGG
>CALLZZ010000415.1 GCA_937858235.1 uncultured Clostridia bacterium
TTCTTGCGGTTGATTTTTTCCACCAGAATCTCATCCATCTTTTTGCAGTAACCCATTCGTTCAGGTGATATCTGCAAAGCCTTGTAAAAAAGGTCATTCTTGCTTGCGATGATGTTTACAAAGTTTCGTATGCTCCTTGCAGTGTGGTCTGCTCCGTCCAAGTGGATATGGATTCCGCAGGAGTTGTTGGTAAAAGCTCCTGCCTTGCGTAGCCTGCGTACCACCTCCTGCAATGTTTCAATGTCCTCTTGGTAGGTTAAGATGGGACTTACCAGCTCCACGCTGTATTCTCTGGCTGCTGCAGCTTTCTGCCGCCCTTGTTTCTTCTGGCAGGAGATGCTGCCGTCACTCATAATTTTCCAAACCCGCCCGTCAGCGGTTGTAACCTTCTTGGTATCGTAATAGTCGCCCGTGTTCACAACCGTTCCGTTTAGGTATTCGGCTGCGACCTTGGCAGCTTCGTTTCTTGTTATTCCTGTGAACTCAATTTCAATTCCAAATTTCTTGGTTAGCATTGATTCTCGCTCCTTTTAAAGTGTATTTGTCCCTTTCGGTATGTACATATATCACTCTAAAAGGCTTATATATCAAGACAATTATTCAATATAAACACACAAATTTTCTCCCATTTATGGCTTAGAATGTGTGTACTTTATTCTTCGATTTTCTTGCATAAATCCTCGCCAAAAGCCACTCCAAGAGAGCTACCGGAATCCCAACTTACATGGATGGTTCCCATGTCGTCAGCACCAGTAACTGTACCTTTAGCACCTGGCTGAAGTTTGGTATAGGGGTCATCCATCTTAAGCAGCATAACCCTTGTTCCTGGAGTGTAATAGCTTTTAAGTCGCTTTAGCATTTCTGGGTGAATGATATTCATTGTTCACTCACCACCTCATGCTTGGCAGTTCCACTTTTGAAAGCAGAGCTGCCCGGTAGCTTGGAGAGGAGAATCTTTCTCTCCATCTTATAATCTGAGCCGATAAACCCAAGCCTTAGTAGGAAACAACGGAAAGCGTACTTCTCATTTTCTACTTGCTTTTCGGCAGCATTAACCCTTTGTTGTGTTTTTGCCATCTCACAGAGTGCGGTCACAAAATGGGTGTAGGCTTTGACCTCATCTGAAGTAAGCTCTCCTTGAAACCAAGGGAAGCTAATGGTTTCTTCGTTTGTTATTATTGGGATGAAATCAGCACCTAGAGCTTTTTTAATTAGGGACGATTTGCTTTCTACCAATCGCTTAAGGTTTTCAAGAGCCACATCGGTGAAAGCCGACCTTGGCAGCTCAATGGTCAGACGGTTGGTTTCAACCTCGTCACTTTGTTCGGGTTCTGCATATGCCGGAGGCTCCTCATAATCACGGTAAGGACTGACCCTGCCGCCAAGAGCCGCTTCGTAAGGAATTTGAACATCCTCCGGTACAGGTTCTGCCTCTGGGAGTGGAGCGTCATATTCTTCTGTAATCGCTTTAAAATCATGTAATCCCTGCAGGTCAGCAACCAAGCCTGGATTGTCCTCACCCTCGAGCATTCCATTCTTGTCGATGTGGTAGCCTCCTACTTCATAAGCAAAGGTGGGTGCGCCGAGGTATATTGTCGGAACATTTAGTTCCAGGCTGATTGCTCCGACCAGAGATTTTCGCTTTGGGCCAGTAATACTATAATTAATCTTCATTTTTCCTACCGCCTTTCATTTTTCGGTACTACATATATCACTCTGAACGCTGTAAATAGCAAGTCATTTCGAGCGTTTTATGTAGGAAATACTGTTCTATTAATCAGCGGTATTTTGTGCAGAAAACGCAATGCCCGACAAAACAAAATATACACAAGGGAGTGCCACTCCGTTGCCCCACATCTTATATTCTGCTGAATCTGAATGCGGGTCTTTAAGCCACTTAGATATCTGCCTTAAGGTCTTAGGTTTTGATGAACTTCCCGTAATCTTACGTTGAGTTTCAAATATTTCATACCAAATGCGTAAGTCATCCATTGTTGGTTTTTCTGTTGCAAGATTACTGCACCACCAATCAGGAAAACCTTGAAGTCTTGCACATTCGGTCGGAGTTAATCTTCTGACCGTGTACTCAATGCCATCTGTATCATTAATAAGCGGAGGATCTTTGTAATCCCTTGCGGCAAGTGTCGGTGCTTTGTCCTCATTCACTTGCATGAATCCACCCGTTGTCATTGCGTAAACTGCGTGTCTATCCGTGGTATTAAGGGTGAAAGATACCTCTTTATTAACACCGTCACCCTGTGGCCCGTTCTTGTCTTTTCTGCCTATCATAGAGCCTTGCAATGCATAACTTTCTACCACAGCAATACCGCCTTGATTGCAGGAGGGATTCCCTCCATTTCCATCAATGGTACGTGAAGTATCAGCTTCATATACACCGCTGTTTGGATTGGATGATTTCATAGCATTGCTGTCTTTAGAACAGATACCATAGGCTTTCGGAACAAATAACGTCTGGTCATTATTGCAGGATAGCGCTGCCGATTTATTATTCTGGATAAGAGCACCTTTGCCACCGCCCTCACAGCCACAGCGGATTTTGAGAGTTTTCGGTGTATCACCAACCACAAATGGCTGATTATTGCCGCCTGTTCCATATGTTGCGGATATTGTCGGTGCAACATCAATCGGCCCAGTAAAGCGAGTATCTCTTCCATGATTATCAAAAACCGCTGCATCCATAACACAAGGTGGGTGATGAGCCTCTGCTCGAAGAGTGCAAGTGACATCTTCTGTGATATCCATACGATTGCCACCCTGGTCATTTAAAATCACACTGCTTGTGCCTGTTTCTCTAATGCCGTTTTCAAAACAATCGGCAGTTCCTTGCCACGATCGGAAGCTCTCCTTAGAATACCCAGACAAGCCTTCTGACTTAAATAGTATTTCTCCGGCACTCCCACCTGCAAAATCTGCGACAAGGAAGATGCGTTTTCTTCGT
>CALLZZ010000416.1 GCA_937858235.1 uncultured Clostridia bacterium
ATTCGTAACTTCTCATTTCGCTACCTCTTCCTTTATTGCTATTATATCTATTGGGCCAAGGTATTACAACTTTAGTTTACCACAACAGGCATTCGGATACGCGCTGTGCCCATTCGGACATACGCTGGTTCTTTCCAAGTAACTGCAGGTCTTTTTCCATTGCATCCACTGCTCCAATCTTGTCCAAAAGACTCTTTGGGAGTCTTTTGGTGATTAGAAGCATTCTCTCACCTTTTGGAGCCTTTTACTATACGCTGTCACTCTTGACGCTTACGCTTTTTCATCCTCTGCCCATTTCCCGGATTTTTGCACATACGCCCGGTTTTCTTCAGAAGTGCCGCAGGACGGGTCAAGATGGGCAGTGGGGAAATAGCCCTTGACGGTGGAAAAACGAATTAGACTGTTAGCAACAAAGAACACATGTGTATGCGGGGTCTGTTCCTGCAAGCCCTGTTCGTCCGCCATACACCAGTATTTCAGCTGCATTTTCTCAAGTGCTTCACGGATTTTTTCATGTGACCATTCAGCGCCGGGATTATTGATTGTAAGTAAGTATTTTCTGTGCCGTGTATCTTTTTTCAAAGGTTTTCACTTCCTTTGCTTGATTTTCGCAGTGGTGGTACAGAGGTGTCTGGGTAATACTAGCCAGACACGCGCACCGCCCGCCTTACGCTTCGCACGGCGGGCGGCGCATGCGTTTCTAAGACAATGCCTTTACGCATATCTGCCGCATTCGTTCTGAATTTTGTACTGTTCCTGACTTGATAAAATGCAGTTGCGAACCTTGAAGCAGTGCAACGCCCTCACCTTGCCCGAATACACAGCCTTTGACTTGCTCCATAAAATCAGGCAGCAGCATTTCATAAATGCTCTTAATTGCCGCTCCAAGGACGATTACAGCACCAAAATTCAGGCGCGACCCAGCGGGGAATACGGCCGCTTCAGGCCTTTGAAGCGAGAAGCAACATCTTATCGCAAGAGACCTTCCAAGCATAAGAATTTCACTGACCTTGTTTAAAACAACTGCCGCCGCTTTTTTGTCCTCGTTTGTTAATGCGAGGATATTTGACGTATACTCATCCCAAATTAGCGTAATGGGATGGTTGCTTTCGTCCTCTCCTGATTGCCGGGCGTTCAAGCGGGAATATACGGCATCCAGCGCTTGCAGCGTATTCTTGTAGGCATAGTAACGGGGGCATTTCCGCAGATATGCAAAGCTATCATCCCCCTTATAATCAGCGAAAAAATATTCGCCACGCGGTTCGGAAATTATCAATTTAGAAAATAAGATGTTTTCAAAATAGGATTTCCCTAAACCGGACATCCCGCAAATGAGAATGTGGCTATTTATAGTCGGGAAAATATCGGTGGTTATGGGGATTTTAGCCCCATAACCGTTCCAAGCGTCCAAATCGTAACCGAGTGTAAGCAACTTCGGCGTGTCAGAATTCATCATACAGCACATCCTTTCTGTGCGTTTCGGCTCCGGGCGCAGCAGTAATGACAATGATATTGCGGTTTCGTCCATTTTTGCCGCCGTACTTGATAGGCTCCACAAAATGGACGTTAAGCGCGTCCTGTATTTCCGCACGGTGCGTTTCCCATGTTTCCATACCAACACCAAGCGAATAAAACGCCATTACACTGACCTGTGTATTTTTGATACGCTTACATGAAATCAACGCCGGGGCATACCCGTAGCGATTAGCAAGACCGATTTGCAGCAGACTGCTTTCAACCGCCTTTGACCGGTACGGTGTTCCTAAAAGGAGCAGCAGCCCAACCAAGAGCAACAGGAACAGCAGCGGGATGAAAACGGCAATAATATAGCCCCAAACAGTAATCAGCAGTGGTATATCGCTATGAAAGGGCACTAACGTATCACGGGCATTCCAAAGGAAGATAAATGCAGCACACAGCAGCAGGACGAAAACGCCTTTCCACGTTGTAGCTGCTTCTTTTACCCCCGACCATAGGCGCAGCCGCAGAATGGCACGATTACGCCGCCTTTGAGCCAGAACTTTTGTCTGATGAACGATATTTTTTGATTCCATATTGTTTCCTCCACATCAAGCACCAGTTGCACCGCCGGAAGAAATTCCCCCAAGCGGTACAAGTTGTGCGGCTTAGAATTTACTTGCCAATGACTGTGATGGTCTCCGGCTTGCCCTTGCGGTTAAATGTAATGTCCAGCATATCGCCCGGTTTGCAAGTGGGCAGCGTGAAGCCGTCCCGCAGGAAAAGCTTATCTGTCATTTCACCGACAACATTTTCTTCGGGGAAGCTAATATACCACTGGAATCCCTTTACATTATTCCGTCTCCGCTCTGGAAATTCAGTTCGCGAGTGCCAAGTAATCTTGCTCTCATAATAAACACCTCCAATTTTTATTAGAAGCGGCCACCTCTTGATTGACAGTATAGAGACAATTTTAGCGTCCCGCGAATTTCGGTGAAATACAAAGAAACTCCCTGTTTTCAAGGAGTTTCTCATTCTGTCTTTTTCAAAAACATGATAAAACCTAACCTGTTTGTATTTCACTGAATTAGAAAAAGATTAAAAAAAATTTTCCGCACACCATTTTTTAGGTGTGCGGCAGATATTTATTACTTTTTTCGTGGTGTGTAGCTCCCTCTTTCGAGTTCCCCTAACATATCCTTTCCTTCCACTCCCAAATCCCTTAAAATGGCGTTGCAGGTTTCAATATCTTTCCCCTTATGTTCCTCGAGCAGATGGATGTAGGCTCTGTCTAAGCGATCATTTACGTTAAATCGCATTCCGCACGATTCAAGTATGTATTCTGTTGAATGAACATCTAACTCGAATCCAACACCTATGGAGATTACAAACCTCTTTAAAATTGAGCCGCCCAGTTCATCTAAATGATGAAATAAATTTCTATTAAGCCCCGTTAATTCTTCGGCTTCTTTTGCGCCAATTCCCATTTCCATCATAATTTCCAAAATGATTTGTGCATAGGTTTTTTGGACGTTGGCAGTCAATTGATATTGCCTTTCAAACTCTGACTTTTCTTCTTCTGTCAAAAAAGGTTGATTACTAATGTATTTAGCTTCCATTTGTTCACCTCATTTTTGATAATAAAGCATAGACTATTCTGTTGCAGAAGCAAAGATTATTAAATACAAGAATTCTTGCAATTAATGGCTTGCGACAGCACAAAAAATTTTTACCAGACGAGCTATCAGAAAACAGCTTCTAGTAAACTGAGATTCTCCCCAATTAAGATTTTATGGTCAACATCTTCAATTTGAGCATTACTCTTTCCTTTCTCCCCGTCTAGCCGATAGGTCAGCTGATTGTTAAATTTATTCCTCTACTGTCTGAACAGAGATTGGTTTACCATCAACCAGTTCTATGATAATATTTGTGACAGCTTTGCCTTCGTGGTGCTGAATGCAAAATTCGGTCAGCTGAGCGCTTTCAGTATCTTCTCCCGCTTGAAACTTTGCGCGGGCTTCCTCATCGAAAAAGAAGATCAAATAATCCTCTTTTCCCTTTTCGCGGAAGGGAAGGATATGGATGGAAGTCTTTTCGTTAGACATTTTTTCATTCTCCTTTGCTTTTTGTTTTGTAATTAGTTTTCTGCTTCTTTGCGGAGCCGTACGCTTCTCCACTGCCAGCAATATATCTTCAATGCCCGTCGGCATAACAGCTATTAGCCCAAAAATAAAAGGGCGACGAAACCATAACCAATCTAGGTTACAGTTTCGCCGCCCTCAATAGTTTAGTATGCCGTCCGGCTACTTTGTTCTATTTATGCGACTCCATAACGACAGAACATTATCCAATGCAATCTGCTGTTGTGTGTCTTTATTAAATTGAATGCATTATACTATATTTCAGCAGAGTATGTCAAGCAAAAAACACATGCGCAATAAGCAACTTTCAAAAAATCGTAGTACGAACAGAAACAGCGCCCACAATACCTTTAATCAGTATCTTAGGCGTTGTTTTCTTTTGTGGGGTCTGGCAAAATTTCTATGATGTCGGTGACTTGGCAACTAAATATTTGGCAGAGAGCGTCAAGCGTATTTGCTGATACAGATTCATCATTCATCAGCCTTTGGATAGTCTTGCTGTCTAAATTGTATATACCGCATTTGGTTCTTAGAAAATAAGTGCTGATTTTTCTATCTTCTATCAGCTTTCTAAGCGGCTCGAAAGAAACCACTGACGCACCTCCCCTCTTGACTTTAGACCCATTATCACATATAATGACGATGAACTAATATGAGGAATATTCCTCCATATTAGTAGAATGATTGGGGGGAGAGCATGAAAAAACTGTTATGGATTTTGGGAACTGTAGTTTCGTGCGTACTTTACGCTTTCCTTGTCGGAGCATTGCTTATCGTTGGAAATATTATTTTAAGCATGGTTACACATTCCGAGATACAGTCGATGAATCAAGACTTGTTCAATGTGGTAATGTTATCGGGATGGGTCGTGTTGACTATCCTATCCATTTGGATGTGGAAACGGTGGAACGCCAAATGCCATGCCTGTAAACGCTGGAACGCTTTGAAGCTGCTAAAAACAGAAATTCTAAAACAAGAAAAAATTTCTGTTCTTGTGGAACTGAAACAGAGAAACTTGAATCGAGAAGTTACCGGCACTCAAGACCAATATATTCCCGGCAAACGAAAAACATATCAGGATACATACCAATGCAAATACTGTGGCAATCTGGAAATTCGTACACATACCGAAGATAGTGCAAGTGTATAGTTGCGGATTGATTGACTTTATAAGCCATTCTCTTTACAATAAGAGCAATGATAATAATGAAATATATACCAAATATTCAAAATATAAATGCGGAGGTATTAACTGATGAAAAAGCGTATTTTATCCCTCGCGCTAACCTTGATAATCTGCTTGGGACTTGCTGCCCCAGCTTCAGCCTATGACATGGCTAAGGTAGGAAAGGCAAATGTGGTCAGTGCCGGCGGTTATCATACTGGATTGATAGATAAAAATGGTTCTTTATGGATGTGGGGATTATACAAACCAGTTGGTAATGGTCGTTCAAAACTTGTTACTACCCCTGCTAAGGTGCTGGATAATGTTGTTTCCGTCAGTAGTGGGAATAGCCATACCGCCGCACTCAAAGCAGATGGCTCTCTGTGGATGTGGGGGTCTAACAACTGTGGTGAGTTAGGTAACAAGGGTGTTGGGAATATTCATGATAATGAAGGTGGAGTTTATCAAAATGTGCCTGTTAAGGTTATGGATAAAGTAGCTGCCGTTAGTTGTGGAGCTGACTTTACCGCCGCTATAAAAACAGATGGTTCTCTGTGGATGTGGGGAGTAAACAACTATATGCAGTTAGGCAACAAAGGCGTGGGAAATGTTCATAATGAAGACTATGGAACCTATCAAAACACTCCCATTAAGATAATGGACAAAGTTGCTGCTGTCAGTTGCGGGAGCGTTGATGTAGCCGCCATCAAAACAGATGGCTCTATGTGGTGGTGGGGATATTTTGGTGTTGTGTCGAACAGTAAAGGTGTGTCTGAAGTATATTATGCCGAACCTATTAAAATTATGGATAGTGTAGTTTCTGTCAGCTGTGGAGGAAGTGGCCCTGCTGCCATTAAGACAGACGGATCCTTGTGGATGTCTGGAAGTAACAGTTCTTCTACACAGGAAATGACACCAAAAGACATGGTAAAAGTACTGGATGGTGTAGCTTCTGTCAGCTGCGGAGGCCATACCGCTGCTGTCAAAACAGACGGTTCTCTGTGGGTATGGGGAGATAATTCATTTGGACAACTAGGACTTTCCTCCGTGAATTCAAGTTTACCTTTTCAAACACCGGATGGTAAAGGTGGTGCTTTAAACGGAAGTCAACCAATCCAAACGGTTCCCGCCAAATTGATGGAAGGTGTAGCCGCAGTGAGCGGTGGCAACGGTTATACAATGATTATTAAAAAAGATGGTTCCGTTTGGGCGTGTGGAGCAAACGACGTGGGCCAATTGGGTAATGACAGCAAACATAACAGCACGGCTTTTTGGGGGCAAGCTATACAGACGGCTCCGGTGAAACTCCCTAATCTAACAGCCAGGTTGAAATAAGTTT
>CALLZZ010000417.1 GCA_937858235.1 uncultured Clostridia bacterium
TGTCAAGGATATCTGATGAGGATTGGGAAACCGCCGACTCTGCGGTTATCCGCATAGCGATCCTCTACACCATCGCCTATCTCTATGAACACCGTGAGGAAGCTGATCATAGCCAGCTGAACCTGACGCTTAGGGCGCTGCTCTTCGGCGTTCGTGAGGAGGGATTCTGATGAATATCGCGGCAATGAGAGTCCCAGTGACCTTTCAGAAGAATACGGTCGCCACGGACAAGTACGGCAACCACACGGCTTCATGGACGGACTACTTCAAATGC
Organism: uncultured Clostridia bacterium; assembly: GCA_937858235.1. Taxonomy (GTDB): domain Bacteria; phylum Bacillota; class Clostridia; order Oscillospirales; family Oscillospiraceae; genus Onthomonas. The sequence continues at coordinate 275 of CALLZZ010000417.1, forward strand.
TGGGCGACCATCGGAACACAGAGCGGATCGGAGTCAAACGGCGAGGTGATAAACCCGGAGGAATCTCTCGATTTCACCTGCCGATGGTGCTCAGAGCTTGCGGCTGTGGAATCCACAAAGTACCGGATTCTCGCCGAGGGCAAGACCTACAACATCACCTATGTGAATCCGATGGGCTATAAACGCAACAGCATCAAATTCAACTGCAAGCTGGAGAAAAGCTCATGAGCAATACCGTATCAATAGACCAGATGGATTCAGCCATCATGGACGAGCTGACGAAATACGCCGGACTTGCGGCGGACGACCTCAAGGATGCCGTAAAGGATACAGCGAAATCTGTACGCAAGGACATCATGGACAACGCTCCCGTGGATACGGGCAAATACAAGAAGTCGTGGTCCGTAAAAAATGTGCATGAGGACGCGGAATCTATCGACCTTGTCGTGCATTCGAGGAACCGCTATCAGATAGCGCACCTTCTGGAGCATGGCCATGCCAAGCGAGGCGGAGGCAGAGTCGCCGCCCGTCCGCACATCGCCGCTGCTGAGGAACGCGGAAACGAAAAGCTCGTGCAGACATTGGAGGAGAAACTGAAAGGATGACTTACGACGAAATAGTAACCATGCTCGAAGAATCCGGCCTGCCGACAGCCTACGACCACTTTGCCGAGGGCGAGTCTCCCGATCCGCCCTTCACCTGCTTCCTCTTTCCGGGAAGCGACAATGTTTTCGCGGACAACGTGGTCTGGCAGAAAATCGATGAACTGAATATCGAGCTTTACACAGACAAGAAGGACCCTGACATCGAATCGAAAATCGAGGATATCCTGACCGCTCACGAGCTTCCCTATGAGAAGTCCGAGGTCTGGATTGAGGACGAAAAGATGTACGAGGTTCTTTATCAAACTGAGATTATTGGAGGTTAACGATTATGGCTAACACAAAGAACAAGGTCAAGTTCGGCCTGAAGAACTGCCACTACGCCATTGCGACGCTTGCCGAGGATGGCACCGTGACATTTGCGACACCTGTGGCTATGCCAGGAGCGGTCAGCCTGTCCCTCGATGCTGAGGGCGACAACGATCCGTTCTATGCGGATGATTCTGTTTACTACATGGTATCGAACAATAACGGATATTCCGGCGACTTCGAGCTCGCGCTGATTCCGGAGAGTTTCCTCACGGACGTCATGCATGAGACTGAGGACGCGAATGGCGTGATTGTCGAGAACAAGGATGTCGAGCCGGAGCATTTCGCTCTGCTTTTCGAGTTTTCCGGAGATCAGCGGAAGATCCGCCACTGCATGTATTACTGCTCTGCGACAAGACCTTCTGTTTCCGGTCAGACCAAGGAGGACTCCACAGAAGTCCAGACCGAAACGCTGTCGCTGACTGTTTCTCCGCTGCCTTCCGGACTCGTGAAGGTCAAGACCGGCACGAATACCACGGACGCTGTTTACAACGCCTGGTACGACAAGGTCTACGAGCCGAGCGCGAGCGCGACAACGAGCGGCTCTACTACTGAGTGAGGTGACGAGATATGGCAGTAACAAAAACTATCACGATTGACGGTCAGGAGGTCACATTCCGTGCCTCCGCCGCTATTCCGCGGCTTTACAGAAATAAGTTTCACCGGGATATCTACCGGGACTTAAACGAGCTGCAGAAAGGCATCGATGAGAGCAACGCCGAGAATTCAAATCTCGACACCTTCTCTCTGGAGCTTTTCGAGAACATCGCATGGCTCATGGCAAAGCATGCGGATTCATCTGTTCCCGATACGCCGGAGGAATGGCTCGACGCATTCAATACTTTCTCGATTTACGAGATACTCCCGCAGATTATCGAGCTGTGGGGACTGAATACCGAACAGCAGGTCAGTTCTAAAAAAAACATCGCCAGACAGAGCGGGAAATGACGACTCCGCTCTTTTTGCTGCGGTGTGTGCAGATCGGATTGAGTATCTCTGAACTTGACCTGCTCACCATCGGCACGGTCAACGATATGTATGCCGAAATGAGCAACGACGACTGGGATTACCCGGAAATCGCGACACAGGAAATGATGGACAGATTCTAACGAGAGGAGGTCTGTATGGCTGACAGAATTAAAGGCATAACTGTTGAAATTGGCGGCGATACGACCGGCCTCTCGAAGGCTCTGTCTGGCGTCAACAAGGAAATCAAAAGCACCCAGACACAGCTGAAGGATGTGAATAAGCTCCTGAAGCTCGATCCGACCAACACCACTCTGCTCGAGCAGAAGCAGAAGCTCCTGCAGACCGCTATCACGGAAACAAAGGATAAGCTCTCCCAGCTCAAATCCGTCCAGGACCAGATGGATGAAGGCCTGAAAAACGGCACCGTCACGCAACAGCAGTATGACGCGTGGCAGCGTGAGATCATCGCGACCGAACAGGAACTCAAGAACCTCGAAAAGGAAGCGAAGAACACCGACTCCTCCATCTCCGCCACACTGAAAGAGACCGGCTCCACGATGCAGGAGGTCGGAGGCAGGATCAGCGGAGTCGGAGAATCCCTCTCCAAGGGTGTGACCGCGCCCATCGCCGCCATAGGAGCTGCCTCCCTTGCCGCGTTCAGCGAGGTGGATTCCGGGCTTGATATCGTCGAACAGAAAACCGGCGCTACCGGAGATGCCCTCGAGGAAATGAACCAGATCGTAAAGGACCTGGCTACAGAAATCCCGACTGATTTTGAAACCGCTGGCTCCGCAGTCGGCGAGGTCAATACCCGTTTCGGACTTACCGGGCAGGCCCTTGACGACCTTTCAGCGAAGTTTATCAAATTCGCATCTCTGAACGATACGGATGTTTCGACCTCTGTCGATAACGTCTCCTCGGTTCTAAACGCCTTCGGCCAGTCAACAAACGATGCCGGGAACCTCCTCGATGCTCTGAACGCCACAGGTCAGGCGACCGGTATCTCAATGGATACGCTTGCCAACGACCTCTCCCAGAACGCGGCGCAGTTCAAGGAAATGGGACTGACCGCGCAGGAGGCTGCCGGATTCATGGGCATGGTCGAGATGTCAGGTCTTGATACCTCCACTGCTATGGCAGGTCTTAAGAAAGCCATGAAGAACGCCGCCGATGACGGCATCTCCCTTGACGATGCGATGAAGAATTTTTCGGAGACGATGAATTCCAATGCATCCGATACTGATAAGCTATCCGCCGCCTATGACCTATTCGGCAGCAAGGCAGGTGCGGCAATCTACAATGCCGTGCAGACCGGGAAGCTGAACCTTGATGATTTATCCGGCTCTCTCGGCGACTTTGCGGGAAGCGTCGACAACACATTTAATGAAACCCTCGATCCTATCGACCAGTTTCAGATGACGCTGAACTCGCTGAAGGAAGTCGGCGCGGATATCGGAAACAGCCTCGCGACCGTCCTTCAGCCGGTGCTGCAGGATATCTCGGCTGCCCTCCAGCGGTTTGCAGATGTGTGGAATTCCATCCCCGCTCCCGTTCAGGAGACCATTGTAAAGATCGCCCTTGTCGCGGCTGCAGTCGGACCTGTGCTGATTGTAGTCGGCAAGCTCATCACATCGGTCGGTACGATTCTCACGATCATCCCGAAGATATCCTCGGCGATGGCTGTGGTGAAAACCGGCATGGCCGCGTTAAACGGCGTAATGGCAGCGAATCCTATCGGGCTGATTATCACAGCAATCGGACTGCTGGTAGCCGCATTTATTTATCTCTGGAACAACTGTGAGAGCTTCCGGAACTTCTGGATAAATCTCTGGGACAACATCAAGGAAGTCGCAGTCACTGTGTTTACGGCGCTGAAGGACTTCTTCGTCACAATATGGGAGGCAATCAAGAATGTATTCACATCGGCTGTAAACGGAATCAGCAGCTTTCTGTCCGGTGCGTGGAATGGAATAAAAACTGTCGCAACAACCGTGATGAATGCCATCAGCACGGTGATCCAGACGGTCTGGAATGGCATCAAGACATTCTTCACCACAATATTTTCTGCAATACAGACTGTCGTGACGACTTATTTCAATATCTATAAAACTGTGATAACCACGGTGCTGAACGCGATAAAAACCGTGGTTACGACCGTATGGAACGCCATAAAGACAGCCATCACGACTGTGGTCAATGCCATAAAGACTGTGGTTACTACGGCTTGGAATGGGATAAAGACGGTCACCTCAACGGTTTTCAATGCCGTGAAATCCGTAGCAACTTCCGTCTGGAACGGCATCAAGTCCGCTGTGATGAATGCCGTGAACACGATGAAATCCGGAATCAGCTCCGCCTTCAACGCGATCAAGAGCACGATCAGCGGAATCCTGAACGGCATCAAGAGTACCTTCAGTTCCGTATTCAACGGCATCTGGAGCTTTGTCTCCGGCATCGTGAGCAAGCTGAAATCGGTATTCAACTTCAGCTGGAGCCTGCCGAAAATCAAGCTCCCACATTTCTCTATCACAGGCAGTTTCAGTCTGAACCCGCCAAGCATACCGCACTTTTCCGTCTCCTGGTACAAGAAAGCGATGGACGGCGGCATGATTTTGAAAGACGCGACCATCTTCGGACAGTCCGGCAATACGCTCCTTGGCGGAGGCGAGGCTGGCGCAGAAGCTGTGGTCGGCGTGAACTCCCTGCGGAACATGATAAAGGACGCGGTCAGCGAGAACATCGGAAACAGCGGTCCGGTTATCAATATTGAAACCATGAGCGTCCGCAGTGACGACGACATACGGAAAATCTCTCAGCAGCTCAACAACCTGCTGGTGGCAAGCAGACGCGCGAAAGGATCGGTGATCTGATGGGCTTTAAATTCAACGGCATAACTTCCCAGTCGATGGAACTTGCTACCCGGCAGACTGCCGAGAATCGCATGCCGGACTTTACAAACAATACGATCACCGTTCCCGGACGCGAGGGCGTATTCGACTTTGGAGAAACCATCGGCGAACGCAAGATAGAAATATCCTGCTTTATACCGCCGGGCAAGTCTGACGAGGACTTTCTCGCCCGGAAGGATGAGATCATCGCGTGGCTTAATCCCGACATCGGACTATGCCCGCTCATCCTCGACAAGGAGCCGGGACGGGTGTATCAGGCAAGGCTTGAGGGCGGATTTTCCTTCGACAAGGCCGTGCGGAACTCCTGCACCTTCGACCTGACATTTTTATGCCCTGATCCGTATGCGTATGCGGAGAATGATGAAACCTACGAGATAACAGATACCGGCGAGCATACAGTCAGCCGTTCCCTCGGTAACGCCGACTCCCTTCCGGTCTATTCCGTTGTAGCCGACCTTGCCAAGGGAAAGAGCACCATCATCACCACGAACGGCAGCAGCCTGCAGATAAACGGCGTGCTTACGGAAAGCGAGATTCTTGTAATCGACTCCTCGCTTATGACTGCGAAGGTCACGGACGCTGACGGCAATACGCTCCGAAACGGCCTGCCGCTTCTGGAGAGCTTAAACTTCCCGGCGCTCAAGGTCGACGATAATACGGTAAAGGTTGAAGCGGACAGCACCACGCAGGTAACGGTACAGACATTAAATTCGCAGGACAAGTTCACCGGTCAGGTTCCTTCTTCATGGGGAGCGGACGGCCTGTGGCGGTTCAACGAGTCAGCGCCAGATTCCGAGTATTATCTCGCTGATTCATCCGGAAATGACCGCAAGGCATATATCAATAACTGGAGCGGCACGACAGCGTCACTTCAGACCGGACACCTCGGTCGCTCCTTCCGCATGAACATCAATAATCCGTCCACAGAGCAGTCCTATCTCAAGGTCAGCAATGACGGCACGATCTTTGCAAATATCGGCAAGAC
>CALLZZ010000418.1 GCA_937858235.1 uncultured Clostridia bacterium
GATGCACTCGCCGCCGAAACGGTTCATGCCGACCTTCGGCTTCACATACGCAAGATTCCGACCGGAGGGCAAGGTGATGAACAGCATGCCCGCCTGCCAGAAGAAGGTGAGTTTTCCGAGCCGTGTGGTTTTGTGGTTCTTCACAGCAGCCATGACTGCCTTGTCGACGTCCCACCAGAACTTCACGATCTGCTGGTTCGCGTCCCGCCATGAGGAGACGATGTCCGGGAGCTCATCTTCAGACAGGCCCATTTCGAGTGCGCCCATTGCCTTCAAAGCGCCGTTTGAGCCGCCGTAGCCGCAGGCCAGCTCCGCGATCTTGCCTTTGGCGCGAAGCTCGCCGTTCACGCCGTGCTTGACGACCGGCTTGTGGAACATTCGGCTTGCCGTCGAGCAGTAGATGTCCTCGCCGTTCGCGAACGCGTCGGATTTCCACTGTTCGCCTGCGTACCATGCGATGACGCGTGCTTCGATGGCGGAGAAGTCCGCCACGTAGAACCGGCAGCCGTCCTTCGGGATGAAGGCGGTGCGGATAAGCTGGGAGAGCGTGTCGGGGACATCCTCGTAGATCATCTTCACGGCCTCGTAGTCGCCGGACTTCACGAGCGCCCGCGCGGCATCCAGGTCAGGCAGATGGTTCTGCGGCAGATTCTGCAGCTGGATGAGACGACCGGCCCAGCGCCCGGTGCGGTTCGCGCCGTAGAACATGAACATGCCTCTTGCACGGCTGTCGTCGCATACTGCCCGCTGCATCGTCTGGTATTTCTTCACACTGGATTTCGCGAGCTGCTGCCGGAGCTCCAGCACCTCCGCCAGCTCAGGTGGTGCGGTTTTGAGGAGTGCGGCGACTGCCTTTTTGCCGAGGCTGTCGACCTCCATGCCGTTGTCGGAGAGCCATTGCTTCATCTGCTGGACGCTGTTCGGATTCTCCAGATTCGTGAGCGCCTGCATCTTCTCGGTAAGCTCGCCGCGCGAGCGGGTATCCATGTCGATGGCCTTCTCCACGAGATCCATGTCGATGCGGACGCCGCGGTCGTTGATTTCCTGGTCGATGTGGTACTCGTCCCACACGAAGTCCGGCACCGGGAAGTTCCGGAGCTTCCGCTGGATGGACATTTCGACCTCGACGTCGCGCTGGTTGTACTTCTTGAACGTCGCCCATTTGACAGGATCGTCAGATGGCAGGTTCCGGGTCCTGCCGCCGTTCGCCTTCGTGGGTGCGCAGGGAACGGAGAAGTATCGGATGAGCGCCTTGCCCTCGTCCATCTTCTGATCAGCGAGGTTCAGGACAGCGCCGACGCCCTTCAGGCTGAGCGGGAGTCCCATTGTCGCCGCCCAGACCATCGAGCAGCGCCAGCCCTCCGGATTCAGGAACCGCGCAGGCTCCGTCGACAGAGGATGATTGTCATGGAACGGGTCAAGGCTCCGACCCATGTCCCGCAGGTAGCGTGACAGGCAGACGCGTTCGAAGTTCGCGTTAAATGCCCACTTGAGAACCGTGTCGTCGGTGAGTGCGTCGAGGATGTTCTCCGGGATCTGTTCTCCGCAGGCAAGGTCGACGACCTGCACCGGGCCTCCGTCTACGCTGTATCCGAACAGGAGGATCTCGAAGGCGGGCGATTCGGAGTACTTGTAGACGCCGCATTTGCCGAGGTCGACGTCGCTGAACGTCTCCAAATCCAAAGATAAAGTCTTCACATTTTTCACCTCAATTCACGAATAAGGCGGCAGAGAGATACGTCCCTGCCGCCCGCCAATAGCTGTATGGGTTACGGTTTAGTCGCGGTGCGCTTCGAGCTCCTTCATGCGGCGCTCGTGGTACTCCTTGTCGCGCTCCTCCTGACGGAGCTTGAGCTCCTTGTCCTCACGGTAAGAGCGGGCGCTCGTGACCGAGATGATGATCAAGAGCGCGATCCCGCTCAGACCGAGCAGGTCGTAGATGATGTAGAGAATCATGTTCATAATGGTTTCCATTGGTTTGCCTCCTCAGTTCAGGAAATCGTCGTCGCTGTCGGTTGCGAAGTCCGCGAAGTCGGATTCTGCGCTGGCCTTGCTGCCGAGCGGCTCGCCGTCACGGATCTTCTGCAGGTTGTTCAGGCCGCAGGCGATGCCGCGGTTCCCGGAAGAGTTGAACGCGTAGAACGTGATGCTGGCTCTGCCGTACACGCCGCTGTACACCTCGCTGCGGGAGAGGATCGGATTCAGATCCGCGTCCACGATGCCCGGAGCGGTCGTCGCATTCGCGTTCACGAAGTAGGAGCCGCGGTAGGCCTCGTCGTCCGGACGCTCCGCGTCGCCGTCACGAAGCGGCGTCTTGATCGCGGACAGCGCCGGTACGGACTTGCTGTTGCCCTTGAGCTTGGCTTCGCCCTCCTTGTAGGCGGC
>CALLZZ010000419.1 GCA_937858235.1 uncultured Clostridia bacterium
AGCGAGGGTGTAAGAGCGCCAAAGAGGAAGCTGCTTTGCGGAGGAAAGCGTCAAAGAGTGCCACTAAGGTGTGGCTGAAGGTTCAGACACACGTTTGGGACCAAGAGGCCCAGAGTTCGAATCTCTGCACTCGGACCAAACGACCGCTGAAATCGTTGATTTCAGCGGACTTTTTTATCCAACAGAAATGGCTCGCCGAGATAGGACTGTCGTTTTTACGCAAGGCTTTCGGCAATGTCAAAAGTTGCATGAATTACGGAAAAATCACATATGCAACCACCAGTTGCGCAGATTCCAAGACGACTTGGTTGCAAAACTTATAAACGTACAATAGAATAAACACATAAATAATTGTACGCTGAGGTGTTGAATATGAGCTTAGGTGAGAGAATTCGTTCCCTGCGAACAGAGCGAAATATGTCCCAAAATGATTTGGCGGAGTCACTCAAAGTATCACGGCAGTCAATCTCAAAATGGGAAACAGACGGAGCAACTCCGGATTTGGATAAGCTCGTCAGTATGTCCGAAATATTTGGGATTACGCTGGACGAACTGATTAAAGGAGCTGCCCCGATACCGGATATGCAAGCGTCTGGTGCTGAAACATCAAACCCTGCACCCAATGCGAAAGAAGTTCCCATTCGAGCACCTCACCGTATTGCGGGGATCATCCTTTTATGCTTCGGCGCACTAATGGCAATCCTGTTCTTTCTTTTAGGCGGTGGTTTGGCTTCCCTCATGTTTGCGTCTCCGTTTTTGCTCTGCGGCATCATTTGCCTGTATACGCATAAGCGGGCTGGCCTTTGGTGCGGGTGGGCAGTATATCTTTGTGTCGATTTGTATCTTCGCTACGCTATCGGCATTACTTGGCGTATTATTTGGATGACGGCACAGTTTACCCCGGAAATGAACTATACGCGGCTTGCCACCGGATGGGGACAGTTTTTGGTGGGTGTTTTGCTGATCGTTCTCACGCTGTGGTCATACCGAAAGAAAACGGCTGCTTGCGATAAGAAGCACATTATTGTTGCAGGGACAGATTTGCTGCTGCTCGTCGGTCTGACGTTTGCGCAAAATGAAATTATTCGGTATTTTCATTCTCTCCCTTATGAGAGAGTGAATGACATCTGGTACTTTTGGCTCCGTTCTTGCGGCGATTACATCAGACTGTGCTTGCTTGTTGCACTGCTTGTGCAGGGTTGCGCTCTAATTAGGCAACGGCGGGTTGATAAAAGGGCATAACTCAAGGCATCGTTTCGATTTCCAAAAGTCCTCTGAAATCGTTGTTTTCAGAGGACTTTTTATATGATAAAGTTTAAATTTTGCGTTTGCCCCTGCCGCCGGTTTCGAGAACACTCGAAACCGGCTTTTTCTTTGTTTATTGCGGCGCAGAATTTGCGTATTCAGTTAACATCATTCTGTCATATCGGTTAACGGGCGCAAGTCTTCACTGGGCGATTATGTTTCTCGCAAACCATTTTTCACCTTATCTGATAAAAAGATTAATAGCTCTTCCGGGGTAGGTACATCGCCATCATATGGGATTGCGCTCCATTTTTTTTGAATTTCAGGGCCTTGGCTGTACATACCCGCAATCATTGCCAGCTTAATCTGTTTTTTGACATGATCCACGCTGGTATGGTGCTGTACCGCAACCCTTTGATAGATTTGTTCGGCCCTCTCTTTTGTCATCTTCTTCATTTTGTAAGCCCCTTTATCTGATCTATCCCTGCCGGTTATTCTACTGTTTCCACTATACAATATTGTGGCCATGATCACAATGTCTATTTTTGATGTTTTACCATATAATTTAACTATCCAGGGTGCAAGGAGGATGGTTGACATTTATGATTACGGCCCTTTGTGGCAAACGATGGAGCGGCAGGGAATAACTCAGTATCAACTGCTGAAAAATGGCATTGACAATAAGACATTGGACTCGCTGAAAAAGAATAAGAATATCACGATGATCACGCTGGAGAAGCTATGCCGGATCATTGGCTGCACGCCAAACGATGTAGTGAAATTTACAAAATAAAGCCATCGGTTGCAGGTAATGCTTCCGACGGCTTTTTTGTTTATAGCGACGTAGAATTTGCACGCTTCACCGCCTTCAGCTCCGCAATCTCGGCTTTCACACAAAACTCGTCCCCGTCTTTCCCGTCGCCCTTAGTATTGGCAATCAGCGTATTGACGAACTTCAGGATGTCGGCCTCGTTTCGGATATATGACAGAGGATTATAGTGCATGGATTTTGAAAAGTCTATGCTGTTGAATACCTTGATTTTGTACCCGCTCCTCTTTTGCAGGAAGTAGCCCACTTGAAACAGCACGCTGCCCTTGGGA
>CALLZZ010000420.1 GCA_937858235.1 uncultured Clostridia bacterium
TGACAGCCCCACAATTTATAGTGTCCTTGTGGGCGTTGCACTTTCATTACATTTTAATCCCAGCCATTTATCAGTCGCTTGCTGAGGAGCGAACAATATTTTCTATAACCTATTATATTCCGCCCGTCTATCTGCTGTCAAGCGATTAGTACCATAAATGTATAAATGTAAAATTTACATTCATAGCAGAGAAAGCGTCCGCAAAACGATCGTTTTGCGAACTGATTGCGTACACCCTTTTACGAACGCTGCTTCTGCCTGAAATCAGTTCGTAAACTCGTTCGGAAATCAAAGTTCGTTTTGTCTTGCTTATATACGTTTTGCGAACAAATTGCGGACACCGTTTTGCAAACTATTTTTCTTTTGCCATAAACGCAGCGTAAGTCATGCCGTTTTTGGTTTTGCTCAAAATCAACTGATATTCCTTTTCGGTTACGCTCAAAAATGCCCACTGACTGCCTCCCTGACCCGGCACGTCAAGGGTATTGCTGCCGGTGATGGTGAACGGTACGCTTATATCGTCTACAAAGCCCGCAAAGGCACTTTTTTCGATGTAAGTACCCTCTGCCGTGAAAATGGTGGTAAGTGTGCCGTCTGTCCATTCTCCGGCCAGAACATCAAGGGATAGGTCAACTGGCATTGCTTTGTTGTATATACCGTCACTGGAAGAAAGCTGCCCATCTTTCAATGTGATCTTCATCGTTTGCGGCGTTCCGTCCTGTCCTGTAAAGGAAATGCTGTCACCGGAGAGAACTTCATAACTGCTCTGCTTCTTTTCTCCTAAAGGGTAGCTGATATAAGCTCCATCTTCGGTAAATTCGATGGGATAACCGGCGGTATTGTACCAATAGCCGACCAAAGCCGTTTTAAGAGCGTTTTGTTCTTTAGCGGCCTTTTCCTCTGCTGCGGCCTGTTCGGCGGACTGGCGGGCTTCTCTGGCCGTCTGGGCGGCTTCTGCGTTGTCATAATAGGTGTGAGAGTATTCGCCGTTTTCAAAATACAATATTGTTTTTCCGTCCACGTTCTGAACGGTCAGTGTTTTTGTGCCGTCCAGAGTGCTTGTCAGTGTAAGAGTGCTGCCGTCTGACGTGTAGTTGCCGCTGGTGAGCCATGTGCCGTCGCTGTATGTGCCGTCCTCTGCCAGTGTCAGGACAGACTGATCGTTTCTATCGCTATACCAAACCCCGACTTCTTTGTTTTTAGCACCGCAACCGACAACAGAAAGAACCAGCAAAAGCACCATCGTGATAAATATAAATCTTTTCATGGGCTTATCTCCTATCTTTTTTTTCACGGCACTTTATCACTTGCTGCGCCAGACTTTCACAGATGATCTTTGCACCGGTCATGGCCTGTAAATAATACAGTTCGGAAGCCTTTTCGTTCTTGAAGCACGCATAGCCATTTTTTTGTAAGGCAGCCTTTGCTGCCAGCACTTCCGGCGTATCATTCTGTTCTGCTTCTTGTAAGCTGTCCTCTATGACTGCCAAATACCCCTGCATCACATAGTCCATAAAATAAATAAAGTTATCCCCTTGAGAAATCATCTCCGAGAGAACGGCGATCGGTGTAGCCTCTGGAAACCGCTCTGATGTATGCACTTCCTTGTTCAGCTTTTTTAACTGCTCAACGGCTGCTTCTGAAAGGCCGGTGAAATTACAAACCATTTTCATGTTGGGGTCTGCGCTGCTTATATCCGTCATGCCTAATAAATAGTCGGTGGTTACGCCAAAATGTGCCGCTACCTTGCAGAGCTTGTCAGCGTCCGGCGAGGAAAGCCCCAAGCAATACTGATTGGCCGATTGCCGAGTGACATTGAGTAAGGCCGCCAAATCGCCCTGCTTCATATGCTCCCTTTCCATCAAGGCACAAAGCCGAGTGGGAAAGGGGGCGTTTGCTTTTTCGGCTACGTTGCTTTTCAGTTCGCTTGCTTTTTTCATTCTCTTACCTCCAATAGCAAGTTTTTCTTGCTTTTTATTTGGATTAGATGTTTTTACTTGCACTCAATGTTACAGTATGATACTGTAAGGCTATCAAATTTAATTTGCTTTGTCAACAATAAATCAGTTTTTACTTTATATTATTGCTTGGCATTATATGAAATGGGAGGTGCTTATATGAGCAAATCAAATACGGAAGCAACGTCCTTTGATGAACTGCCGCTGGTTCTCAATGTCAGTGATGTTGCTTCCATCATGGCAATCAGTAAGGTGTCGGCCTATGAGCTGGTGAAAAGCAATGGGTTTCCAGTTGTCCGAGTAGGCCGCAGAATTAAAATTCCGAAAGCCGCCTTTGTGGAATGGCTGAACGATCAATCAAAAAAGGGGTAGTTGCCATGGGAACAGACGGCGGTTTTAGAAAGCGGCAAAATCCTTTTACACAGGTGTCAAATGAAGCCCTGCAAAATACGGAGCTTTCTTGTAAAGCACGAGGTCTGTACGCCATCATACAAAGCTACATCACCATACCAGATTTTATTCTTTACAAAAATCACTTACGCAAGGTGTCTTGTTTAGGGCAGAGGGCGTTTGATGGTGCGTGGCAGGAGCTAAAAGAAGCGGGTTATTTGAAACAGTATCGCATACGTTCGCATTCAGGCTATCGTTATGAGTACGAGCTTTTGGACAGGGCTGATTTTATAACGCCAGCCCTGCAAAATATAGGCATTACCGGTGAAATTCTTGGGCAAGAAATCCAGCTGTAAAGCGGCTTTTAAGAGATTTGAACCACCTACATTTTGTATAGGGTTCAAAATGAATGTGGTTCAAAGCGTATGCGGTTCAAAATGTAGGCTATTTAATAAGATGATAAGAGAATAATATTTTATTTAATAATCACTCACTCTATCATTCCGGCGGCTTTGCCGCCGGTACTATCCGGCAAAGCCGGAATGGAGGGAGAGAGGGATAAAAGGAGGCAATCAAATGAGGATTTTACCCAGAAAAGAAACATTCTGTTTTGTTTATCCGCTGGTTGTAGGGCAGCTCATTATTTCTGCCGGACAAACCATGCCCGGCTTGCTGCTGTTCGGACTGGCCGCCAGCGTGATTGTATGCCTAATCCTTGATATTAAATTTCTGGTGGTTCAGTTTAAGAAGCTGATGGGAGGAAAGTAGATGGAGGATTACATAATTGGTGTAATCGAGGATATTTTGAACGGCGTTACCAGCATGGGAGGGGATAACGGTTTGCTGGTTCAGACCCCGGCGCAGTTCAACAGCACGATTTATTCATGGGTGCAGGGTATCTGCCAAAGCGCAGCCATGCCGGTGGCCTATGTTGTATTAGCCCTTATTTTCACATTGGAGCTGTATAACGCCAGTACTCGCATTGATAGAGCTGGAGCCGGTGCGACATTCGGGGCTGAAATGATCTTTAAGGTGATGATAAAATTTGTGCTTTGTAAAATGGCCGTTGATATGACCCCACAAATTTTAGGTGCCATCTTTGAATTAAGCAGTAACATAATCGGCAACATTTCGGGCGGTACACCCGGAGGTTCCGTAACGGCTGATCTGGATACCTTGCGGACGGCGGTAGAAAACATGAGCGGAATGTTTCCGAAGCTGTTCTTATGTGTCCAAGTAACTATTATATGGATTACATTTAAGTTCTCGTCCTTACTTATCACGGTTGTGGTCATTGGACGCATGGTGGAGATTTACATTTATACTGCAATCGCAGCCGTGCCGATTGCCACATTGGGCGGCGGTGAACTGGGCATGATCGGCAAAAATTTTCTTAAATCCTTTGCAGCGGTTTGTGTGCAAGGCGTACTAATCTATATTGCCATGAGTATGTTTGGGACGCTGGCCGTCAGCATTCCAAACGGCGGCTTGGCGAGTGGTGATGTAACCGGCGTTTTGTTCCAATGTCTGCTCTATTCGCTGGTGCTGGTGATGGCTGTTTTTTCTTCCGGAAGGCTTGCAAAATCCATCTGCAATGCCATGTAAAAAGATTGGCATGTGAAAAGCGATAAATGGCAGAGATACCGTTTACGAAGAATAACAAGCAAAGGAAGTGTGTACACACTTCCACCGAAAACGAAAAACCGCCGCTGGCTGGTTTTGCCGTTTCTGCTTGTTGGTGCGTTGCCCCAAACCCCACCGGCTAACGCCGGAGCAAACGCAAATACCGCTAATACCTTACAAAATACACCCGT
>CALLZZ010000421.1 GCA_937858235.1 uncultured Clostridia bacterium
GCGCATTCAGCAGTGCATCTTTCACGCTGCCGCGTCCGTTCTGATAGTCGATGCCGGTTTCAAATGTGGATACCACGAGGCCGACAGCGAAGAGCGTCCAGCCGAGGTAGTTGAAAAAGAGGACGATGGACTGCACCCACGGCATATCGAAAAGCTCCACGCCCATGCTGCCCATTTGAGAGAAAAAGTCGCCCAAAAATCCGACCACCTGGCCGTACACCCAGTCGATGATCTGATCCATCACGTCGCCGAGTAAAAAGTCCCAGATAAACAATTGCAAAATCACCTCCCTTCACAGCGGCGCGGCCACTTACATTTGCTGTCCCATCTGCATTTCCGGGTCTGTGATCTGCTGCTCAATTTCCATGCTTTTTGTGATCATGCGTTCAATGGACTCAGTGGAGTCGAACAGATACAGATTTTCATTGACAAACCGGTTTTCATGGTACATTAGCACGCCGCAGAGCTCGCCCATGACCTTGCAGGCGTCGAGGTCCGTGTCGAGCGTCTTGATCGTCCCGATATGGAGCGAATCCCTGCCGCTTTCATCGAACTTCCCCTTGAGATAGCAGTCGATGTAGATCCCCTCGGAGCCGCCGAAGTTCATGGCGGGGAGCAGGTCGAATTCATAACTGCACAGCTTGCCCTTGTCGCTCGTATCGCCGAGAATGTATTCGTCGATGGCATCAAAACTGGCAAGATCGCCATTTTCCCTGGCCTGCTCGATGATCCTGTCGAAGAGCTGCCCGCCGGTCATTCGCTGCTTTTCAAGATTTATCCGGAACTCCCGCTGGAGCTTTTCACTCAAATTGGAGCTTTCGCGGTATCTCTCCAAGGGTACGACATAGGAATCTGGATTGCCGTCCCGGTCAAGATAGCGGTCGCAGAAGTAGCATGCACGGCGCGTTAGTTCCTCGACGTCACAGGGTTCGTCCGGCAAGTTGTCCCGTAGCAGAGCCAGCCGCTTTTCGTCCATGCGATCAAGGATATATGCCAGAAGGTTCAACTCCTGAACGCCGCCTTCGACGGCGTTTGGCATGAGACTGCCCAGCTTTTCATTCAATTCGGTGTCCGGCGTCTCGAAAGTAGCGGTTACTTTTCCGTATGCCAGATAAAACGGCATGGGCCTCTGCACGATATCCTCTACACGGAGGGGCAGGCTTAGAACCTGCATTTTGCCGCTCGGCGTCGTCAATTTCAGATTAAGCATAAACGTCCTTTCTCACATCCCAAGGATGCTCCAGACGTATAGTGGCGCAGTCAGCGTGAACACAAGGCACGCAAACAGGATCGCGGGGCCGCTCCATTCGAACTGGCCGTGCTTCCGATAGTCGAAATACGCCATACCCAGCTTCGCAAAGAAGAACACGGCGAGGATAAGATCAATCGCGGGGAACACGACCTTGTTGACTACCTGTTTGATCTGCCCGGAAGCGTCGTTCCAGGTACCTTCAATCGCCCCGGCCACATCTCCGGCGGCGAAGGCGGGTGTCGCCATGAGGATGCAGACGATGAGAACGAGGCAGAGCATGGCAATCAGTCTTTTCTTTTTCATAAACTTTTAACCCTTTCGTTATAAAATGGCCGCCGAGGATTCTCGGGGGCCTTGTGTGTTTGCTTACGGGTTTGCCGGGGCGATATGCCATTCCTCCCACAGGTTGCCTCGGATCGTGATGCTGTCCGTGAGATTCATGCTGAGCATCCCCGCGGGCGTCCAGCAGTCGAGGAGCCAGGTGTAGGGCGTATATGCGCCGTCCGGGAACCAGATTGGCGTGAAATGGGTGCGACGGTTATAGGTGGAATACCGGTTCTGTCTGAATGCGAACGAGGAGCCTTTTCCGATGATCGTCGGATCCAGCAGCCGCCAGTAGGTCTGGTAGCCGAACTCCGGGAAGTAGGTCACGGCGTTTTGTGCGGCGGTGACCGCAGCAGACTGGTTGGTGCGAACATGGGCGGTCACGTTTTCCTGAACGCCGTAGCCGCTCTTGGTGGTATTGCCGGTCGCGGCGGGAGATTTATCGTCCGGGGTCATGTCCATCTGCGCGTTCAGCGTTGCCGTATAGCCGTTCCAGTCAAACTCCCACCAGCCGTGATCTTCCCACCAACCGCGATCCACCCAGTGATACCAATGATCCGTATGACTCTTTCCGTCCGCGTCGGTCCAGTGATCCGTGTGCCAGCATTTTTCCCAGTTGGGCACCCATTCCCAATTTTCGTGCCAACGCGGAGACCAAATGCCCCAGCTTGCCGAGGTTGCTTCCACGTTGGTCGGCACAGGGCTGGCTGCGTAGGCGTCGTTTCTGTCCGTGGCAATGGGATTAGGCGGATCTTTACCGGCAAAATCGGTGATGTTGCAGACGACGGTGCTCTGCGCCGAACCGCCTCCCGTCACGGACACATCAATTGTGATGACACAGGGTTCGGTCGGCGTGTGCCACCGCACCCAAACCAGTTGGCTGTCACCGTCCGGATAGTAGACATTGCTCACAGTATAGGTCGTACCCTGGATGTTGAATCGTACGCTGACAGGATTATCCGGATCGGACTGCCCGCCGCTGACCTCCACCGAAGTTATGACGTCGGTGTCTATGCGATACTCGTAATCAAAGGAATTCGTCACAGGTGACTCCGTCATGTCGTTAAAACGCACAACACCGATGCCGAGGGCTGAAATGATATCGGAATTACTGACCTTCTGCGTTGTACTGCCGCTCCAAGCCGGATATCCGAGGTCGGCCTTTTCCAGGAAAATAGCCAGCGGAAGGTTTTTGTGCGTCAGCGAGAGCATCTTGGCCCGCAGACCGCCGTTGACCTGCTGATCGTAGAGAGCGGCTTCCGTGGCGGTCATGGCGTATTGCAAGCCGTTGAAAAAGAAATACGCGATTGGCTCAATGACGATTTTATACTTGCCGCCAACAAGTGTTTCAAAATCAATCCCAACATATCCGGAGATCCCTCGTATCGTCTGCTCGTCTGTGAAATAACTACGGATGGCGTTGATGCTCGCAGGAAAAGAGCCGGATGAAATAATTCGCGGAAATGATTGCGAGGGGTGAATGCAACTGTATCCACCGACTTTCGGCGAAAGCGAGCGTCCCCCGTTATAGGAAAGCTTGCATACTTTTCCAAAATGGACAAGAGAAGTACCGGGATTCTGGTTGGTCAGATCAATAACGCTTCCGACGACAGCGTGTGTCTCCGCGTTTACCACGGAAACGCGGACGCCGTCCATACCTGGGTTCCAATAGCTTGAGGAACTGCCTTCGCCCATGCCGCCACCTCCGCCGTCGATGTTCGGATCTCCTGTTGCGAAGGCGGGTACAGCGACGGATAGCAGGAGCAACACGGAGAGAAAGATCGTGAAGATTCTTTTCATGGCGCCTCCTTTTTCGAAGAAAAAGCGCAGCCTTTCGGCTGCGCCTGAGAAGCGGGGCTTTTAGCCCATGCTTCCGATTTTGTTTCCGTTTTCATAGATGCTGTTGTCCTCAACCACCTGATTGCCGCCGTCATTATCCACATATCCAAATCCCGGCACATAAACCTGCCCGCCTGAATTCGTGCTCCCGGCCTCTGGCTCGGACGGCTCTGTCACCGTGGTCTGTTCCTTTGTATAAGTTGGCGGCGTTTCCGCGTTCCGTTCCTCCTGCGGCACATCCTCGCCGGTGTGGTCGTCCGCGACGGTTGTGGGTTTTTCCGGCGTTTCCGGCTTCACGGGGTCTGCCTGGATTGTCTGCTCCGTGCCTTCGCTGTCCGCGCCCGTGCTGGGATCGGAAGTCTCGCTTGCTGAACTCTCCGAGATCTGGACGCTGGGCGTTTCCGTTTCAATGGTCACCTGCGGCGAGGTTTCAGAAGACAACGGCGTTCCCGGCGCGGGATCGACGGCGCACTTGCTGCCGAATTGTCCCGCGATCACTACAACCAGTACCACGCAGGCCAGCGATCCCAGAACGATCAACCATGTGCGTTTTGTCTTATCTTTCATAGAGTTTTGCCTCCTTTTTCTGCTCTCTGTGGTTATCCCTCTAATTCGCACCCTACCATAGAAGAATGCGAAAGTCTATTGATATTTCAAAGTTTTTCAAAACTTCGGAAGATATTTTGCCTGAACCCGAAGCTGCATTCGCAGGGGCGGCAGTACGGACCACGCGAAGCTTGTCGGCACTTCCAGCACCAGCGCCGCGTCCGCCAGATAACCCTCGCTCTCGCCGCTGGCCAGACCGTTGTTGGAAAGGGTCACGGAAAGGCATGAAATCGTGTACTTCAGTTTATCCCCGGCATAGCTCGAATAGGAATCCGTACCGGTGGAGGTCAGACCGAGGGTGGCGGTCAACTGACCGTATATATTGCCGGTATCGAGGCTTTCCGCCCAGGATTCATCATCAGTCGGTGCGTATCCCGCCGCATAGCCCTCGCGGACGGCGTGATAGACGTCGTCGAAATTGTCGTTGATCGTGCTGATGACCGACTGCTGCACAGCGTCCCGGACGCCCTGGACGATGATGGTCACACGGAAATACTCCGAAATGCCGCAGAAAATGAGCAGCAAGCAGAGCGTCACGGCGATGGTCATCGGAAATCCGTCGCCGCGCTTGCCCTTCAGCAGAGGATGCCGTTTTCCGTTCTGAACCACCAGCCTTTTTACCGGTTTGTGGATCGCATCTTTGGCGCATTTGACAATGCGGAGGGGGTAGGGAGTAATCCTGCTCATTTCCAGTACACCTCCGATTTGCCTGTCGCCTGCGCTGTCAGATTCACCGGGAAGGAGCCAAGCCCCCCGAAGCCGATGTCCATCTTCAGTGTTGCCGTGACCGTCACTTCCTCATTGAGCTGGATTTGCCCGGTTCTTGACCAGCTCACTTTCGGCGAGATGCCCAGGCGCTCCGACAGGATCTCGGCTCGGGTACTGGTGGCGTTGCCGACCTGCCCTGTGATCTCGGCTTCCCGCACCAACTCAGTGGCGTAAGTATCCAGATTGTGCTTGGCGATGAAAACAGGCAGCACCTTCACGGCAAAACCGATCACCAGCATGGCGCAGAGGATCAGCACGACCACATCGATGTAGCCCTCGCCGGGTTTTCCGGCTTTCAGCCTTTTCAACATAGTTGATCCCCCCTTAAAACAGCATTGCCATGGAATTAAGGATCACCATGGCAAGCACAACAATATAGGTCAGCATGAAGCAGGCCAGCATGATAAAGCTGAACACGCGGATCTTGGGCGGGATCTTCGCCGCTTTTGCCTTGAGTCGCTGGAGCTCCTGCTGCTTGAGGTCATGGCTGAGCATTTGGAAATACAGACGTCCGTCGTCGCCGCGCAATACGCCGATGAGTCCTCTCGTGATATCCGAGAGCATGGGCGAAGCGATTCTTCCCTCGAAGCGCACCAGCGCAGCCTCATAGGAGGACGAGCGCATATCCGCCGTGAGAACGTCGAGCTCCGCGGTGAACTCCGGCCCGGCGTGGTTCTTGTAATTCTCCAGAATGGTCAACACATCGCGGCTGGAAGCCAGCTCCTGCTCGATGGTGGCCACAAAGCGCGGCAGCTCCGAATCGATCTTGTCCCTCCGTTCCGCCACCTTTTCGTCCGCTTTGCGGGATTCCTTAAAATACGTGAGGATGGTGAGCACGACGACCACCAGCGCCAGCAGAGGAAAGATGAGCAGGCACGGGATCGTCAGCAGGAGCAGGGCGCAGGGCTTGACGATGGTGTAAGCCGTGTAGACCTCCGGCGTCATGTCCATACTCGCCGCGTTCAGTATCCGCGCCATATGCGCCCGTTTATACTCGTCCATGCGGATATGCTTCGAGAGCTTGATAGCCCCGCCAAGAAACAGCGCGTCCAGCGACTTCATCCGCTTATGCTCCGCCTTGCCTGCCAACAGCAGGGCCTTCTCGGTGGAGAGCCGGGGCAGTTTCAGAATATCCGCTGCGATAAAGAACAGACCGGCGGCGAGGGCGCATCCGAATAAAAACAATAAGAATGTCACGCCCGTCACCTCCTATACTCGATGGGTTGCGTCAGCTTTACAACAAAAGCAAAGGAAACGAAGATTGCGCCGGCGCATACGGCGAGGACGATCTGGCCGGGGACGGTATGCATCAACGCCGCGTACCAGTCTCCATTGATGAACTTGAGCAGCGGGACGTTCAATACCACCAGTGCCGCCATGGTGATGAATTCCTTCCGTGGGCCGAATACGAGGTTTTCCAGCTCGCCGTTGACGATCCGCATATCTGAGAGCTTTGCGACGATAGGCGTGAGCGTGGCCCTAAGTCCCCGGTCATACTGGCAGGCCATCACCGCGTTGCACCATTCCCGGAACACCTCGTTGTCGATGGAGCCGCGAAGCTCCACGAGCGCTGCGTCCACGTCCGGGTCAACGCGCTCGACTCTGTTCAGGAAGTTCCAGAACACGCCGCAGACCGGCTGGTTGAGGTAGTTGATGTTTTCTTCCACAGCCGTTAGGAAGTCCTCGCTTCGGAGATATGCCGTGGTGATGATGGAGAGCGCCGTTTCCAGTTCGGCGGCGACATCCTTTTTGAAATGTCCTGCGGTCAGCTTGATATACCAGAACGGAACGAACATCATGCCCACCGCAAGCACCGGCACAAGGAAAAAGTTGCCCATGATAATGGCGACCGCCGCGCCGATGGTGAACAGCAACAGGGATGCGGCGCAGATCACCGGGAACCGGGCTTCTTTACCGGTTGCATTCAGAATGGCCTGCGTATCCTCGATCTCCCGGCGCAGGAAGGACTTCTTTCTTCGGTGCGTGCTTTCGTTGATCTCTGTGCGAATGTTTTTTGGCGCGGAGGTCAGCCGCTGGAAGATGCCCTGGGTAAAGTCCATAGGAGAAACACGAAAGATAAGAAAAGCGCCGGCGATCATGCCGGCGCAGGCGACTAAGAGTAATGTGGTCAAGCGGTCTCCACCTCCTTTCTGAGAAATGATTGCAGCTGCGTATCCGGCATGCCGTTGTCGACCAGCCGTCTTTGCAGGCTCTGCGAGATATCCATATCCCGTTCATGGTACCCCTCAATGGTGTAATTGCTGTTTTCGTAGTGATTCTTGGTGATGTGGTATCGGTAAATGGAATTGTATCGCCGCGTCCCATTAGGCAGGATCTCACACTCCATGATCTCCATGAGACGGCGCTGTTTGTTCTCGAGCTGCTTGCAAAAGACCACCAGCGGGTATGCCTCGGTCACATTGTCCATGAGGGTCGAGTCGGACATATCCACGGCGCGCTTGCACAGGGAGACCATACGACGATAGGTGGCCTCGCAGGAGCTGGAGTGGATGGTGGTGAGTACGCCCACGCCGGTTCTGGCCGCCTCCTGCGCCGCATTTGCTTCCTCACCGCGCATCTCACCCACAAAGATCAGGTCGGGGTTGAATCGGAGGGCAATGTCCAGCAGGCTGATCTGCGTGATGCGCTGGCGCTCATTTTCGCTGTCGCGGGTGAGCGTGTGAACGACGGAGTTGACCACCTGTCCATCCTTCTCCCGCACCAGCTCTATCTCACGGGAGCCGTTCTCGATGGTGAAAATACGCTTGTTATTCGGTATGGTGGTCAGAAGCCAGCCTGCCATGGTGGTTTTGCCGGAGCTGGTGGCTCCCGCCACACAGATGGAGATACCGTAACGCAGGCAGGCGGCAAGAAAATCCAGCATTTCATCCGTGGCCGTTCCGCCGTCCACAAAGTCGGCCTTGGTCATGTTCTGCGGATTGACGATACGGATGGAGGCGGCCACGCCCACGTCCGCGTCCACTACTGGCGTTTTCAGGGCGGCGATGCGGATATTCTGGCTGAGCGTGCCGGTGACTACGGGGCTGGCGTTGTCCAGTATGACGCCGGAAGTGTGCAGCATGCGCCGGATGACGTTGATCGCATGATCCGGAGAGTCGAAGTGTTCTTTGAGCTTTTCCGATAGGCCGTTGGAATACTGGATCTCCACGTCCCGCCAGGAGTTGACGTCGATTTCTTCGATGCCGGAACCGAAGATGTATTTTGTGAGGAAGCCGTATTCCGCCATTTCGGAGTAGATGGCGTCTATCAGCTCGTCCATGGTCATGCCTTTGACGGCGATGCGCTTGTCCTGAACGTACTTCGCCGCGTATCGCTTGATTTGCTCCCGGCTGTCAGATTCTCCCGTCATCAGGGTGGAATAATTGGCCACGATATAGCCCTGTACCTCACGGCACACGTCGGGGAACTCACGGGAGTCATCCTCCGGCGTGAAGAAAAGAGAATGCACCCGTCCGGTCAACACAGGCTTACCCTCGGCCGGGGGTGCTTCTTCGCTGGGGATTGCGGTGAGGGCTGCTGGTGCGGCAATGGTTTCCACCGCTTTTTGCGTGTGCTTTTCCTCCAGATTTGGCACAGGCGTCGCCGGCGCTGCCGGTACGAATACGGAGGCGCTTCGTTTTTTCCCTAACATCCTAACACCTCCTTCAGAATTCGATCCAGTTCCTTTCGGAACAGACGGCTATCCTTCATGGTGAGGTCGGCGAGGAGATTCCCGGAAAGGTACTGTTCCTCCAGTTCCTGCGAATAAGGCAGCTTAAAGGCCACCGTGCCCAGCACCTTTCCGATGTGCTCGGCGGCCTGCTGGGGCTTCACGTTCGACGCCACCTTGTACTGCTTGTCCGCGTCCCACTTGGTATCCTTGAGGAGCGGGAGCTGGCTGGAGAAATATCCAACGGATTTGAGGTCGCAGTTGGCGAGTCTCAGGACGCTGTCCGCCTCCATCAGCGCCACGGCAGAGAGGATGTCGTTGGCAATATAACTGCCGCAGTCCACAACGACATAGGGTGCAAGCTTCCGCAGCCCATCCAGCAGTTCTATGGCCTGCTGCTCCGTATAGGGAGGATAGGTGTATTCGTTTTCTCCTTTTTTCATTCCGAGTATCGTCAGATAGGGCATCCGCTTATGGGTAACGCAGTTGTTTTTGATGAGCGCGTCGCTCATATGGGGCACGGCGAGGATGCCGCCGAGGGAGCGCTCACACTCCAGCTCCGAGGGCGGGCAGATGCAGGGCAGCATGGGCGCGGTCATGTCGCACAGGAGAAGCGCAACATTTTTCTTTTTGTCGGCGAGAGCCTTCGCTAACTTTACAGCCGCAACGGTCTTCCCGCTGCCGGGGCTGCCCCAGACCGCAAGCATTCCGCCGCTTTCGGCCTGTACCTCCTGTTCCGGTTCATCGTTTGCGCCGCGGTGAAATATGCTTCTTTTCTTAAAGTTCATCGGTTTGAAGCCGCCTCGCTTTCCAGCGAGTTCTCAGCGGCTGGATCAGTAACCTCGCTTTCATCTGTTTTTTCCTCCTGAGTGGGATAGAGCTTTTCAATCAGCTCGTCCTGGGCCGTGATGAACGCATTGGCGACGTCCTGCGTGCCGCGATAGACGAGCGTCAGGTGGATCTTCGCGTCCTGTTCCAGCTCGGCCAGCACCTTCGCCTGCTCTGGACGGACGAGGAAGGTCACGGTCGAGGGAAGATCTTTTTCATCCTCGTTTGTCGCTTCGCCAGTGTTGGCGTCATAACCGGTGGAAGCGGTCACGCTGATAACCTCCACGTACTGCAATTCGGGCGGCACGACGGTTTTACCGCTCTCCTGATAATCCGCAACAAGGATCGAGACAATATCGCCGGATTTGAGCTTGCCGGAAAGGCCGGTGGCGAAGCTCTTGATCGTAACACTCATGGCCTGCTTGGTCCCGTCCAGATTGTAAAGGTAGGAGTTTTCGGCGGCAGGCGCGTCGGAGAGCTTGGACGGCAGGATATAATCGCCCGCGGCAAGGTCTGCCGCGGCGTACTTGCCCACGACGGACGCAGTGTCGTGCAGGACGTTGTCCGGCAGGTTGTACGCGCCGACCTCCACGGTCTGCACCATGTCCGCTGTGACCTGCTCCCCAGCGTCAATTGCCTTGGTCACGCGGACGATTTCTTCTTTCTGGCTGATGCTTCTGTTAAAAAGCGGCGTGATGCCGAAACAGATCACCAGCGCCGCAAGGATGCAGATGACGCCGACGACCGTCCGGTTTTTGAAAATACTCATAAAATAGAGCCTCCTAAATCATGAAATATGCGGCGGTAAAGCCGACAGCGAGAAACGGGGCCAACGGGTAGCTTTCCGGCGCGGCCCCTTGTTTTCGAATTCGGCGGATGAGCTTATCGCCGAGGGCAAACAGCAGGAAGATGAAAAGCGCGAGAGTTAGACCTGCCAGCCCCGGCCCAAGTCCCAGCACGAAGCCCGCGGCGGCGATGAGCATGGTGTCTCCTGCGCCGCCTCTGCCTCGGCCCGCCGCAAAGAAAAACGGGACCGCAAGGAGTAGTCCAAAAAGATTGGCGGGGCTGAAAGAAATCAGCCCCGCCAGAGTGAGAAGGATGCACGCGCTGTAAGGGATCGTCCTGCTGCGCAGGTCGGACACACCGGCGAAAACCAGTGGCCCAACAAACAGCAGGCCGCTGATCAGTTGCGGCATAGATCAGCCGAGCTGGTCGACCGCGCCGCCATAACCGAACATGTCGTTGATGGACTGTTCCAGTTTGGGGAGAACGGTGTCGCCGAACAGCTTATACAGGGTGAACAGCAGCAGAGCGCCCAGAACGACGGCAATCAGAATTTTGATGGCAGTGTCGATATAGCCCTCGCCGGAATTGCCGGAAAGGGCCCGGCAGGTAAACGCGCGGCTGCGGGACAGGGCGTTCTGTGCCTTTGTGCGGATGGTGAAAGCGACGTTCTCAACGGTGGTTATGATGGCATTGATGGTCTTTTTCATAAATCGTTTTCCTCCTATAATTCGATGGTGCGTGGCTTACATGGACTGGCAGGACATGGCCTGGGTCCGCTGGGGCGCGGATGCTTCCGCCTGCGTGTGTGCCTGGGAAATCGTCTGCTCATAAGCTTTCATGACGGCGGCGTTGAACTGTTCGCGGGACTCCTTTGTGCAGGGGAAACAGATATCCTTGTATTCGCTTCCGACCTTGTACTGAGGCATCGCCACGAAAAGTCCCTTGTTGCTCTCCAGCACCTTCACGCCGCGAACGGCGAAGGCACCGTTGATGTTGACGCTGGCTGTTGCTCTCTGCGTGCCGCTGCTTTTTGCGCCGAAGATCCGGACGTCATAGTTGACGGGGGTCTGCTCTGCGGTTTTCTCCGGGGCGGTCTGCTCCGCCGCTTGAGTCTGTGTTTTTGCCATTGAAAATGTCCTCCTTTTTAATTTTGGATAACAAAAAGCGCCCGTCCGGGCGCTGGGTCACAAGGTCATCTTCATCCCGAAATCCTGCTCCAGGCCGGGAAACTCAACAGGCCGAAAGCAGGTGCGGTCGAGATAATAGAAATCGCTGCCGCCGCCGTCGTAGAGTTCCACGAGGTCGGAGACCGACATCGGACGGCCTGAAAAGCCGGGTGGCCTGCGCTCGGTAAACTTGTCATAGATTGCCTCCAGATCGTTGGTGTCGAGCTGCCCGTCGTAGACAACGGTGTAATCCTCTATCTTCGGCTTTGGTAGGGGTCTTCCGAAGGTGACGATGTCTTTCCATGCCGCCGCGCCGGGCTTGAGCTGCCAGATGCGGCAGCTTTTCAGGATGGCGGGCATGGCGTCCTCCGCAACAGACGGTGAATGACCGCTGGAGAGCCGCTCGTATACGCCGTCCGTCCAACGAGGCGACAGGCTGTTTTTTGACAGCCAGCGATTCAGCTCATCGTTTTGAAACATGGTGTCCACCACGGCAGTATCCCGGTCGATATATCCGGCCGGGTTGCCGTAGTACCAGACGCAGCCGCTTCTCTGTTCAATGCCTGACACGGCATCCACCTCCTTAGTTCATGGTCATTCCTCCGATCTCAGGCGCTGTCTGCCCGGTCAGCTCCGCCAGCCTTTCCCACGCCCAATCCGGCAGACATTCATCCCGGAGTACGCCGATAAAGTCATGACGGTTCCAACGGGTTTCCTCTCCGTCCCCAAGGCAGGTGCAGCGGACGGAACGGCCAATGTCGTTTGGCCTGCAGCCGAAACCGTCGTGAGCATACCAGAGCTGATCCTCCGACCTCCAGCATTCCTCCTTCAGAATATCCGGCGAGAGTACCAGCACCTTGCCGGTAAAATCCAGCTTACTGGTGTCCTGCTCGCAACTCGTACTATCGAACAGACCCAGGTCCTGAACCGCCTCACGGTATTGATTGACGAACTGTTCCAGAAGTTCAGGGCGGACATCCACGCAGATAGTCTCCGGCTTTTTCTCCCAGCCGAGATCCCGAACAGGAGTCCGCCGCGCCCATGCCATGTTTTCCGGAGAATAGCGGCCGTCAGCGCCATTGACCAGCAGGGTTGTGACCAGCACCCAGTTGACGCGCTTATATCCGAACTCGGCAAGCACGCTCTGCACGCATCCCGGATTCAGATTCTTGCCATTTAAGTCACGGCTGATGGTTTCTTCGATGACCGCGCGGCAGTCGGCGTTGGCTTTTCTGCTCTCCCGCCACAGCTTTATTTCCTTCTGCCGCCGCGCTTCCTCGAGAGAGTAGGGGTAGAGACCGGTGTTATTCACCATAGATGACATCGTCCTCCATCAGATGTTCCTCCAGTTCGCAGACGCAGACGCCCGCCGTTACCAGCATCTCGAGCAGGTCGTCGGGGACGTCGGAGATGTCATGCTCATAATTGGCGCGACCTACGAGGATCAGACCCTCGTCCGGGTCGGCGTAAGCCTCCAGCTTGGCGCTGCGGGGAATATTCAACTCGTCCAGCAGCTCGGGCGGGATCTTGATCTCCTGTTCGCCCTCCAGCGTCTCATTGCAGGCGTCGCAGCCACCGCAGATGCCGCAGACGTCGGCAAGGTGCGTCGTCAGGGACTCCGCCAGTCCTGAGATTGATTCGATGGCTTCGATCAGTTCATAGGTGGTCATTTTTCCCTGCAGGACGGCGACGCAGTGCCGGAGCTGGTGCAGCTCCGCGCATTTTGCCTCCGCGATGCCAGAACCCTCCAGAATCGGAGAAGGAATGGTCATGCTGAGATCAGTTCTTTTCGTGGTGTTCTGAGTGTTTTTCATAGTGCATCCTCCATATAATCATTTTCTGTTTTCTGCCCATAATCGAAAAGGGTCATCTGACTCGGTTCGCAGCGGGCCCGTTCCCCGAGGTCGTAATTGCCGATGAGCAGCTCCGCGAACTGGCTGTTGGGGTCATATCTCTGCTTGATATTGTTGATGCGGGTGGTGGAGAGGATCTGAATTTCAGGCGCGTCATACAACTCGCGGATGAACTCGTCGTCGTTATAGGAGAGCAGGAACTTGCCCTGTATGCCGAGAAGCAAGTCCCGGAGACGAACATGGTCTTCTTCGGTGAAACCTGCTTCTCCGACGTTTTTGTAATAGCTTTCAGTGGCGTGATAGGGCGGGTCGCAATAAAAAAAGCTCACCGGGCGATCATACTGCCGGATGAGCTTCTCAAAATCCTTATTCTCCACCACGACCTTTGCCAGCCGTCGATGTGCCTGCTCGATGAGGGGGAAGTTTGCCCGCATATCATGGGGCTGACTACCGAAGCTGTCAAGACTGGAGGCGTAACTAAAGCGGATAAGCTGGTAAAACCACGCCGCTTTCTGCACATCGGACGCGGGGCTGTCTCGGGCGAGACTATCCCTGACCAGTTCAAAATCTTCTCTGGAATTCAGAACGTATTGGAGCTTTTCCATCAGCTCCCGCGGTTTGTCCCGCACACAGCGATAGAGGTTGACGAGCAGACCGTTGAAGTCGTTGTAGACCTCGAAATCGTTGCCGGGCGGTTTTGCGAAGAGTATCCAGCCCCCGCCGCCGAACACCTCGATGTAGCGTTCATAGTACAGCGGGAACATGGGGAGAATTGTGTCGCGCAGGGCTTTTTTCCCGCCGATCCAGCTCATGAAGCTGTTCAGAGGTCATCACCTCCGCCCATGGGCAGGGAGGTCTGACCGGGATCGAACCGTGTACGCGCTTTTTTCAGCCCGCGGATCGCGCCGCTGATGCCGGCGATGCGGCTGGACATGTGTCTGATGGTTCGGAGCAGCTCCGCATCTGTTTCCGCGTAAAAATAACCCTTTTCATTACTGCAGATCGGAACACCGTCCCTGCGCAAGGCATTGATAAGTGCGCGCAGTTCTGCTCCTTTGATGCCAAACGCCATTTCAAGCTCCCGACTGACGGCCGCATATTGCTCGCCGCAATGAAAAATTTCCATGTACCCTGCGAGCTCACTTTTGAGCATTTTTGCCTCCTTTTCCGGCGCGCTTTTCCGAAAAAGGGCATAAAAAAGCAGGGGCCTTTGTCCCTTTCGGAAAAACGGCCCCTGCTATGTAATTACACTATTTACTTCTGCGTTTTCTGATATGGTGAATCTGGGTGTTCATAGAATTGGCGTGCCTCCTCAATGGTGACCTGCTGCGTATTTTGCTTATTACACCAGAGAAGCAGGTCAAGGATGCCCCCATTGCTGCCGTAACGGTCCCCGCGCTTGGAGATGGCGTTAAGATATTCATTCAACGTTTTCATGGTTCAATTACTCTTCCTTCGGATTGATGCCGCTTACAGAGACGGCAGCAGTCATTATTTTTTCAGGCTTATATCTGTTTCAATGGCGCTTTCGCTGATGTCCTTCTTGTGTACGATCTGAAATATCTTTTGCGGCTGGGGCGGATTGCCGCCTGCCGCTTTCCACCCGGCAAGAAAGGCGATGCGCACCATGGCGAACAGCGCGTTTTCCGCCTGATCGTATTCCCGACGGTCAATGAAATCACTGAACGCCTTTTCAAAATCGTTATTCATTATTGGATACACCTCTGTCGTTAATACGGAATACCGTATTAACGACATGCTACCACACTTTTCTTGCAATGTCTACGGAATTCCGAATGTAATTTTTGCGCGTATAGCAGATAATAAATTCGGAATACCGTAGATGTAGGTGAAAACATGGATAACAGCACACTGATCTCGCAGCGCATCTTGGAACTGTGCCGCGAGAGGAATATAACGGTTGGAAAGTTGTGCAGCACAGCGGGGACCACGGCGTCGACTGTCCATGATATTGTGGCCGGGGTAACGAAGAATCCGCGTGTTTTCACACTTAAAAAGCTATGCGATGCACTCGGCATTACACTTTCTGAGTTTTTTGATACGCCCGAATTTAATAGCATGGATGTTGAACTGGACTAAAGAGCTTGCCGTCAGACGGCTCTTTTCTTATGTCATAGTCATTCCGAAAAAAGTCTGTCCCACCTTTCCAACATAGGCGCTGTCATCGCGGGTCAGCAGGAAACCGCGCCGCTCCAGCAGAGCTGCGGCATATTCCTCATAGTGAAAGCTGGCCGCAACGGATTCAGGCAGGGCAACGCCCTGCTTTTTTAGCTCCTGCTCCGCATATTCCCGCAGGGAAACGTCGGGGATGATCTCATAGCGATTTAGGCTTTCGGCGATGTCCAGCGCCTCCGCCAGCGTGCGGCAATCCTCGTACTCCAGCGCGCCGGCGTACAGCTCCATAAAATTCTGCATGCCCTGGCCACGCTCGTCCAAGACAAAGCCCAGATTTTGCCCGTCGTAGACGAGGTCGGAAGCGCGGTCATACTGTTCCGTCAGGTCGCCGGCATCCGGCAAAATACACCGTGCCTCCAGCAGCGTGCATTCGTCCACGCCCTTGACACCCAACTCGTCCAGCGTTATTCGCATTTCGTCCGGCCTGCCATCGTTTGCGTCCTCATAGTCCGGCAGCCGGAGCCACACGCCGTCGGGACAGCGTTCCGACGCCAGTTTCACCTTTATGCTCCAGCCGTCATCCAAACAGGCCGCGAGGTTCGATCCGTCGTAGCGGAGGGCGGGATCCTGATTGGGGTACTCCACATAACAGTTCCCGATGAAAACACCGGGATGCTCATCCTCATAAGTCTTGCCCAGCTGTTCCAGATCAATGTAATCGCCAAGCTCCTGTGGGAGCTGCGCGTCATAATAGAGACAGAACCGTCCCAAGGCCTCATAACTTCCGGCCGGGTAGCATACCTCGTAATCGGACATGGTCTGAAAAATGTTGATGACATCTCTGGCGTCGCAAGCGGGTTTACCCATCAGAGCCGCGCTGAGAATGAGCGATTCCTTGACCGATAGCGTTTCCATCCGCTCCCGCAGCCACATCATTTCCTGCGGCGTAGAGGGAAGCCGGTTCAACGCTTCAAATGTTTTCATTTACAGCATCTCCATTCCGTCCAGAGTTGGTTCTTCAAAGGGTGCCAGTATGGGCCGAAAATCGTCACGTGCCATGTGCCCGTAGGGCGTAATGACGGCGTTGTCACGCTCCAACAGATCCCGACCGTATGCGGGCAGGTTCACATACTGCTGAAGCCGTTCCATATCGTTGTCACCGGCGATAAAGTTCAGTTCTGAAAGTGCGGCATCCTCCGGGCTGGAGATTTTGGCGTCCAGCATGTAATGATCCAGATTGTCCAGCAGAGCGACAGAGCTTTGTAGGCTATTGCATTTCGTTGCGGCCAGCACCGCCTTATAGCGGAGCATCTCTCTGTCCGTCATGCCGGACAGCCGCCCGGCGAATTCATTGACGACTGCAATGCTGCCGGATGCCTCGATTGACCCCATCAGCTGCGGAATCCGGCAGTCCAGACAGCGGCACAGCGTCGTATCGGGCAGCTTTGCCTGCGGCAATTTGAGCATACTGCCATCCTCCGACTCCAGCAGGATCTGATAGTCCGGCTGGTTGGGCGTGAGGTCAAGCGCGAAAAACGCCTCGTTCAGCTCTGTGTGCTGCACCACATAGCCCTTTTCCGTGAAAACGCCGCCCTCACCAATGCGGGCCTCCCGTCCAATCTTTTCAAAATCCAGCAGCTCGAACACCTTATCCGGGAGCTGCTCCACCTCCGGCACAAAGCCGTTCTTGGCATAGAATCTGCCAAGCTGGGCGTCGTTCAGCGCATCCGCCACATGACAGCAGTCCGTGCTGTAGGCAAGGTCGATGAGCCGCAATATGGGAATGAGCCCCTGCTTTTTGTTGACCTCCATCTGCACAAGGCCCTTGAAGGAAACCTGCTGCCGCTCGTCCAGCTCCGAGAGCTTCTGCGCCAGGGCGTTGAGCTCGTAGAGACCGGCGTTCCCAGAGAGCAGCGGTGCCAGATCCTCGAAATCATAGTATTCATTGATCTGCAGATAGGGCGCTTCGCCCTCGTCCAGCCGCAGCTTGTCCAGCGCGTCCAGCAGCTCATAGGGCGAAGCGGGCAGATCCAGATCCGCATACGCCTCGCTATACGGCGTGTTGGTTCTGGCAAGGTACACATTAAGAATTTTACGCAAGGGTCATTCCTCCCATCTTCGGTTCTTCCGGTTCATAGGCTTTCGGGTCCGCGCCGGGGACTGACCAGCCTGCCATGCTGCCGCACTCCATAGCCTGCCGCTGGGCCGCCGTCACGCCGAGGCGTTCGTTGTTGTAGTCGGCCAGTTCCTGATTTT
>CALLZZ010000422.1 GCA_937858235.1 uncultured Clostridia bacterium
CTATCAATCCTTTGACTTGGGTCACTATGCCAGCATTCATTTTGGCATGTTCAAGGGAGAAGAGCGGGAGGTATTGCTACGCTGCGAAAACCGATTCTCCCATGTGATTGTGGATCGGTTTGGAGAGGCAATCCACATGGCTCCTGAGGATAACGGATATTTTACGGCAGCGGTTCACGTGGCGGTCAGCCCTCAGTTTTACGGCTGGCTCTTCGGATTGGGCACCGGCGTGACCATTTTAGCGCCCTGTGACGTAGCCCAGGGCATGCAGCGGCAGCTGGAGCTGGTGCTACAAAATTACGCTGTTACGATGAGAAAACAGGTGAATACAGAAGGTATGATGGCCCTATAAACAGATGGAATGGCTTTCGCTACAGGATAAAATAAGCGGTGGGAACTGATCACAGCGTCCCACCACTTGCTTGTTTTCTTTACTTTGTAACTGGTTCGTCCTTTTCCATGATCCCCTTCAAACTTGCGGCAAGGCCAGCAAGGCCCTGAATTTCGCTGGGGATGATGATCTTGGTTGCTTTGCCGTTGGCAGCCGCCTGGAAGGCTTCCAGCGCCTTGAGCTTGACAACCTGATCGTTGGGAGCAGCCGCATTGAGCACCTTTAGTGCAGTGGCCTGAGCCTGCTGCACCTTCAGGATTGCCTGAGCCTGAGCCTCGGCCTCCAGCAGCTTGGCTTCCTTAGCAGCTTCCGCACGAAGCACCAGGGACTGCTTTTCACCTTCTGCCACCAGGATCTGGCTCTGCTTCTGGCCTTCTGCCTGGAGGATGGATTCACGGCGTTCCCGTTCTGCCTTCATCTGTTTTTCCATGGCGGTCTGAATTTCTTTAGGCGGCATGATGTTCTTCAGTTCCACCCGGTTGACCTTGATCCCCCAGGGATCGGTAGCTTCATCTAGGATGGAGCGCATTTTAGCGTTGATGATGTCACGGCTGGTCAGGGATTGATCCAGCTCTAGATCGCCGATCAGGTTACGCAGTGTGGTAGTGGTCAGATTTTCAATGGCAGCCATGGGCTGTTCTACCCCGTAGGTGTACAGCTTGGGGTCGGTAATCTGGAAGAACAGGACGGTGTCTACCTGGATGGTGACGTTGTCCTTGGTGATGACAGGCTGAGGGGGGAAATCCGCGATCTGCTCTTTCAAAGAGACTTTGCGGGCAATCCGTTCAATAAAGGGAATTTTCAGATGGATGCCGACGCCCCAGACACTTTGGAATGCACCCAGCCGTTCTAATACGTAAGCGCGGGACTGCTGGACGACAACAATATTCTTCGCTAGAACGATGAGAATCAGAGCCACAAGAACCAGCAGAATGATGATTTTAAACATAAACGAACTCCTTTCTTTCTGTTAAATGGTCACTAGGTTTTTCGCTTGGACAATTAGTTTCACGCCCTCAATCCGGAGGACGGTAACGGTAGTGCCTAGGGGAATGGGTTCGTCGGTCTCAGAGCGGGCAGTCCAGACCTGACCTGAGATCTTCGCCTGACCGGAGGCAGATAGATTGTCAATGGTTTCCGTTACTACAGCCTCTTCACCGATAAAACGGTCGGCGTTGGTGGGATGGAGACGGGGAGAAAAATGGGTTTTTGCGATGGGTCGAACTAGTGCCAGACAAAGGGCGGAAACCGCCAGGAATACAATACACTGGGCCAGTAAGCTGTCGCTGAACAGGGAGACCAGGAGTGCAATCAGTGCACCGCCGGCGAACCAAATGGAGACCAGGCTCACAGTCGCAGCTTCCAGCAGCCCGAAG
This sequence comes from uncultured Clostridia bacterium, assembly GCA_937858235.1. Taxonomy (GTDB): domain Bacteria; phylum Bacillota; class Clostridia; order Oscillospirales; family Oscillospiraceae; genus Onthomonas. Next base: position 1,768 of record CALLZZ010000422.1, read on the forward strand.
ACAACCAGAATAATCAGCCACAGGATGGGCAAGGAAATAGGAAATGCAGCCATAGTGGACAGCTCCTTTCTTAGTCAGTATGAATGTATGGTAGCACAGGAGAAAACAAAAGTCCATGGGTCAGAGTGGAAAATAAATTGCGAAAGGGTTAAAGTTTGGTTATAATAGAATACGAAATGATAACAGTCCTGCCGGTTTTGACAGGATCTTGTAACCGACATATTGGGAGGTACAATGGATAAAATAAAGTTTATGATTCCCTGTTATTTGGGCGTTGAGAAGCTGGTGGCAGACGAATTAAGAAAATTAAAGATGGAAGAGATCCAGGCAGAAAACGGTCGTGTGTTCTGTACAGGTACCCTGTTAGATGTGGCCCGATTGAATTTAAACCTGCGCTGCGGCGCCCGGGTGTTGTTGGTGCTCAGGCAGTTTTCTGCCATCACCTTTGAGGAGCTTTATCAGGGTACTTATGGGATTCCCTGGCAGGATTGGATTCCGAAGGATGCGGAGTTCCCGGTAAAGGGGTACTCTATTAACTCCCAGCTCTTTAGCGTGCCAGCCTGTCAGTCTATTGTGAAAAAAGCTGTTTCCGCCAAGATGGGGAAGGTCTGCGAATTGGAATGGCTGCCGGAAACCGGTAACCGCTATCAGATCCACTTTTCGATCATGAAGGATGACGTCCACATCTGCTTGGACACCAGTGGTACCGGACTCTACAAACGGGGCTACCGTGCGGTAGGGGTGGAAGCACCCCTTCGGGAAACCTTGGCGGCAGCCATGGTGCTCCTCTCCGGCTACCGGGGATTGGATCCCTTCTGTGATCCCTTCTGCGGCAGCGGCACCATCTGCATTGAGGCGGCGCTGATTGCTAAAAACCGTGCGCCTGGTTTGAACCGCAGCTTTGCCTCCCAAAAGTGGAATACGGTGGAGTCACGGTACTGGATGGATGCGGCGGAGGAAGCAATTTCTAAGGAGTACAACCGAACCTACGACATCTGGGGTGGTGATCTGGACCCAAAAGCAGTGGAAATTGCCCAGAGCAATGCGGTAAAGGCAGAGGTAGAGGATACAGTACGTTTTGAAGCCTATGACGCCCGGCGGTTTTATAGTACCCAGCCCTATGGTCGCGTGGTTACCAATCCGCCCTATGGTGAGCGGCTGATGGAAAAAGATGAGGTATCCAAACTCTATGGGGAGTTTGGTCACGCAGTGGGATTGCTGCCGGAAGGCTGGCGCGTTTCTATTTTGTCCAGCCACACGGAATTTGAACAGGTATTCGGTGCCAAGGCCCGCAAAAAACGGAAGTTATATAATGGTATGATCAAGTGTGACCTGTTCATGTACGGAAAAAAGTGAAACAAGGGATAACTGGGGCTTTGCCCCAGACCCACTTAAGGCTCTGTCTTAAGAATCCGCAAACCTTTTGAAAAAGGTTTGATCGAAAACTTTGATTGCATTGTGCGCCTATGGTCAGCCAGGCATAGGACACCGATTTCATCGGTGTTCGGGATAGATACAATATAAGCGCGAAAAGGGAGCTTTCCTATTAACCACCGTGTTATAGGGAAAGATTTTTAATTCAATAGTTTTGTTGCATTATGGCAGACAGCTTTCACCGAGCTGTCTGCCTTTTGCTATTGTTATGCCACACCTAATTCCTTTTGTAGCTCATGCGTATCAGCTAAGTCCAGTAATCCAACATCACGATAGTAGATAGTTACCTGTTGAAATGCTGTTCTTGAGTATCGTTCAGACTTTTCACCAACCACAATCTTATCAATAAACAGGTGTAGGATTTCAGAAGTCAACTCTGGAATTTCAGGATACTGCTTGGCTTTGGCTATAAATAAATCTACATTGGCGATGCTGCTTTTGAGTTTTTCAAGCTCTTGTTCTTTCTCTGGGATAGCAATGGCTACTTCTTTTTGCTCGTCAAGGTAGTCTTTGCTTAGGGCACGAAATACTTCATTGGGTATTTTGCCCAGCACATTATCTTCATAGAGCCGTTTGAAAA
>CALLZZ010000423.1 GCA_937858235.1 uncultured Clostridia bacterium
CATAATCATAAAATTTGGGGTGTTCATACTCTGCATGTTTCTTGACTTCTCCAGTGGAAATGAGTGGACTAACTGCTGCATAAACCATTTCGGGGGAAAGTTTACTTGCATATTCATCTTTCCTTGATGCTATCTCGTTTTGTACAATATTGTATATCGTGTCACAGTTAAAGTCATCAAAATGAATAAACTTATCGATTCGATAGAATATTGGTAACCCCAACTGCTTTTTCATTTCATCTTCTGTATGAAAATTGGAGGTCAAAACAATTACTATACCAGATACATCTGCATCATAGGTTGCATCTTTAAAAAGAACATTATCGAACAATGTATAGAACGCAGAATAAAAATGTTCTGGACACTTATCAAGTTCGTCGAAAAAAATCAAGTTGGATTCACGTTCCAATAGGTCAAAACCTAGACTACGGCGATTAGGTGCATCACCGAAGAAGTACTCCGAATAATTATTATTTTTAAACATTGACAAATGCTTTTCCAAACACTTCCCATCAAAGAATTTTGCTGCAACTTCTCGTACTAACTCCGTTTTCCCAAGACTGCTATTTCCATATAGCATTATGACATATGGTTTCGCTCGCTTTATTGTTGTCAGGTACCACAGGCTTTTGCTCATCTCTTCAATAGCTAACTGTTGACCAATTATATTCGCAGAAATTTCCGCCATCTTTTCAACAAACAGCGCCGAATCGTGTATTATACCATATTCTTCGCTGACCACATCAAGTTCAATTAATGAACGGTCATACTGATCCTCAAGATACTCTTTAAGCACACGAGGAGGATTATGTACATATATTTCTGCGTAATCCATCGTCAAATCTTCAATTAGCGGTCCCAAACGATCATGAGCGGCATCAACAATACCGTGATAATTGTTGTTTTTGAGAATAAGCTTAGCCGCGTACTGATCGTAAGGTTGTCTATTCTGTTTAGATGCATCTGAAAGCTTTACTAACTCCAAAAATGTGTCTACATCGTCATCCTCGGTAAAGTTTGGTAAATGTGCGTCAAAATAAGCTTTTGACCCAATTATGATGTGATATTTCCGCTTATCTTCCATCTGATGCCTCCGCCGTTACACAAGCGTACAAAACATCGTAAAGAGTCACCGTATCTTTATCTTTAGTATCTAATGGTTCCGTTGGTTTGGCTGGCTGTACAGCAGGCGGAAATGCATCTGCTAAAGTTTGCATCTTTTCAGCAGTAGAAATCAATCGTTCCATTTTGCTTATCTCTTGAATAAAATCAAAACGACTTCTATCAAATTCACCTACTGGAATGCAATATAATGTCATTGTAGTAGTGAGTAAATCATTTCTCTTATAATTACTTACAAACGCAGTATTATTAAAACGGACATATCTCTTGTTATCTACCTGGTATGTGTCATAGCCATCATAACTATCCATAACCGTTTTAAATTCTTTGGTATCTACGCCGTCAACGCCACCCTTAACAATTTTGAGATATCCACCAGCGACACGAATGGAGGTCGATGAGTTTTCAATATCAGACAGTTGAACTGCCTCAATAGAAATTAATAGTGGTTTCAGTTTTTCAAACTCGGAAATCTCTGTTGAAGAAATCGTAGTCGTGTTATCTCGCTTAATTATGTACGACGCTTCGATTCTACCACTGAACAAAAAGGAAATCCTCGAAATAAATGGTACATCAAGTTTTAATTTTGCAGAAGCTTCTGCTTCAATAGACCCCTGATTTTGAACAGAAGATGAAACATCCGTTTTTCGTGAAAGCTCTCCATTATCTTGTTCTTGTAAAATATTACGGATGGTTTCTTTATCAAAATAAATTATTTTGTTGACTTTTTCTTTTACCATCGTCATGCCCACACTTTCAAAAACAAAAGTCTTGTCTTTTTCTGCTATTAGTGAAGCCCCCGCAGATAGTCTCGCAATTTAATAGTTTCGGAAAGCAGACCGACAACATTTTCTATATGTGCAAAGCTATCAATTGTTAAGCTTTCGCCCTTATGTGACTTAAACCACTTGTCCAACACCTGATACCCGCCTATTTGATATTCCCATACATCATTAGGAATTCCAACAATACGTTTATTCGGATTAAGAGAAAGCACACCGCACTTGTATTTTACCGCTCCAATTTCCATGTCGTCGGAAGTATTCGGCTCAATTGCAAGCGATGCCGGAATCTTGACTTGCATAAGGTGTAATTTTCTCAACTTTTCGCCTGTGGCAACATAAGTCTGTACAATTCTTCGCTTACATAAAAAGAGCCGTCAATTCTCTTATCCGCTGGTTCATTTATGATTGGTACACGAGGAAAATCCCGGCACAAATATTGGGCATATTGCTCACAATATACTGGATCGTGGAGAATGCCGTACACATAATCAAACACTTCAATCGGTGACGGAGGCGTAAGAAGATATTGTGTTAGCTGCCTGAATCTTTCTTCGTCGAAATTTGCTGCCCAAGATTCGCCCTCCATTCCTGTCTCGGAACGTAAATAAAGCGGTGCAATATAGGTTATTTCGCACATAGCTGAAAAAAGGCGATGGGCAATAATGCTCTTGGAAACAAACGGAGAGAAGAAGCTTCTTGATGTTTTGCAGAAAACCAAACCGATGTTGGCCCCGATCGGACTTGTAGGCGCTGCCAATAAGTGGCCCATGGTCTTTTTCTCCCGAGGCCAAAGTACCCATCCACAGGAATTGCCGGAATAGTATGTCCATCGAGAATCAAATGGGCGGAAAACAATAGGTGTAACAGTTCCTTCTGATAAGACATCATTTTGAATTTTTTCTGCTGTCTGACCTCTACTAAATCGGCCCCAAAGGTTAGAAATTGGCTTATCATCCGTGGCGTTTCTGACGATATCCATACGACGAGTTAATTCAGCCTTTGATGGCGCAAGCGCAGCATCATCATTACCCGAAACGACACCTGTTACACTAACGGGGAAAAGTTCAGCCACGCTTATGCTTTTTTCATAGGCACCTTTATCACTATTGCCAAACGGGACAAAATAGGCCATTTTGGGATCAAGCGAAAGCTTGGAAAAAGTTAAGTTACCATTTTCCAAGGCTGCAAATTTTTCATTTCGTGTTCCCCAAAGGTCTGTATAGAAAACATTTGCCCATGACGACCTAACAGTCTTTTTGACACCAATAAATAATGCAATACCCTGCATGATATTAAATATATTCTCGTCTTTTCCGCCATCAGGAGTAGTCTCTTTTTTCTTCGCGCTCCCGTGCAGATTAACGATGTAAATTTTATCGAACGATCTTAATAAACTGGCGCGCATACCTCTGAATGTGGGATTATCCAGATATCCATTGTTTGAAACATATGCAAGAATACCTTCGTTGTTCTTGTCGATAATCTGCTCCGCAAAGCGAAAAAATTTTACATAGTCATCATTTAACCAGTGCTTACGCTCGCCAAAATCTGTGACGCCATCTGTTTCTGTCTTATATGCAGATATATCATACGGATTCGTCGATGCGGCAAGGTAAGGAGGATTTCCGATAATTACTTTGATTGGGCGGCGTGTTTTCCATGTATCTGCATGATATGCCTCATCTGTGATGGCAGCAGAAAAATCGAAAAATGTCATCTGCTCACCGCGCTCAAGACTAGATATTGGTGGAGCCAATGTATTAGTAAGAAAAATATTTGTAGGCAACTGAACTTCCGGTATATGTCCAAGAGTTTCGTCTATGGTCCGCCGCATCTTAAGATGTGCTACAACATAACTTGTCATCATGATTTCAAAGCCAATCAACCGTGAAAGCAGTCCATCTTCCTGCTGTATATAATTCTCATAAAAAGCTGCGCGTGCGCCAGAAAAATAAGTATTTTTGATATATTTGATAATCTCTGCACCAAATGAGCCTGTTCCACAAGCAGGGTCAAGAATGGCAACACGAGGGACAGAAATAGTCTTTTTCTCAGCCCATTTTTTCTTTGAAACCATATATGGTGCACACGGTACAGTTATTGATGTTTTGTCGTTATTTGATAATCCACCCGCTATATCAAAATCATCCACAAGCGAATGATCTACCATCGCAACCAAGTATTTTACAGCTTGGACCGGCGTATAGAACACTCCAAGCGATTTGCGAAGCGCTGGATCGTAAAATGTCAAAAACTCTTCATAAAAATGGATAATGGTATCTTGGTGTTCATTGCGGCCTAACAAGTCGGAAATATTGCATATCCGATATAGTGAGCAAAGTTTATCAATAACCCCTTCAAGCGTAGGGTGCTTTTTCCCTGAGCCAGCAATATGCATGAAAAATTGTTTGAGCAGTTCTGATTCTTCCTGCAAAAATTTTATGGCTTCATACCTGTCAAAAGAATCCAACGATGTGTCATTGTATCTGGCGATAAATAGGCCGTAAACAATGGTCTGCGCATACATATCTGCGAAATCACGGGTGCCCATCGTAGGACGCAAATCAGATTTGATCCTGCTGTAAAGCCCATATAGTTCTGGAAACATTGGCAAGCTTTTTTGCCTGTCATTAAGTAGCGGATTACCTTTTCCGTCATCTTTGAGAATGCCAATAACGATGCTTCGGATTGTTCTTGCATGCATTGCCATATATTCTGCAAGTTTATCTGATGAGTGAATTTGCGCTGGGCTTTGGAGCAAAAAATCTTCAAAAAGGCTCGAAAACAGTTCAATATTCTCATATCTAAGAATGAGCTTGTCACCTTTTAATTCAATAAGTTGAACGCCTGAGTACATCTTATCCTCGCCAGAGCGCCAAAACTGCCACACGAGATTATTAGTTAGAATCGCATTTCCGTAACGGTCAGCTTCAACTTTGATCTGCTTTCTGGCTCGTGCATCTATTCCGTTGACCTTCTTTACTTCTACACCGGCAAATGGCTCAGTTTCAGTGACGACCTCATCATTATGCCATAGCTTAATATCAATGTTTTCGCCAGCTTGACCACCCCGTTCTCCAGACATATCGCGTGCAGCGCAGCCAAAGTGAGCAATCATTGCTAAGATTGGCGCATTATAAGAAGATTCAGTATTTCCAAGACGATACGCCTCACATACCGCCTTATAATAATCAGTTATAAATTCAATAGCTTCTTGTTTGTCCATAACGCCTCTCCTATGAATGGAGAAGTCAAGAAACATGCAGAGTATGA
>CALLZZ010000424.1 GCA_937858235.1 uncultured Clostridia bacterium
GGAGATTGCCTAAGAACCGATATACAAAAAATCAATCAAAGGAGGAAAAAATATGCGAGCAATGATTCAATGTATGCATGAAAACAATTATCAAAACCTTACTTATCCCAGTAAGGAAAAAGAACTGCAGATTTTATGCGACAGTCTTGGTGTCGCCAATACTACAAAAACAGAGATTAAAATCGGCAGCGTCCATAACAATGAAAGGTTGTCGACCCTGCTCTCTGATAAAACAGTAAATCTTGATGAGTTAAACTTCCTGATGAAGCGATTGGACAGCTTCGATCAAAAGGAGCTTGCAACCTTTTATGCAGCTGCTTATGCCGAAAAAGCTGAAACAATGACGGAGCTTATTAACCTAAGTTTTAATACCCATTGTTACAGCCTTGTAGCCGATTTTAGCGACTTAAATGCCGTAGGCAGGCAGATGTACCTAACGGAGCAAATGGCAGTCAGCACAGAGGAATTAGAGAGCCTTGACGGACGAAAATACTTTGAAAGCATGATTGCAGAAAACCCTAATCCTGTGATAACACCATATGGAGTGGTGTATAGAAACAGCAATGAGATTGTACAGACCTATGACGGCAGAAACTTTCCCTATTACCAATATGAGAATACTCCTATTACACTGCTTCTGAGTGCTCAAAATCGTAGCGAATATCTTTATCTGCCTATGGAGCAGAGTGAGATTAACAAGGCTTTAGAGCGATTAGGCGCAAAGAGTCTTGAAGAAATCCACTGGCAGGTAGAAGAACACAATATCCCTGATAACCTTGCAGATATGGCAGTTAAAGATCAGTCAGACCTATATGCCCTCAACCAATTTGCCGAAATTTTTAAGGAGATGGGACAGCGTGAGGTTATATCTTTATCTGAACTTGCAGCCTTTGTAAAAATCACTAAAGGAGAGGAACTTAAAACGCTGGCAGGCTGTATGTATGAGTTTGAAAGTTTTCCCGATATCCACACTCTGGAGCAATACGGCAGATATATGATTTGCGAAAGCGGTCGTATTGAATATGACAAAAATTTGGAGGACTACATCGACTTTAAATCCTATGGGCAGGACAAAATCAGCCGTGAAACCGGGACATTTACTTCTAAAGGTTATCTACTTTACCACGGATATGACCTGGAAATGCAGGGAATTTTGAATAAAAATATCGGGCTTAAAATTAAAGAGCTGCACGAACCGCAGGAGCTTAAACTGTATATGCCTCTTAGGGCTGTTACCTATCAGGATGAAAATGACTATGGGGATCTTTATCAGGTAGATTATGAAATAGATGTGTATTCTGAAGAACTAAGTTCCTATGAAGATGAAATAAGAACTGCTATTATAAATCATCGTTTGGATGATGAAAAGCGTGGCATGATGGATTACTATGATCAGCCCGATACGGTGAATGCAAAAGTACAAAAGTATCTGTTTGATGTAGAAGTAATTGATGGAGAGCTGATGGGAGTTGCAGTTCTTACTCTTAATGCACCCTTAAATCAAGGAGAGCTTATAAAAATTAAGGAAGCCATCGAGGGTCAATGCTCTGACGGCTTTGGAGAAGGCCTCGAGCAGCGTGAAATTAAGTGTAACGGCAAGGAGGTATATGTAAGTCTTTGGAACTCTCATGATTGGAGCCTGAAAACCGCTGAAGAAATGGGAATTACAGAACAAAAATATGAAATGAAGTTTGGAGGTATGTGAAATGAATGGATTTCCTACAAGACAACAGGTTGAAAGAATTAAAGAAAAATTTCCACCAGGTACTAAAATCCGTATGGAATCTATGTCCGATCCCTATGCACCAATTCCGCCTGGTATTGAAGGGATAGTAGATTTTGTGGATGATATCGGTACACTGCACTGCAGCTTCGAAAATGGGCGCAGCCTTGGTGTTATTGTTGGCGAGGATAGCTTTTCAGTTATTGAACCGGAAGAAGAACAAGGCATGGGTTTAACGATGAAATAGGAAAAACGGCAAGATGCAAAACACCCTGCCGCTTCCCTATTTTTCAAGTCCCTTTATCAAATCATAAACAAAAATTCTTTTATCCTCCGGCTGTTTGCGTAGGATTATAAGTATTTCCGCCTCCTGCTCACTTAGTTCAGAAGCCCGAAGCGTGGATTTTATGTCGGTTCTGCCAAGAATATAGTCCACCGAAGTATCAAGGGTATCAGCGAGCTTCACAAGCATTTCCGCAGGCGGTACCGCTTTTCCGATCTCGTAGCCGCTGATGGTTTCCTGCGACACATTAAGCTCCATTGCAAGGCGAAGCTGTGTCAGGTTTTTAGCTTCCCTTAGCTGTTTTAAACGTTCTATAAATATCACTCCTTCCAAATATGGATATTATCAATATAAAGTATATCCCTATAAGTTGACTGTGACAGTCATGTTGCTTATACTGTGTATGGAGTATATCAATATGAAAAATGAGCAATATGACTGGAGGATGAAATGTGAACCGGAGACTTATCAGAGAAAAAACAGTATGCTTTACCGGGCATCGAAGTGAAAAGCTTCCAAAAGGAGATACCTTGAAACATTTGAGAATAAAGCTGTCAGAGGAAATTGAAAAAGCAATACAAGATGGCTACAACACCTTTTTGTTTGGAGGTGCCTATGGGTGGGACCTTATGGCAGCGGAGGAAGTGATTAAAAAGAAAAAAGTGATTGACTTTAACAATCCACGGTATATTCGGCTGATTGCCGTAATCCCCTTTGAAGAACAGGCAGTGAGGTACTCGCTTTCAGATCATGAACTATATTATGAAATCATGCCTAAATGCGATGATGTCATTATCTTAAATACCAATTACAACAGCCGATGTTATGCTCATCGAAATCAGTATATGGTAGAACGCAGCAATAGGATTATATGTTACTGGAACGGGCAAGCCAGAAGCGGTACAGCACAGACTGTCCGCATGGCAGAAAGAGAAAACCTTGAAATTATAAACCTATATGAATAATGACCAAAAGGCATTACTAAATTTCAACTCAGTAATGTTTTTATTTTAAATTAAGAAAGCTCATCTATCAGTAAGTAAATAAAGACGAAACGACACCGGTATAACATCCGGTGTTTTTCATATATCAATCAAAAAAGCAAGGCCGTTTTCCCCAAAGAAAGCGGTCTTGCTTTTTTTACTCTATCTTGTTTTTCTTTCGGGCAAGCGGTCGGAAAGGAGGCAAGAATGGACAAAGACCAGCTTGCAGAATATCTCAAAGCCCATCATCTCGGTAAGGAAAATGCAATCCTAAGCCGAGAGCTGGAGAAGTTATTTTGTGTAAATGGCAAGGAGCTCCGAGACATTATCAATATCCTGCGCCGTGAAGCAACCCCTATTGCCAGCGACCAAAGCGGCTATTACTATGCAAAAACTGAAAGCGAACTGCGAGCCACCATCCGTCATATGAGGCGCAGGATTGCCGGTATCAGTGCCGCTATTCGTGGATTGAACCGCTCTCTTTCAAATTTTGACAAGGCACAGACCCGCCTGCCCTTTATGGAGGGGGGTGAGGACTCTGAATAGCTTCATGTCCTGGATAGGCGGGAAAAAGTCACTTCGTGAATTGATTGTAAGTCTTTTTCCCCTATACTACGAACGCTATATCGAAGTGTTCGGAGGTGCCGGTTGGATACTCTTTCATAAAAATCCCGGCAATGATTTTGAAGTATACAACGACTTTAATAGCCTGCTGGTCAATCTTTATCGCTGTGTAAGGGAAAAACCAAATGAGCTGATGGATGCACTGCGATATTGCCTCAATTCCAGAGAGGATTTTGACTATGTAAAAAACTGTCTTGCCCGTGACAGCCCTGCCTCGGATGTACAAAAAGCGGCATGGTTCTATCAGCTAATTCGCTATAGCTACGCTTCAGGGCTAACCAGTTTCGGCAGCCAGCCCCACGATATTTGGAGCAATTTTCCGCTGATAGAGCAGGCACATCGCAGACTTGCAAAGGTGGTGATTGAAAATAAGGACTTTGAAAAGCTTATCAGGCAATATGATCGGCCGGTGAGTTTTTTCTATTGCGACCCGCCGTATTTTGAAACTGAAGGCTATTACAAAAATGTCGGGGAGGACGGATTTACAGAAAAAGACCACATTCGTTTAAGGGATTCTCTGATGAAAGCCCAAGGTAAATTCCTGCTTTCCTACAATGATTGTGAATTTATCAGAGAACTCTACAATGCACCGGGTATTCAAATTGATGCTTATACCCGCATCAATAATATCAAACAGCGTTATAACAGGGGTTCCCAGTTTCCTGAAATTCTCATAGCTAATTACGATATGCAGGAGCGAGGCTTAAGCATCCCGGCACAGATGAATCTGTTCGATATAAGAGCGCCCGGTTTTACATCGGATGAGGAATAAGACAGTTTCAATCTAAGGGCAATAATTTAATGGAGGAATATATCTATGAAGAAAAATCAAAGCGAGAAAATAGCAGAAAAAGATATCCTTGACGAAATGCTGGAGGGAACATCCCTTGCTGATGCTGAGGTACTTGATGTCGTAACTGGTGAAAATGTCTGTGTGATTTTAGACGGCAAAATGACAGTGCTGGAACTTACAAAGGTAATAAATACCCTAAGCACACTTGCTTCCGACCTTACAGTGATACTGGCACAGGCCTGTGGTTTTTGCAATAACTGCGGAGATTTACAACCATGTGAAGATTCAGATAACAAAAGTGATTGTGAAGCTACGAGCTGTCATAATACCCCGGAAAGCTGGGTAGCTCAGTGCGAGCTTTGCCAGAGCTTACTGGATGGAAGCGGGGATGTTCGTATTCCAGACTATATCCTGGAGGAAGCTGGTATCCCGACAGATGCTAAATTAGAAGCTTATGCCGATGAGGATAGCGGCGAAATTACTGTTGCAGAAGCAGATATCCAAGAAGATATTACTGATGTGCCTTCCGGCATAGTTTCAATTCTTGCCTCATCCGGTATCTGCCTTGCAAAGCTTGATGAACTGATCATGCTCGATGAAATTGTCTACGGGCAAGGAAAAATTTTCAATAGTTAATGATGCAGAAATCTGAAACTAAGGCTTTAGCTTTCCGGAAGCAAGTTTATATTAAAGGCAGGTGATGAAAATGCAAGGTATAAAAGAGAAAGGCGGTGTCGTTTTTTATTATGGCAATCCTGCCGGATACGTCAATAAAGA
>CALLZZ010000425.1 GCA_937858235.1 uncultured Clostridia bacterium
TACCACCAAACTTTGCGATACCTTCCTCAATGGCAGCATCAACTGCTGCATGGATGGCATTAATGGTTTCCTTGTCATCCTTTGGAATAAGGACGGATACGCTGTACTTTTCCGCACCACCATTAATGGATATAGGCTCCCAACCGTGGAAGTAAGAGAATCTTGAGTTTACACCTGTGATAACTTTTGTCTTGTTTTGCATATTTGCCATAATATTTAATCCTCCATAATTTCGTTAAATTCGTTTTTAGCATCTGCTACGTTCATTGCCGGTCTTTTATCTGAGTTTGGAACAAGAGTCGGCTTACCCGGTGGTTTGTAAATGAGGTCACCGAGGAGTTCCTCAAATTTGGATTTACCCATCAGTTTTTGCATCTCTGTCAGCGGAATAAGGCTCTTTCTGTAAATGTCCTTATATCCACCTGCCACGGCTTTTTCTGCAATGGCTCCTTCATCTTTGTACTTGCGAACCGAGCGACCTTCCACAACTTTAAAACCGTTCCACTCTTTACCGTGATTGACTGCTGCATCAGTGGCATAGGCTGTTATTTCATTCGCCCACTTGGTAAGGTCGGGAAGAATAAGTAAGATTTCTTCTATCTCAGCATCCGTCAGCAGAGGTGGCATCTTGAATTCTTTCTCTGCAAGTTTTAGCTTTTCTTCGGCTCTAGCCCTACATTTGTTTGCCGCTTTACAGAAGGTACACCATGGACCGGGGATGTATTCACCCTCACCATTAAAGGCCTTGACCGCCCTAGGCTTTAGTTCCTCTTCCGCCCAGCCTTTTAGTTCTTCCACCGGTATTGTCCAGGTGCTGACATTTTCTCTTCTTGGCTGAAAGATTGTCATAGACACTTCTTTGATGTCATACAGGTGATCATAGATTCCAAGTGCTCCTAGGGCATACAGTTTCATCTGTGGATTGTCCACCGCATCGACTAGCACACCCAACCCATACTTAAAGTCTACGATGTGAAGTCTGTCATCCGCGATAATCACACAGTCTCCTGTTCCAAAGCCGTCTGGTACATAGCATGAAAAATCAAGATGCTGTTCGATAAGAACGATTGGATCGTTACATTTTGTTTTTGCAAGTTCCACCTGTTCCATAACGAAGTCCACGTAAGCATCTGTACATTCCTCCATCTCATCAGAGTTATACTCAGAGACAGGTCGCTGACTTCTCATATGAAGTGCCTTTTTTAGTTTGTGTTCACACAGGTCATGAGCCGCTGTACCTTCTTTTGCTGCCTCACCACTTTGGTCTTCAAACTCCAGTTCAAGTCTTGCAGAGGGTAGGCAGTTGAGCCACCTGTGGGATGAGGATGCAGATAATATTGCATGATTACCCATTTCCAAGCTCCTCCGCATCTTTCAAGATATCAGCATAATAAGCCTTGTCAACCGCACTTAACTTGTCTGCACCATACTTTTGAATGAGTCCTCGCACTTCGGCAGTAAACCCAATCTGGCTCTTTTCAGCAAGTACCATACGCACTTTTTCCAGTGGGATATCCGGCTCGTTTGCTGTTTCTGTCTTTGTGGCAGGCACTTCTTTGGGAGCAGAATCACTTTCTGCCATTGCATTACAAACCGCCTGTATGCTGTCAGCAAGACTTCGCATATCATTTACCACTTCAAGCAGTAATTTTATTTTGCTCAAGGTCAGTACCTCCTTTCGTCATTTCACAGATAGAGAGTTCCTCGATGCTATCTCCAGGAATCACAATCGTTACACGCTGTTTACTCCCTAAAAGAAAGCGAAGAATTCGTTCCCTTACGGACACATTACGGTAGGTAACAAGTCCGCCTGTCTGTGGTTTCTTAGAAACACTAATTTTGAGATTGTGTTTCATATCCATCACCTCTTTCCAAAGGGCGATTTTTTTGTTGCCCTCTACCTAGTAGCCACGGGAGGTAATAGAATCTGACGGTTTAGAAAAAAAGAATGCCTACCAAAGAGAAATACTCCTTGATAGGCATTCTTACTAGTTCTTATTTCAAGAGTTCATTTACCCTTTTTTGTACCGAAATGTAGTCATAGCCGGCATTTGTAAGTTTGTTTTTTCGATCTTGTCCGTTACCCCAATCGCCACGAATGACTTCCTTTGCGATGGCATCAATAGACTTTTTACTAGATAGCATTTCATTGACCTTTGATTGCACCACCGCATAATCATAGCCTGCATCTGTTAAGCGTTTCTTTCGTTCTTCACCATTACCCCATAACCCTTGAATGACTTCCTTGGCCAGCAGCTCGACCGATTTCTTTTCTGTAGGAGCAGGTACGTTTTCTTCTTTCCCAAGATGATTAAGCCCTGCACTTTGGATAATCGCTTTGTAATCTTTAAAAGCATAATTCATGTCTAAGTTTCCTGAGTAACCACTTAGTTTACCTTTGCTTGTGTACTGCCAGATACCATGACGAAGTGTCGGTTCTTTACTCGACCACTGAGCGACCCAGAAATCATAAGGTGCTATACGATCCAGTTCTGTTAAATCTTGAAACCAAGAACTAGACGCATAGATACCAGCATAATATCCAGCATTTTCTACGGTTTCACAAAAGCCTACTAAAGCATCGGTAATGGCTTTCTTGCCACTTGGTTGCTGGTGATAATTATCCTCTGTATCAATAAAAACGGGATAAGAGATGGTCTTGCCTTTGATAATTTCTAGGCATTTATTCGCTTCTGCTATGCCCTTGGTTTTGGTATTGGCACAGCTGTACCAGTAAACACCGATAGGAATACCTCTCTCGTGAAAGGCTTTGTAGTGTTTTTCAAAGGCATCATCTTTGTGTAAACTCACTCCTGTACCGTGACCGGTGTATCCTGCACGTAGAATGACAAAATCAACCTCTTTCGCAAGTTGGTCATAGTTTATCTGACTTGGTTTTTGCCACGTGCTGATATCGATTCCTTTAGTTTTCATGATTATTCCTCCTCGTCGCTCTTGTTATGAAGCTGTTTTAATACATCTTTTAGTTTTTCTGGGATCGGTAGTCCAAGATGAGCTGAGTTTTCTAACAGCGAGATCCCCTCATTCGATAAGTAGAAGAAAACAATCGCTGTTCTTAGTACGCTCCCATCACCAATCACATAGACATCTAAAATGTTGGCCACACCCACTAAAACAAAAATCAGCACTTTACGGCTGATTCCGATAAATCCCACTTCACTTGATAGGGTCTTATCAGCGATGGCACATAAGACACCTGTTAGATAGTCGATGACTACAAAGACTAGTAGCGCATATAAAAATCCGTCTGCTCCTCCTAAAAACCATCCGAAGAATCCACCGATTGCTGTTATCACAACTTGGATCCAGTTCCATATTTCTTTCATTGAAAATTCCTCCTTTTGTTGAAATAAAAAGAACACCTACTTTTGCAGATGTTCCTTTGATTACTCTATTTGTTTTGGTAGCCACTCCCAGAGTCTTAAATCCTCCTGCCCTAGTGACCACATACACATGCCTCGAAGTTTCCACCGATAAGCTGCTTCATTTGCCCAGTACACAAGGCTATCCACATCCTGATAATAAAGAATGGAAAATCCGTCACCATCACCTAAGAAAATACGAGATATCCAGATGTTAATATCCCTTGGAATGATGGTGACACTGTAGTCCTTTCCGCACTGGATGGATGCCATCATATCTGAATGAAAAAAATCATAATCTAGGGAGATGCTTTCACTTCTTGTGGCTGATTCTTCAAGGTCTGCTGTTAAAGTAAATACTTGAAACTCATCATCCCAAGAACAGTTACTTCTTGATAGCCGACCATAAGTTTTAAATGTTCCATCTGGCATAAGCACGTCAAAGCGTTCATAAGGCTCATAGGTCCAAGCATCGCCTAAGCGAAGCAACTGGCAATGGACTTTATTATCCGAACGAATACCTGCATACCCTGTCACATCCGAGCAAGTGGCTGTAAAGCGCAGTGTATTGGATGCAGAGGAATAGACCCGCACTTGATTGCCACGCTTTCGAATTTCTAGAGTGTAAAAGCTTGGATTCGATCGAATGTTTGCGGCCGATGTTTTTGAAAAGCTGGTGGCATAACTACCTTTTAAAGTAGAACCTTCATACAGTTCAATACGCTGGTTATCATAATTAAAGCAACAATAAATCGTTCCAATAAAAACACCTGCCTTGCCACTAAAGGTCTCAGGAAAAATAATCTGCGCCCTTAAATGTATATCTGAAAAATTGTTGTAGTTCCATGCTAACTGCCCCTTACCCTCCAGTTGGGAATAGGGTCTATTCATCGAACTGCTTGTATCTTGCCAAACACTCCATTCGCCTGATAATGTTGTCCAGTAGCTTTGGGGGAGAGGGTTATCATCTCTAAAATCCTCATACCACACAAGGGCAGAATCTGCTTTTCTTCTAAGCATTTCAAGCGTCAACTTAAAACCAGTTGCAGGCCCTACCATATCACCATTTACATCTTTGAAATGTCTAGGAGCAAGGGTATATTCTGCTTCACCAACTGTTGGCTCCTCAGAAAATGAAGAACAGACTCTAAATCCATAAAACTGTGCACCCTTTGCCCCAAGCGAAATGGTGATGGTATGTGTTCCTTGAGAAAGGCTCACTCCTTTTTTCAGTACCGTCCAGAAAGTCGTTCTCCAATAAGGCCACCACAGTCTGTTTTCAGAAAAATCTACTTCATTTCCATCAAGGGAGATGTGAATACTATTCTTATCCCAAAAGGGAAAGCCTAGCTTTACTGCTACATCATAAGTTCCTGCCTGAGCAAGCGTGAAATGATAGGTTGCCGCACCTTCATCCCCCAGTGTTGTGACGCTATTAGAAACAGAAACAACACCAGAATAACTATCCGGCATGGCATCATGATCCACATAAACAGTTCCAAAGGCTAACTTTTGTTGTTTGCCATAGGCCGTCAGATACTGTCTGCCATTGTAGCTTGCAGATAAGAGTGGATAGCTATAGCGAGTGGCATCTCTTCCTTCCATATAATCGTAGACATGAGGCAATGCCCAGGGCACTTTATTATCATCATCCCAATAAGCCACGATGGGAATAAACGGTTGAGGAGGCGCATCGTCTGTGAAATTATAGACTCCTGTCATCCAGTATTTTGCCGCATAGTAGGTATGAGACGTTCCCCTATAGGCTTTACCTAGGTTTTCTGGTGTGTCATA
>CALLZZ010000426.1 GCA_937858235.1 uncultured Clostridia bacterium
TGGATCCCGCCGCCGACCATAAACCCCGGCCAGCCGTAGAGAGCCACCGCCGCGATCTGTATGACAAGTAGCACGGAAAGCACGATGCACAGCGCATTGCGCCCGCTGTTTCTTTTCGGTGCTGCGGCGTTTTTTTGTGTTGGCATCGCAGTGGGCGGGATGCTTTTTTGAGGCTGTGCCTCGGCGATCGGTTGTGGTTGCGGCACAGATTTTGGCTGTGCCATGGGAGTGGGATTCACAGGCACATCAAGCACCGCCGCGCCGCATTTGGCGCAGAAGCGAGCGCCGGTATGAAGCTCCTTGCCGCAATTCGTACAATATTTTCCCATATCTGCACCTCCTTATGGCCGCACCAGCGCCACAAGCGCCGGTGTCCCGTCGGGCGTATCCATCGTACCGACGGCGTATTGCTTCCCATTAAGCTCGTAGAACTTCGTCAGGTGTATGGTTCCCGCACCGGACGCCCACAGGCCGCCGTTTTCCCACTTGCCCAGAAATACGCCGTCCTCCATATCCGTTTCGTCGAAGCGTTCTCCCTCGTTTGCCCAAAAAATCTGATACCAGTCGAGGGTGAGGCTCAGGCTCTCCGCCGCACCTGCAAGGGCGACATTGAGAAACTCCATAGCGCCCGAGTCGTATTCGTTATTGGGGTCGTAGATAATGAGTGCTTTCCAGCTTCCGGTCAGCGGGCCAATATTGTCTATGATATTCGCATCGGATGGAACTCCGTCATAAACCACGTCCTCTGTGTACCAGAGAAAGTCCTCCAAATCGGGGCGTTCCTCCGTGGATAAGCTCACGCCTGTTACCTCCGGCGCGGGAATACTGCCGCTTTCCGTGGCCGCAGGCGGGGTTTCTTTCTCCGATGCCGGTGTAACGAGCGCTGTTTGCTCCGTCCTCGGCGCAGGAGATTCCTTTACTGCTGCTGACGGCAAATTGGGCGGTATGGTGAGAACGCCTATCACAAGCATCAGCAGATTGGCCGCGATCAGTATTGCGGGCAAGATTTTATTGCCTCTGCCCGCAGATGGAATATTATCTCTCATGGATATGCCTCCAGTTTGTTTGATCCGATTATTGTGCGCTGTTTTCTCATGTTGGCCGACATATCTTGTGCTTGGGGTCGTTTTTACCTCTGACAGGTAATCACGCCCCACTCTTTATCGTTGTGGTCTCGCATTGAGGCGCTGAACGATGTTCCGTCAGCGGAGAATACAAATTTTGCTCCCGCAATATTTGCCTCGCCTGTCGACCACCGCACAAAATAGCTGCCGTTGATGTAGGTGCTCTGGGTTTCATTATTTGAGCAGACGATTTTATAGTAAGAGCCGTCGCCAAAATCCTTTTCAAATGTGACTACAGTTGTCACATCAATATCCTTACCTGTTTCCGTAACATTCATGACCCCTGTATATGTTCCGGAATAGTCCACCTTATTGGTTTTTGTATTTAAAATGACCTCCATTTCGGTTTTTACAAAGGGTTTGAGCTTGGCACTCAAGGCAACCTTACCCTCTTCCAAGTCCTTTTCTGTTTTATAGAATTCCACCTTCATAGGGAATCTCGCCGTTTCATGGGCACCCAGAGTGAACTTCATCTGTCCGTTTGCTTCGTCGTCAAGGCGGATGGTCCACTCTTTTGCCGTGGTTTTATCGGAAAGCGGGGCCAGTTTGACATATGCGTTGGCCCATTTTGCCTTCTCAGTGTCATAATCCTCCCTGAAGTTCAAGGTGTATACCCTATTTAGCAGTGCGGCAAGCTCTTTATACTCCTTTTCCCGCTGAGTTAGGGCATCAAAATACATATCCCGGCTCAGAGACTGGAACATAACCTGAAGGTAATCATAGATCTCAGCTTTGTAATT
>CALLZZ010000427.1 GCA_937858235.1 uncultured Clostridia bacterium
GCCGACTAAGCCGTCGAAGCCGAGACCGGGAATATGCAGCACATCCATCGGAGATAGCCGTACAAGCGAACCGTTCATGGTGTGCGCCTCGTCGGTCGAGGTCTGATATTCGTAGTAGAGCTGGCCGTTCTCGTCGCGGTCGACCGTCATGCGGTTCGGCATGAGCGGATACAGCGCCACGACCTCGCCCTTGCCGTTGCGGATGATCTGCGCGTAGGCGTTGCCCCAGAGGAGCAGGTGCGTCATGAGCGTCTCCCGGAACACGAAAGAAGTCATCTCCGGATTCGGCTCATCGTGCAGCAGCTCGTAGAGCGGGTGGTCGATGGCCTTCTCCTTACTGCCATTATCGGTGTAGCGATACAAATGAAGCGGCAGGCCCGCGATTGCCTCTGACAGGATTCGCACGCACGAGTAGACCGCCGTCATCTGCATGGCGGAGCGCTCGGTCACGGCTTTGCCGCTGGTTGTTCCTCCGAAGAAGAAGCGGTAGCTGCTCCCGGCGGTTGAATCCTTGGGTGCGTCTCGTCCTCTGAACCATCTGTTGAATATGCTCATAACATTCCCTCCATACTGTTAAGGGCCTCCCGTAGAAGCAGGAAGCCCATGATTGCCATCAAAAACATGCATTTGTACCTCAGATAAAAAGAATGCCGCGGCTGTCATAAACAGAAGCGGTGTTGTCGTTGCCCATTCGTATCGCCCGGTCGAGCGCCATTATTGTGGCGATTGCTCCGTCGATTTTCTCGGTTGATTTCTCCTTGTCAGCCTTGATGTTGCCTGCCGGATCTGTGCGGATGAAGAGGTTGTCCATCATCCAGCGGAGCACCGGATGGCCTCCGTGGGCGATCCGTTTCTCCAGAACGAGCTTCATCAGTTCCTTGGTCGGCGGGCTCATGTCCTTGAAGCCCTGTCCGAAGGGAACGACGGTGAAGCCCATACCTTCGAGGTTCTGCACCATCTGGACGGCTCCCCAGCGGTCGAAGGCGATCTCGCGGATGTTGAAGCGTTCGCCGAGGTTCTCGATGAACTTCTCGATGTATCCGTAGTGGATGACATTGCCCTCGGTCGTTTCGAGCACGCCTTGTTTCTGCCAGAGGTCATAGGGAACATGGTCGCGCCGTACTCTCAGGTCAAGCGTGTCCTCTGGCACCCAGAAGTAGGGGAGAACAACATATTTGTCGTCCTCATCCTGCGGCGGGAAGACCAGCACGAACGCCGTGATATCCGTCGTGGATGAGAGGTCGAGTCCGCCGTAGCAGACGCATCCTTCCAAATCATCCTCATTCACAGGGAATGCGCAGGCGTCCCATTTGTCCATCGGCATCCAGCGCACCGACTGCTTTACCCACTGGTTGAGCCGGAGCTGCCGGAAGGCGTTCTCCTCGCCGGGATTCTGCTTCGCCGACTCACATGCAGCCTTGACCTTGTCGATGCCGACCGTGATGCCGAGCGACGGGTTCGCTTTCTTCCAGACCTTCGGGTCCGTCCAGTCCTCAGATTCGTCGGCTCCGAAGATGACCGGGTAGAAGGTCGGATCGTGTTTCCTGCCGTTCATGATGTCGAGCGCCTTCTGGTGCTGCTCGTAGCAGATCGAATTTGTGTCATTCCCAGCAGTCGTGATTAGGAAGAACAGCGGCTGCATCCTGGCATCGCCGCTGCCTTTTGTCATGACATCAAAGAGTTTCCGGTTCGGCTGCGTGTGCAGTTCGTCAAAGATCACGCCATGCGTGTTGAATCCGTGCTTGTTCGCGACGTCGGCGGAGAGCACCTGGTAGAAGCTGTGAGTTGGAAGGTATTCGAGCCGCTTCTGCGATTCGAGGATTTTCACGCGCTTGCTGAGCGCCGGGCAGAACCGCACCATGTCGACCGCCACGTCAAAGACGATCTTCGCCTGATTCCTGTCCGCAGCGCAGCCGTAGACTTCAGCTCGTTCCTCGCCGTCGCCGCACGTGAGTAGCAGGGCGATGGCAGCGGCAAGTTCTGACTTGCCTTGCTTTTTCGGGATCTCGACGTAGGCGGTATTGAACTGCCGGTAGCCGTTCTCCTTGATCACGCCGAACAGATCGCGAACAATCTGCTCCTGCCAGTCAATCAGCTCGAACGGCTTTCCGGCCCATGTGCCTTTGGTGTGGCAGAGCTGCTCGATGAACAGACAGGCGTAATCCGCGAGGTTCTGGTCGTAGTGGGAGGTTTTCTCCATAAAGCGCGTGACCTTGTATTTCTTCAGTTTTCGCATTGCCACGGAGCATTCCTCCTTCCTGATGGCATAAAAACCGCATCGCTGCGGCTTTTATCGGTACGAGAGCAAGAGCCCGTCCAGGCTCTGCTTTCGGAATATTCAAATTCAGGTGTTGCTTAGTTGTACTGCTTCATGAGCACCGCGTAGGCGAGCTGGCTGGCTTCGTCCTCGGGCTCGATGTCCCAGCCGCGGTCGTAATTGAGGGTTACTTTGCCGTCGACGCGAAGTTCCATCTTGGAAATGCGTCCGCCGTCGATTCCGTATTCCTCGGAAGGCTCCGGATAGTGCTTCACCCAGTATTTAACGACCGTGCCGTCAATCAATAAGCTGCCGTTCGTCCACATGGCTAAGCCTCCTCGCTGATGGTGAATTCGATGCCGTTCTTGCGTTCCGGTTCCTTGCTGCCGAAGCGGTGGTCGTCGGCTCTCGTGACTGTCTTAAGTCCGTTCATCGTGCAGCCGAGGTTTGTCAGTCCGTAGATGCCGACCATCAGGCCGGTGCTTTCATCGGTTACCACAATCGCGGCGATTCCAGCCTTGCGGAGCGTTTCAACGAAATCGGCAAGCTCGTAATCCCAGGGAAGGTCGTCGACCTCGAATGCGTCCGCGCCGTTCCGAAGGCTCCGGTCGTATTCAACGAGCGCCTTGTTCTGGCCGCTTGTGAAAGGATATGGGAACTCGTTTTTCTCGCGTTCGTCAAATGCTTTCACGCCGTCCCAGTCGTCGGATTCCTTCATGGCTTCGCGGTCCTTCTCGCGGATGGCCTGTGCCTCGTTGTAGGCGATTGCCGTGCTTCTCATCTGTTCGAAGTATGTGTTCTTTTCCATCGTGTGTTCCTCCTGATTTTCGCTTGTTTTCAAGGTTTTCTGTGCCTTTCGGCATGTATATACATCACTCTTTCGAGGGTATATAGCAAGTCAATTCGGCCAGATAAATTGATAAATTTCTGTGTCTGAAAATCAGGATTCTCCGGTTTCGCCGGTCATGATGAAATGCACGTATTCCTTCCTGTGCTCCTCGATGAAGAGAACCAGCTCGTAGTAGTTCCGGTCGAATGCCAGCCGCTGCACGTAGGGCAGATCGAACATGTTGCAAAGACCGGTGTCGCGGATCGCGAGGATCTGCTTCTTGATTTTCTCATCCATGTCAGTCCACCACCTTCCGCACGATGTCTTCGCCGTAGATGACGTTCAGTCCGCTGCCGTTGTCCCAGTGGACCAGCATGCTTCCGGTGTCGTCGATGCCGTAGACCGTGCCGCGGGTTCCGGCAGGAGGAGCCTGAATGTCGTCCATCTGGACCAGCTCCACGCGGGTGCCGTTCGGGTATTGTTTGCGCAGCTGTTCCGGTCTGATCATCCTCATGCCTGCACCTCCTCGGTAGCTTCATCAGCAGTTTCCTTCTTGGGAGCGCCGTTCTTCCAGCTGGAGTTGCCCTCAAGGTTCTGGAGCAGGATTTTCCGCTCCTGCTTGTATTCCGCGCCGATGAATCCGAGGCGGAGCAGGAAGCAGCGGAATGCGTACTTCTCGTTGGTGACCGGCATCTCGGTCGAGCTTGCCCGTTTCAGGTCTTTCGAGAGCTTGCAGAGCTGGGCGATGAACATCGTGTAGGCTCTTGTCTCGTCCGGGCTCGGCAGTTCCGGGAACCATGGGAAGGCGATGCGGTCTTCCTTGATTTCAAACCGTAAATCCTCAATGCCCAGCGCCTTCTTTATGAGCGTTCCTTTTGCTTCGAGGACGTTGGTCAGTGTTCCGACCGCGACCTTGTCGAGCGGAATCTCGACCGTCAGGCCGGTTTCCTCGGCTTCCTGCGCGGTTTCGTCTGCTTCTTCGGATTCTTCCTCGGCTTCGGTTTCCGCTGTTTCCTGCGGCTCCGGTTCGAATCCTGCGTCTGCGATGGCTTCGAGAACCTTCCGGGCCTCCTCGCTGTCCGCCATGTCGTCGAACTCGAGTGCGCCGTCCTTGGTTACCGTGAAGTAGTCGATCTGGTAATTGCAGGTCGGCATCTTCATGTACTCGGCCTTTGCGCCGGTAGTATTGGCGATGACCTTGACCAGTTCCTTCCTCTGTGTTCCTGTTACGTTGTAATTGATTCGCATTTGTTTTACCTCCGTTTAATGTGATTTTCTGCCGCAGGCCCTGTGCCTTTCGGCATGTCTATACATCACTCTGAACGGCTGTAATATCAAGCGAATCCGCGATAATTAAGGCGTAGAATTATCCAGCCTGTTCTGGCTGTAAAACTGGTCGTAATACACAATCCCGGCAAGCACGAAATACACGCACGGTAGCGCGACCCCGTTGCCCCACATAGCGTATTCCTTGGAATCGGAATGGGGATTTTTCAGCCACTTGCGTATCTGGTTGTCGGTTTTCGGCTTCTTCGCGCGCGTCACGGCCTTGCGGTGCGTTTCAAACACATCCCGCCAGAACACCATTTCCTCATCGGTCGGGTTCTCCGTCCCGAGGTCAGAGCACCACCAGTCAGGGAACCCCTGCAGACGCGCGCATTCGGTGGGCGTGAGCCTGCGGACGATGTATTCCGGCTCGGCTGACACCGTCGGCGGGTCTTTGTAATCCGTGGCGACGAGCGTGTCCGCCGCGTCCTCGTCCGTGAACTTCGTATGGTAGGAGTTCTTGCTCGAGTGGTAGGCGATGCCGTGGTTCTCGGTTGCGTTCAGTGTAAAGCTGACGCCGTCCTCGGAATATCCGCTTCCCCGGTGCGATGGTCTTGTGCCGTTTCCCTCAAGCGCCACAACAGCAATGCCTCCCTGATTGCAGGCGGGATCGCCGCCGCGGGTATCGAGTGTCCGCGATGTGTCCGCTTCGTAGATTCCGGCGTGCGGATTGTCCGAGAGCATAGCGCGGCTCGAGTCGGAGCTGATGCCGAACGCCTTCATGTTCACGACCGCTACTCCGCCCTGATTCGAGTCGGGCGCGTTGCCTCCGGTGTCTATCGTCCGGGCGGTGTCTGTTTCGTAGCAGTTCTGCCGGGCGTTCCCCGTGCCTTCCGAGGTGAACCGCACATCGTAGGTTTTCTGTTCCTCTACCACGAGCGGCTGGTTGTTGCCGCCTGTGCCATACCGGGCAGTCACCGTGTCCGCCGTATCGAGCGGACCGCTGTAGCGGCTGTCCTGGCTGTGGTTCTCGTAAACGGTCGCGGGAGGTTTTGATGCTTTCAATGTAGGTGATTTCTCAATCTCAAATCCGATGCCTTTCGCTTTTGCGGAATGTTCCGTGCAGAATCCGGCCGACTGCAATGTCACGGGTGGGTGGTGCGCCTCAGCGCGGAGCGTGCCGGTCACATCTTCTGAAACTTCCATGCGCTGTCCGCCCTGATCGTTCAGGCATAAGCCTGTTTTTCCAGAGCGATTCTCAGGACTTCCGGCAGCTCTTTGCCACGCTTTGAAGCCCTCGCCAGAATACCCAGACATGCCTTCGGACTCAAATAGTATCTTTCCGGCGCCTTGTCCTGCAAAATCCGCGACAAGGTAGATGCGTTTTCTTCTCTGGGGAACTCCCCAGTACTGAGCGTCAAGAACCCGCCATGCGAGACTGAAATCGTCTGCCACGATTTCTCCGGCGTTCGGCCATTTCTCAGGTCGAGGAGTATCAATCTTGTATCCCTTGACCGAGCAGACCGCTTCGAGTACGGACTGGAAGTCCGCGCCCCTGTTCGAGGAGAAAGCGCCTGTGACGTTCTCCCACACGATGTATTTCGGATATTCGCCATTGGTCGCCCTCCTCATTTCTCTGACGATTCGTATTGCTTCATAAAAAAGAGAAGACCTGGAGCCGCCCAGACCTTCCCGTTTGCCCGCAATTGACATGTCCTGGCACGGTGAGCCGAATGTGATGATGTCAACTGGCTCTATCTTCGCGCCGTCCATCTGTGACACATCGCCGTAGTGCTTTACCTGCGGCAGCCGTTTTGTCGTTACCCGGATAGGAAACGGTTCGATTTCGCTTGCCCACTTCGGTTCGATTCCGGCGATGATGCCGCCGAGTGGGAACCCTCCGGAGCCGTCGAACAGGCTGCCGAGCGTGAGATTATTCTTTTCCATCGGCATCCTCCATCATCCCGAGCGCCTGCTCGTATGTGTATTCCTTTCCGTCGCGGATGAGCTTCACATCGGAGGAGTCCTCATTGTGTGAATGCAGATATCTCACGACCGCCACATCCACATACTTGGGTTCAAGCTCCACGCCATAGCAGACGCGGCCTATCTGGTCGCAGGCGATGAGCGTTGAAGCAGAGCCGAGGAATCCGTCCAGCACGAGTCCGTTCGTCGCGGTGCTCTGCTCGATGAGGTAGGCGATGAGCGGGACGGGCTTTGAACTAGGATGTCCGAATCCGTCCTCCTTGGAGTTCTTCACGCCGTCAAACTCGAAGACGGCTTTCTGCTTCTGATCGCCGTACCACTTGTGCTTGCCGTCCTTTTTCCATCCGAAGATGATCGGCTCCATATTGAACTTCCAGTCCGTCCGCATCAGCGGAGCGCGCGGCTTTTTCCAGATGAGTCCGGCTCCTACCTTGAATCCGGCGTCCTCGAAGGCGTCGTAGAACACGCGCGCCTGCATGGTCGCGTAGAACTCGTAAATCGAAGCATCGTCCGCCATCGCGTTTTTGAAGTTCGTGAAGCACTTCATCAGGAAGTCGTAGGCCTGCGTTCCCTTGAGGTCGTCGTTTGCAATCTTTCCGGATGCGTTTTCCAGGTTGACGAAGTACGGCGCGTCTGTGCAGACGAGGTTCACCTTCGCACCTCCGAGTAGTTTTGCGAATGTTTCCGGGTCGGTGCTGTCTCCGCAGATAACCTTGTGCTTTCCGATGTGCCAGAAATCGCCTGTTTTCGAGAAGCACGGCTTCTCCAGTTCCGCGTCGACGTCGAAATCGTCCTCCTCGGCTTCGGTTTCATTGCTGAGCAGTTTCTCAAGGTCTGCCTCATCGAATCCGAGCAGCGACAGATCGAATGCGTTCTCCTGCAGATCGGCCAGTTCGACGGACAGCATTTCCTCGTCCCATCCGGCGTTGAGCGCCAACTGATTGTCAGCGAGGATGTAGGCGCGTTTCTGCGCGTCGGTCAGCTCCTCGGCGAAGACGCAGGGAACGGTTTTGTATCCTTCCTCGCGCGCCGCGGCGATTCTGCCATGGCCCACAAGAATGTTGTAGTCATTATCAATCACCGCCGGGCTGACAAATCCGAACTCCCGGAGGGAGGAACGGAGCTGCGCGATCTGTTCTTTTGAGTGTGTCCGGGCATTCCGGGCGTAAGGCACCAGCTTGTCGATTGGCACCTGTTCAAGTCTTTGTGTGTTCATTTACATTCCTTTCCGGGCGCGGAGCAGGCGTTCCATCACGTCGTCCTGCGGATTCGTGCCGCCGTATTCCGCGGAGCAGTTTTCCTTCACGATCTGGAAGATCTCGTCCCACAGGCGGTTAGCCTGATTCATGTAGTTGATGCCGATATTGATGAACGGCGACGGGATCGGCTTCCCAGTCGTCGGATGCTTGCTGAGGTATCCGAGTTTGGTTGTCATTTCCTCGCACTGAATCCACCTCGCAGAGCACATCGCATAACGCTCCAGAAGCTGCGGTGATACGGCCTTGGCGACGCCGAGCTTGTCGAGCCATTCCCAAGTCTCGCGGTAGATGTCCGCGGCTTCCAAGGTGGAGCCGTCGTGCTGCCGGGCCGATAAGAACTCGTGCGGTTCCGGCATGTCCTCGCCCTCGGTATCCGGGATGTCCAGGACCTCGAGCTTTCTGCCGCCCGGATTCCCGTTCTCGTATTTCTCCTTGACGGCGGTTTTCTTCCGGCCAGCGCCGGGACGTCTGCCGC
>CALLZZ010000428.1 GCA_937858235.1 uncultured Clostridia bacterium
GCCCGACAGAGGCGCGGAAATGGAGCGGTGATATGTTTACCAACGATGAAATCAACCTGATGTGCATTTACAACACCGGGACGCGGGAGGGTCTGATCGCGGAGCTGACGCAGATGCGCGGCTATCTCGGCGCGGAGGAAACGGAGCTTCTGGCCCTGACGGATTCCGCGCTGGGAAAACTCCGGAGCATGAGTGATACCGAATACGCCGCGCTCGACCTGTTCCCGGATTTTAACGTGGAGACTGAATGAAAAATACGATTATCAATTTCTTACATGATTTTTCTCAAGACATTGCAACCAATTTATTTTTTTCCGATCTATAATAAGTGAAAGCTTTCATTAAATAAGAGAGGGGGAAAAGCATGGATGATTCCCAAATTATTCAGTTGTATTTTGAGCGTTCCGAAGAAGCAATCAACAAAACTAAAATAAAATATGGAAATTTTTGCTTTTGTATTGCTAACAACATCCTAAAAAGCAAGGAGGATGCCGAGGAATGTGAAAGCGACGCATATTTGAGGGTATGGAATGCTATTCCTCCCCAAAAACCCAGTATGTTAAAATCCTATCTTGGAAAGATCGTTCGCAATCTTGCCTTGCAACGATACGAATATTATTCAGCTCAAAAAAGGAACACTGAATTAGAAATCGCCTTTTCTGAACTGGAAGAATGTATTGTCGGATTAAAGGGTGTGGAAGGGCAATATGATGCCGATGATCTTGGGAGGTCAGTGAACTGTTTTCTCCATACTATTGATCGCGAATCACGAATTATATTTGTTAGGCGATATTGGTACACAGATTCCATTAAAGAAATTGCAGTCCGTTTTGAAATCAGTGAAAGTAAAGTTAAATCCTCTCTTTTTAGGACAAGAAACAAATTGAAAGTCTATTTACAGAAAGGAGGCTTTATGGCATGACAGGGAAAAATCTGTATAATGCCATTAATAGTATCGATGATAACTTCATACAAGAGGCCGATGAAGCTGTCACCCTCAAAAAAAATGTGGTCAGCTTCAATTGGAAACGTCTCACTGGAATTGCCGCATGTATTGCGCTTGTTTTATGTGCTTCTGTAATCATACCAAAATTTCTTCCTACTTTAATATCAAGCAAAGAGGCACATCAAGAAAAGACCACAAACGCCATTCTCAATGACTATGTTGATATATACTATCTTGAAAATGGCACAACTGAAATAAAAAAAGAATCGGTGAAGTTAGATTACACTCCACAGAGT
Source organism: uncultured Clostridia bacterium (assembly GCA_937858235.1). Classification (GTDB taxonomy): domain Bacteria; phylum Bacillota; class Clostridia; order Oscillospirales; family Oscillospiraceae; genus Onthomonas. The sequence continues at coordinate 1,243 of CALLZZ010000428.1, forward strand.
ATCTTTCAAGAATGGAAAAAGTTGAATAACATTCCTGATAGTGTAAGCATGGTTGATTATAAAATCGATTCAAATGGGTATGAACAATCAGGGAATAGCAGTACCGCCACGTATGTTGTTGGGGATGTTTTTACCTTAAATGTGACATTGTCGAACGAATTTACGGATTGTCTTACCAAGAGCAATCGCACGGCTTTATTAAAATCACTTGAAAAAACACTAAGTTATCAAAAAATTAAATATAAGTCAATCAATATCATCGTTGATGAGCAAAAAATCAACAATTAAGCGTTTTTTAAAAAGTTGTAATTCAGAGAAACAGTGCAATACCAAAGGTGATGGCCGTTACAAAACTTCCGTTTTGTAACGGCCATTTTAGCATATTGAAAAACTAGTTTATGTGACGTTTTATTATAAAACTCATTTGAGTAACAGGAAGGAGTTGTAAATATATGCCGACAAAACTGCAAGCCTGCGAGCAGATCGCGGAGAAAACGGCGACACGGATCACCGCCAGTCACAAAAGCTGGACGGATTTTCTGAAAACCGCCGCGCGACTCTACAAGTACCCGTATCACGAGCAGCTCATGATCTACGCCCAGCGTCCCGACGCGACGGCCTGCGCCGGATATGAGCTTTGGAACGAAAAAATGCACCGGTATGTCCGGCGCGGCAGCAAAGGGATCGCGCTCATCGACGCCTCCGGCGACAGGCCGAGAATCCAATACGTCTTTGATGTTTCCGACACGGGAAGCCGGGACGATTCCCGCCATCCGTACCTTTGGCAGTATCGCCCGGAGCATGAGAACGCGGTTGCGGCGGCGCTGGAGC
>CALLZZ010000429.1 GCA_937858235.1 uncultured Clostridia bacterium
GGGCGTTTTTTCAACGCCCGGTTTGTAAACGTATGTGTCAAGTAAACGTTGGCAAAAATCTTTTCATGCAAAAAAAGCAAAATTGAATTAGTTATAAGGGTTAAGTCTGACTGCGGTCAGACTTAACCGCATAAAAATTATGCATTGCTGCCGTTGTCAAGGTCGGGTAGTATTTTTTCTGATTTCAAATTGCGCGGCAAGAAAAAAGATGGAAAAATCTCCACCCTGCTCTTGACAAGGGAAACTGCTTTTAAATTTTGCACAAGGGCTTAATTGAAGCCAAATTCTTCATCCACTTCATAGATGATGGAACCAGCATTTGCTTGAGGCCATTATATCCCTTACCCTCGGATAATGGAACATTTTTCGCCGACATTTTGATTTGGATTTCATCGGCATATCGTTTGGGAAGCACGGAGGCGGTCAGCAATGACAGCGTGTCGCCCAACTTGCCCGTTTCTTTGAGACACAGCAGCCGCGCCAGATTGTTTCCTCCGCTTATGCTCCAACACGCCCGTCGTCCTTTCATCCGGTTACCAAGTATGGTGAAAATGTTGCTTTCCATAGCACCCATGTGCCGATATATCTTGTCCTCAGGCGGTTTGGGCAGCGCAAGTCCGCGCCGATGGCATGGCACAAGACCGTTTTTGTTGTTTGTGAAATAGGTAAGCAGCGAAAGCAAATTCTTTTGCTCATCTTCATCCTCTACGCTGTTGGAGCAAGCATCAATGTAGGTCAGCAGGGTGTCAATGTCATTGTCGTATAGCAGCTTTTTGATTTGCTTTTGCATATCAGGGTTTTTAACCCACGTCCGCACCGCCTTGTTGCGGTGGAAAGGATCAAGCTGAAAGTGAACGGTTTCATCAGTCACAGCTTGCTTAATCCATGCCGCACCGTCCCCGTTAAGGAGTCGCGTTTTAATTTCATCGACGTTGTAAGTTCCGGCAATTACACCCTCTTTACGCCTTTGAAACTTTCCGGCGCTCTCAAAGTTGGCGCAAACCACCTTGTTGGTTAGCTCATAGCGATTTTTGCCCGCCATTTTCGCGCCGTCATAAGCGATTGCCAACTTCATTTCATGGCTTGCGCCGTGCTTTTCGCGTGATTTTCCCTGCAATTTCAGCCATATCCCGTCCTGCTCCTCAAACAGCAGCTCTGCTTCCAGATTTCCGGCTCCTTTATGCTCCGAAGCCGCTTTTGCCGCCGCTTGTTCCTGTATATCCACGCGCACACCGAAGGCTTGCGCCACATTCCACACCGCCGTATGGCTAATCGTCTGCCCTGTCAGCTCTCGCACAGTCCGAGCCGCGTTCCGATATGGTGCGTCACAGCATAATCTCACGATCTGCTCAGACAGTAAGCCACTGAAATATCCACTCCCGGCGATATTCATCGCTTCGTCAAGAAGGTAAACGTGTGATTTTGCCCCGTTTTCGTCCCGCGTTTCGTACACCGCGCGCCGATACTCAACCTCACCCATCACTGTTTTCAAAATCGTTTTCCGTGTGCCTTTGTGACGGTAAGCTTTGCGGTCGCGTTCCGTTCGAAGCTGGGCATCGTACGCTTCTATTGTGTTTTTCAGCATCTCACGCCCAATTTCACAGCATTTCGTGAAAATTTCTCGCTCCAAGCTCTTGAAGTCCATCGTTTTTTCAGCTACAATCATCCTGCATACACCTTTCAGTAGTGGTTTCTTGACAATCCCATTTTACTGATTTTTTGTATGCAGGGGAAGCGGCTTTTGCCGTTTCCCTTTCTTTTTTGCCAATTATTATTTTACACTAAGGTCGGTTTCGTCTGTGTCAAGTTAATGTTGGTGTTTTAAAAAGATTTAGAGAGCGCCAAAAAGCATAGAAATTAATCAAACAAACAATTTGATGATTTTTTGTGTCCCGTTGACATGTCCATTAATGGGCAGTCTGCCGATGGAATCCGGGTGCGGTAGCCCCGCCGCGCCCCTGCGAAAAGCCTTGCTCGCGCTCGCTGCAGCTTTTCGCAGGGGCTTTGGCAAGGGTAAGATCTCGTCCTTGTCGCACATGACAACCTGTCCACTGGCAAGCATAGGTGCTAGCCGCTTCAGCGTTGTCCTGCTCCACACCATCGGCCTGCCTGACAACCGTGCCGATAAAACATGGCTGACATGAGGCTCAGTACACCCGCCGTTGTTAGCTTCAAGGTCGCTCTTGCAAACAGAAATACCTTTCACAAACCGTTTTAAATATCCAGCAGCAGATTGAATCTTTTCCTCACGCTCTGGCATTTCGCAGCATATACTGACAGTCAATTCGTCAAAAAAACGCAGATCCTCATGATTTAATGACCAGCGAATTTCGCGATCATATAGCTTGCCATCCTCTTTCAAAAGCCCCGCCGTCATCATCTTAATCGCCTTGTTCTTGTGGTATTTATCCAACACGAACACTGCGCCCGGAATCCACTCGAAACCCGTTTGTATCCAATTCGCACCATCGCCGTGCAGATAAATTTTTGTATCCGACAGGTCATAACGGCGTTCAATCTCGGTCAATGCCTGCTCCCACAATTCATCCGGCGTTTTGCCGTATTCGCTGATATGCATAACATTTTTACAATAATGACGCTTGCCATGACATTCAATGCCCTCATAAACGCTGATTAGCGGCACTTCGCTCTTTTTACCGTTACACAATGTCACATGCGCCTCATCGGCATCGATATGAAGCTCCGGCACACGCTGCATTTCGACTGATATCGAGTCCGCTGCTCTGCTTCTGCGGACTCGGCCCATCACCGTCTGGCGGCTGATTTCACCACCGCTGACATACCGGCTGCTTTTGGCGTAGGACATATCCTTTGCCGCTGTTGCCAGTTCCAACGAAAGCCCGCCGCTCACACGGTCATGTTGTTCTATACCAAGGACGGTATCGGTCAAATATTCATACCCGCCTGCCGCTTTTTTGTAATAGGTTCGGCGGTATGATACCTCTCCCACAAGGGTTTGAAGCCTACGTTCATCGCCCTTTCGATGAACCGAACATCCCATTTCACGCCGCCCTGCCTTATCTGCCGCAATTTCGGAGTCCACAGACTCGGCATAGGTGCCCATCAGCTTCGCCGCGCAGCTTTTCGCTTCATGAAACGCCCTTTCCTCAATCTCGGCAAAGCTTTTTTCGCCTTCTGTAACTAAACTTACTATTCTATTAATGAAATTCTCCGCAATCTCTGTTACAATGGTTTTCACAAGAGGTTGCCTCCTTCTAAGTGATTTTGAGTCCCTAACTCTATTTAATCACTTTTTGGCGACCTCTTGTACCTTTATTTCACCAACATTAATTTTACACTAAGTTGCAGGCAAAAAACAACCTGTGGACATTTGATCCACCAGGCCGTTTAATCACTTAATATTCGTAGGTATTTAGTATACTCTGTGCAATTTCGCGCTTCGACAACCTCATATCCATAGCCTGCTTCTCAATATAGCGGTGTGCCTGAGGTTCAGTCATGCTCAAATATTGGATTAAGGCGCATTTTGCTCTGTTTACAAGACGGATTTCATCAATTTGTGTTTCAAGCCTGGCGGTCTGCTGGCGAAGCCCCTGAAACCTTTTGCAGGATGCCGATATCAATTTGATAGACTGAAAAAACAAGGAGCGGCTGATCGGCTTTTGAAGAACAAATACGCCATGTTCCTCGACTTTTGAAGATATTTCATATGAAATATCGCTTTTTACCAACATC
>CALLZZ010000430.1 GCA_937858235.1 uncultured Clostridia bacterium
TAACAACAGTGAGATATCCATACTCGGCGTTTCCCCCATTGGGGATGGCCTCTACGTGCAGCAGGTCATCTTTGTATAGCGTCCCCCTTTCTTCCCCCTCCTTTTTCCCTCTTAACAATCCCCCTATTACTACCCCCTGTAATCCCCCGTCTCTTCCCCTTAAAAGAAAAAGAAAAAAGAGGCGCGGTTGCTGTGCCTACCTCAGATATTGCCGGTTAACCGCATAGGTTTCCCGCACATTACTTCTGGGTTGCTCCACACTTCTATACAGGCTGTAAAGCAATAATGCTTGACAGCTCTTTCCATATACCCGGTTGCTTACCTATGGTAATATGTTATATAGGGGGTATAAGATATATAAGCGGCGGGGAGTTGTCATGCACGTACGAGACGTATCAAATGTATGGTACAAGTTGAGGGTGTGTGGATGGGAGCAATTGGGCGATCATCCCTCCCTCCGGCTGACTGGGGGTGTGGGCGAGAAGCTTTTTGTTGGTATCCCGCTGTATAATCATCCCTTGTGATACTGCACAACAGCCGCCATATTCGGCATTCATATTTATTCACAACCTTGTAACCATTGATGTTACAGGGTTTTTTGCTTTTCAGTTATCGACATAAACATTATTTTGCCGAATTCTCCTGGATGGTTATGTCGTATAGGCCGTTTTATGATGCATATATACCCAATTAGCTCCTGGGTGTTGCGGAGGGCCGATTAGACGTCCCGGGGCTTCTCAGCGGTGCTTGGTCTGTATGCTCATTTCGATGGTGGGCATGGGGGGTGGCAGAAAAAGGGGCGGTGGCGGCGGAAACGACGTAGGATATATACTACACGCGTTTGAAACTTGCTCTTAGATTATCTGTCAAGTATGAGACGTTGTCACCGCTGGATTTTGTGGTATAATAGAGCTAAATAACGCCATGTGTTGTGTGCTTTGAGATTTGGGAGGTGTGTGTATGGCTCGTCCGGTTGAGAAGGATGCCGCTGATATAGAGCGTTTAATCGACGAGTATTTTGATATATGCGCCGAAAGCGATGAGTTCCCGGATGAGGCGGGGATGTGGATATACTTGGCGATACTGCCCCGAGAGCGTGAAAGATACAGCAACAAGCCCGGCGTGCAGGATTTGCTTGACATGGCAAAGCAGCGTCGTGAGAGCTGGCTGGTGCGCCGGATGGCGAAGGACAATAAGGCGGCGACCGGGTGTATGAACGCCCTGAAGCAGGAGAAGAACGGTGGTTACATGGACAAGTCCGCTCCGAACACGAACATTGAGGCGCGTAAGCTGACGATCAAGATGGAAGGTGTCGGGAAGAAGGCTTTCGGTTAAGGTGTATGGGGGTGCGGAAAAGATGGCGCACGGGTTCTCCGAATGCGAGTGTGAAAAAAATTTAAACGCCGTGTGGGTGATTTTGAGAAGCGGCGATACAGCGGAGGTCAAGCGGTTAAAAGACGGTGTTGCAGTGCTTGGCGTTCGGCGCAGGACGTGTGAGCGGCTCAAAGAGGATGAGCGATCTGAATCTTGAACTAAGGGGGGGCGGGCAGGTGACAGCGCGCCGCCCCTCTGAAAAGAAAGTGGTGAGTGGTTGAAGGTAATCCTGAGAGAGTTTCCGAAAGATACGCCATACCTAACGCTGTATCCGATCAGCGACGTACACTGGGGCGCTGCGGAATGCATGGAGAAAGAGTTTCGGGCGTACTTAAAGACGATACAGGACGATCCTTCCGGCTACATACTGCTTGGCGGAGATCTGGTGAACAACGGCATTAAGTCCAGCAAGACGGATGTATACCGCGAAAAATACAGGCCGGACGTTCAGAAGGAAATGATGATTGAGCTGTTTTCCCCCGTTGCGGACAAGATCATTGCCGGAGTTTTGGGAAACCATGAGAGCAGAACATCAAGAGAATCCTGCCAGGACGTGATGAAGGACATTTTCTGTGCGCTTGGCATTAGAGATAGATACGCGGAAGATTCCGCATTCGTAAAAATATCCCTCGGGGAGAAGCCGAACAAAAAGCCCGCGACGTATATGATTTATCTCAATCATGGTAACGGCGGAGGGGCTTCGCTTGGAGCCGGGATCAGCAGACAGGACGGCTACCAGCTTTCGATTGAGGGCGTTGACATCAGCGTCAGCGGCCACACGCATAAACCGGCGAAGGTGCCCAGCGGCAGGCTGGTGTTCGACCCCCGCAACAATAAGATTACACGGAGTAATACTTTGATCTTCGTATGTACCGCATGGCTGGATTATGCCGGGTACCCCGACCGGGGTCAGATGCGGGCGACGGCGTTCTATCCGGACACGATCCGGCTGGACGGTACGGAGAAGCGTTGGAGCTGACAACTATGAAATGCCCTTATGCAGCAGATATCGAACAAGTGTACCAGGATACTTACGACTACGAGGACGGGCAGACGGTGTGCCACCAAAACAAATTGGTTGAGCGCCGCACGTTTGTAGACTGTCTGCAAGATGAATGCGCTGTTTGGGTGGACGGTCGATGCCGCTATAATCAGGCGGACAATTACTGCCCCTGACAACCTGCCTTTCTTTCGTATTTCGGGCTGCCCCCTTGCCATAGAGCTACCCGCAAAACTAAGATTGGCAACGTTCCTTTCACCGCCAGTTGAGGGGCGGCAATCCCTCAACCTGTCCCGCCGGTGGCAGACATAACACCGGCAAAACTAAATATCGTGCGGCGCGGTAAATGGTCCGCGCTAAGAGCTAAGTGGTGCTGTTGTCCTTTGGGGCGATGGCACCACTTTTTGTTTAAGAGGATGCTATGGCGAAGCAAAGGTACAGCAATAAAACTGAATTTGTGTGGGACCCGGGCGAGGCCAGCCCGAAGCAAAAGGCGTTTCTTGAGAGCCGTACTTTGTATACCGCGTACGGCGGCGCTAAAGGCAGCGGCAAATCTTGGGTCGGCGGGGCTTACAGCTATCCCGGCATCAAGATACTCATTATGCGCCGGACATACATTGAGCTGCAAAAAAACCATATAGAGCCGGTTTTGAAAATGGTTCATCCGGAGCTGACGAGCTACAACGGCACTTTGCACACGCTCTACTTTGAAAATGGATCAGTTATTCATTTTGGTCACTGGAACGGCGACCACTCTGAGCTTGAATACCAGGGCCAGGACTATGACTGGATCTTCATGGACGAGGCGACGCAGTTTAGCTGGCGCACGTTTCAATATCTCGGCGGCTGTCTGCGCGGCGTGAACCAGATACCGAAGCGGTTCTATCTGACCTGCAACCCCGGCGGCGTCGGTCATCGCTGGGTAAAGCGTCTGTTTGTAGACCGCGAGTTTATCACGAGCAAAGACAACCCGGAGGAAAACGAAAACCCGGACGACTACCGCTTCATCTTCGCATCCATCGAGGATAACACGATGATGCAGAAGCTGGACCCTGTTGGCTACAAGAACTATTTGCGTCTGCTGTCCTCCATGCCGGAAGACCAGCGCAAAGCCTACCGCTACGGCGACTGGTCGTCAATCGGCGGCAACTACTTCCCCGAAATCTCCGACGGGCGGCACTTTGTAAAGCCGTTCCAGATCCCGCCGCATTGGAAGCGGTACAGGGCTTTTGACTACGGCTTTGACATGTTTGCCTGCGGCTGGTTCGCGGTGGACGAGGAAGGCCGGTCGTATTTGTACCGGGAGTGCCACAAGGAAGACCTGATCGCACAGGACGCAGCGAAGCTGATGAACGAACTGACAATGAAAGACGAGCACATTGAAGTCACCTTTGCCCCTCCGGATATGTGGAACAGGCAAAAAGACAGCGGCAAGACGATGGCTGAAATCTTTATGACGAATGGCGTCCCGATTGTC
>CALLZZ010000431.1 GCA_937858235.1 uncultured Clostridia bacterium
AATTCGCCGTTTTCGAAGGGGTTGTAGGTTCGCAGGATTTTCGCCTCTGTGGGAAGCTGTTCTTCAACCTGTTTCCACTGCTTTTCGGTCATTTTCGTTTCCTCCGTTTAGTGTGTTTTCCCTTTCGGTAGTGACATATTAACTCTGAAAGCACACTATATCAAGTCAATTACGCGACAAATCCGGGCATAAACTACACGAAGTTTAATGCTGTTATTGCCGTAGAAATTGTGTAATTTACAGCGTTATTCCTCACCTGTGAGGATGAAGCGGACGTATTTATCCTTATGTTCCTCAATGAAAAGCACCAGCTCGAAGAAGTTCATTTCATGGGCGATGCGCTGGACGGTGCGGGTATCGAACATATTTGTCAGTCCGGTATCCCGGACGGTGATAATTTGTTCTTTTACCTTACTGTCCATCGTCAGCGTCCTCCAGCTTTCGACATAAATCCTCTCCATAAACCACTTGAAGCGAACTGCCGTTATCCCAAGCGACTCCTAAGCTGCCGATGTCATCGACATACCGCACGGTACCCTTTGTACCAATTGGAGGAGCCTGAGGGTCGTCCATTCGAAGAAGCTCCACACGGCAGCCGACCGGGTACTGTTTACTGATACGTTCTACAGTTTCTCTTGAAGGGAAATTATTCATCGCCGATTACCTCGCTTTTCGGAGTTTTAAATGCAGAGCTGCCTGTCAGGTTGCGGAGCAGAATTTTGCGCTCCTCCTTGTATGCCGTTCCGATGAAGCCCAGCCGCAGAAGGAAGCAGCGGAAAGCGTATTTATCGTTATCCGTTTCCTTTTCTTTGGCGGTGACTCGTTTCTGTATCTGTGCCATTTCACAAAGGGCAGTGACGAAATGTGTGTATGCCTTGACTGTGTCCGGGTCGGTGCCGTCCTCAAACCATGGAAATCCAACCTTGTCATCCGTGATTTCAAGTTCGAGCGTTTCCGCACCGAGGGCCTTTTTGATAAGGTTACTCTTGCTTTCAACCAGTCGCTTGAGGTTGTCGAGTGCTGTGTCGGTAAAGGATGAGCGTGGCATTTCAATCATCAGTCCGATGTCCTCGTAGGGTTCCGGCACATCACTTGACTGCATCCCGCTCTCGTAGGTGTCGGGTTCGTCATAATGGCGGGTGTCGCCGTCCGCATCAAAGCCCGCTTGGCGGAGGGCATCCTCCAAGTCAAGGCTATCAGGACCCGTGAGTGTGCCGACCTTGTCAATGTGGTATCCGCCCACCTCATAGGCGAAAGTTGGGGCTCCGAGGTATTTGGTCGGGGCGTTTAGCAACGTGCTGATTGCTCCGACCAGTGATTTGCGCTGTGCGCCTGTTACATTGTATTTGAGTTCCATTTTTCAAACCGCCTTTCTTTTCGGTAGTCACATATTCGCTCTAAACCGCTTATATAGCAAGTCATTTCAAGCGATTTCTGTAGAGAATATTGTACCGATTATTCGGCGGTGTCTTGTGTAGATAACACAATGCCTGACAAAACAAAACAAACGCAAGGCAAAGCCACACCGTTGCCCCACATTTTATATTCGGCGGCATCGGAATGTGGATTTTGTAGCCACTTTATGATCTGCTTTCGACTCTTGGGCTTTTTACTCACACCGTTAATTTTACGGTGGGTTTCCCATACTTCCGTCCAGAAAGTTATATCATCCTCAGTCGGATTTTCAATGCCGAGGTCGGAACACCAGTAATCAGGAAAGCCCTGCAAGCGAGCGCACTCGGTAGGTGTAAGCCTTCGGACGATGTAATCCGGATGCGGAGAGAAGGAAGCAGGATGAGCCACAGCGCCGGGACCTTTTGCCGTAAGAGTAGGCTGTTGTTCTTCCTCTATGGCCGGTTTATACAGGGCATTTTGTCCTTGATTAAAAGCCGCTCGGTCAATACCGTAAGATGGCTGTGAAACGATTGGCGCATCTTTATAATCCCTTGACAACAGTGTAGGTGATTTTTCTTCTTCAACAAGTGTAAAGCCTCCGGTGGTCATAGCATAAGCAACAGCATGACGGTCGATGGTATTGAGGGTAAAACTGACATCTTCGTCAACACCGCTTCCCTGGGGACCGTTTTTATCTTCACGTCCAATCATCGAGCCTTGCAAAGCTACCACCGCAATCCCGCCTTGATTACAACCGGGGTTTCCACCATTTGCATCAATGGTGCGTGAGGTTTCCGCTTCGTAGATGCCGCTGTGAGGATTATCTGACAACATGGAATTACTTTTGTCCGAACAGATCCCGTAAGCGGTAGGGACGAAGACGGTCTGGTCGTTATTGCAGGAGATAGTGGCGGACATATCGTCCTGAACAAGCGCGCCTTTGCCGCCGCCTTCACAGCCGGAACGAATTTTCAGTGTCTTTGGTGTGTCCAATACAAGCGGAGTGTTCATGCCGCCTGTTCCCATACGGGAGGTTAACGTCTGCACTTTTCCGTCCTGCTCAATTCTGCATCTTCCATCGGTGGGGTGATTCTCAATCGCCACTGCGGTTTGGTTGTCGCCCATGTTTGCACGAAGTGAGCCGCTGATATTTTCATCTGTATGACCACCGACACGGGAAGCCGCACCCGGTTCAAATGACATGACTGCACCGGGAACAACACCCGCTCGAAGCGTGGGAGGGCGTTCTTCCTCGTAACCGACGCTTCGGCTCTTGGCGCTGTGTTCGGTGCAGAATCCGCTCGATTGCATTACACAAGGTTGGTGTCCGTGCTCCTCGGCACGCAGCGTTGCGGTTATGTCTTCTGTAATCGACATCATGCTGCCGCCCTGGTCATTAAGACAGATTAAGCCACCGCTTGATGTTCCAGGGCCAGTCTCAGCATTTCCGGCAGTTCCTTTCCACGGGCTGCCGCACGGCGTAAAATCCCTTGACACGCCTTCGGACTCAAATAGTATTTCTCCGGCACTTCCGCCTGCAAAATCTGCGACAAGGTAGATTCTACGGCGGCGTTGGGGAACTCCGAAATATTGCGCGTCGATAGTTCTGTAAGCCACGCTCCATCCGTCTCCCAGAAGCACGTCTGCGTAAGACCATCGTCCTTTTTCAGGTAAAGGCACTGGGGTGCCCGGTTCTTTGACGCCAATGACCGCTTCGAGGACTGCCCGGAAGTCGGCGCCTTTGTTTGAACTGAATGCGCCGGGGACATTTTCCCAGACTGCATATCTTGGATATCTGCCATTGGTCTTGCACCTCATTTCCTTGATGATTCGTATTGCTTCATAAAAAAGGACGGATTGTTCTCCGTCCAGACCGGCTCTTTTCCCGGCAACTGACATATCGGTGCAGGGCGAGCCGAAGGTTATAATATCCACCGGCGGCAAATCCGCACCGTTCAGCTTGGAAATATCGCCGTAATGCTTCATTTGCGGTATCCGTTTCGTGGTGACCCGTATCGGGAACGGTTCAATTTCCGAAGCCCAAAGCGGTTCGATGCCGCAGAGCAGACCGCCAAGCGGGAAACCGCCGGAGCCATCGAAGAGGGAGCCGAGCGTGAGTTTATTCATCAGGTTTCACCTCCGCATACTTCATCGTGAGGCTGTCGCGGATAACAGAAACCCCGTCTGGGCTGCCGACCTGCTCGATATACCGTTTTACAATAACGTCGCAGTATTTTTCATCGAGTTCAATTGTGAAACAAATCCTGTCAGACTGCTCACAGGCGATAAGCGTAGAACCGCTGCCACCGAAGGGGTCGAGCACGATGCAGTTTGTCAGGCTGCTGTTCATAATGGGGTAGGCAACAAGTGCAATCGGCTTCATGGTCGGATGGTCAGCGTTTTCCTTCGGCTTTTCAAACTCCCAGATGGTGGTTTGCTTGCGGTCTGTATACCAGTTGTGCTTGCCTTTTTTCTTCCAGCCGAACAGCACAGGTTCGTGCTGCCATTGGTATGGTGAGCGTCCAAGCACCAGCGACGGCTTTTTCCAGATGCAGCACCCGGAAAGCTGAAAGCCAGCGTCCGAGAATGCCTTGCGGAAGTTCAGCCCTTCGGTGTCGGCATGGAATACATAAATAGAAGCGTCCTGTGCCATCACCGCCTCGGTGTTCGTAAACGCCGCCAGCAGGAAGTCATAAAACGCTTCATTGCCCATATTATCGTTTTTGATTTTACCCGCCGCACCTTCGTAGTTGACGTTGTAGGGCGGGTCGGTCACCACCAGATTTGCCAGCTTTCCGTCCATCAGAGTGGTAAAGGTATCGGCCTTGGTGGAGTCACCGCAGACCAGCCGATGCCGGCCGAGCAGCCACACATCGCCCGGCTTTGTTATAGCAGGATTTTGCAGCTCGGCATCCACATCAAAATCGTCATCATGAATGCCATCCTTGAGCGAATCCTTGAAAAGGTCATCGATTTCGCTGGGGTCGAAGCCGGTGAGCGACACATCGAAGTCCGTACCCTGCAGGTCGGCGATGAGTAGAGCCAGCTTATCTTTGTCCCAGTCACCGCTAATTTTATTGAGCGCAACATTGAGCGCCTTTTCTTTCTCGGCGTCCATCTCGACCACTACGCACTCGACTTCGGTAATGCCCATATCAAGAAGCACCTTTAAGCGCTGGTGACCGCCGACAACATGAGAGGTGGTCTTATTCCATATAACGGGTTCGACATAGCCGAACTCCTCAAGAGAACGTTTCAGCTTTTCGTATTCCGGGTCGCCCGGTTTGAGGTCTTTTCTGGGGTTATAGTCGGCGGGGATGAGCCGCTCAGTCTGAATCTTTTCTATCAGCATATTTCTCCGCCGCCTTTCTCAGTTCTTTGTAATGAACACTGCCATCCTCCCACGGGAACAAACAGGAGTTGAAATGCCCGTAAACTGCGGTGTCATCATAGATGGCATTGCGTAGCCGCAGTTTTTCGATGATTGCTGCAGGGCGTAGGTTAAACACGGACAGCACGATTTCGCGCAGTTCCTCATTGGTAAGGGCGCTCGTGCCGAAAGCGTCAATATCAACCGCCACAGGGTCAGCCTTGCCGATGGCATAAGAAAGAGCGACCTCGCATCTCTCAGCCAAGTCGCTCCACACGATGTTTTTTGCGATGTACCGCGCCATGTAAGCACCGCTGCGGTCGACCTTTGTCGGGTCTTTGCCGCTGAATGCACCACCGCCGTGAAGAGCAAGCCCTCCGTAGGTATCCACCATCATTTTTCTGCCCGTCAGCCCGGTATCGGCGGCGGGTCCGCCCTCGACGAATCTGCCGGAGGGGTTGATGAGGATTTCTGTATTTTCATCAAACGGAAATTCCTCAAAGCACTGCCAGAGCACATTCTGCTTGATGTCGGAGTATAGTTGCTCCTGCGTTTTATCCTTATCGTGCTGGATGGAGACCACAATTGTTTTCACACGCTTGGGTTTGCCGTCCTCATATTCAACCGTGACTTGAGCCTTGCCGTCAGGCAAAATGCCTTTGACGATTTTATCCTTGCGGACAGCGTCCACACGCTTGCAAATTCTATGCGCCAGCACCAGCGGGAGCGGAAGCATCTCGCGGGTTTCATTGGTGGCATAGCCGTAAACGGTGCCTTGGTCGCCAGCACCGAGGACGGCATAGCGTTCCTCACTGCCATTCCGGGCTTCAAGGGCGGTGGTCACTCCGGCATCAATATCCTTGCTCTGCTTATGAACGAATACGAAAACCGTAAACTTCCACGGATTATAGCCGACTTTTCTGAGGACTTCACGCACTGCCCAACGAATATCCACTTTGCCGTCGCAGGTGATCTCGCCCGCAACGATAATTTTGCCTTTGGTCGCCATGACTTCGCAGGCGACACGGGAGGATTTGTCTTTGCGCAGGCAGGCATCAAGGATGCTGTCGGCAATGAGGTCGCACAGTTTATCCGGGTGTCCGGCGCAGACACTCTCTGCTGTTTTATAAGTAATCATATGTTATTTTCCTTTCCGAGCGGTCAAAAGCCGCTCCATCACATCATCCTGGGGATTGGCTCCGCTGTATTCGCCGGTGCAATTTTCTTTGACAATCTGGAATATCTCCATCCACAGGCGGTTTGTCTGGTTCATGTAGTTCTGACCCATCGCCACATAGGGGCTTTGGATTGCATTGCCCGTGGTGGGGTGTTTTGCGAGAAAACCATATTCGGTAACCGCTTCCTCGCACTGAATCCAACGAGCCACGCTCATGGCGTAGCGTTCCAGAAGCTGTGGAGAGACAAGCACCGAACATCCGCGTTCATGTAGCCAGTGCCATGTGTTTTTGTAAATGTCAGCGGCGACGAGCGTCTTGCCGTCCTTCTGTACAGCTTCGAGCATTTTATTTGGTTCAGGCATTGCCTGACCTTGCAGGTCGGCTGTGTCGGAAAATTCCATCACGGTCAATGTTCTGCCGCCGGGATTGCCGGCAGATATTTTGTCGGCGAGAGGCTTCTTTTTTGCACCCGCGCCGACACGAGCGCCGCCTCTGTTTGTGCCGTCTTTGGCCATATTTATCACACTCCTTGCGTGCTGGGGCTATTCGGTCGTTTGAATGTGCGTTTTTCAACACGGAGCCCCGCGCCGTTTTCCGGGAGGCCGCCTCGCAGAGATTTCGACCGCCCCTGATCCGTACCCCGAAATTTGGACAGTCATTGATTGAAATTCGAGA
>CALLZZ010000432.1 GCA_937858235.1 uncultured Clostridia bacterium
AGATGAAGTTCTCGTTGCCGCGGTAGTTGTTCCTGTACTTGGCGCACACGTGGTCATGCGAGACGGCTTTTCGGAAGCTCGCCTCGTCGGTGACCTGGATCGGGTGCGGGTAGGTGCAGTTGGATTCCTGCTGGTAGGCGTCGGACGTGTAGATGGTGAACATCAGTCGTACACCTCCTTCAGATCCTCCGTGAAATAGCGGAGACGATGGCCTTTCCATCTGGCTCGCCGGATCTCCGCAGCCATGCCGCGTGAAATATGGCTTCCGAACACCCATACCTCCGTGCACTTGCTCATCAGCGCATTGCCGAAGAACAAGCCGAGCTCACGCTCAGTCGGATCGGTGTCGTCAAGGAACTGCGGAAACAGCAGATGCGGCGCAATCGGAATGTATCCCTGTTCGACTGCGAACCGGCAGTAGCGGCGTGCGGCCTCCACGTTGTGTTTGATGTCTCCCGCGTACGGTGAGCAGACGTAGATGATGGGCCGGAACGCACGGAGCGCCTTGCGTTCCTCCATTTCGATGAGGCTTAAGGCCTCGCAGCATGTCGGGTCCGGATAGCCCTCAAAGTTTCTGTAATCCAAACCGGTATCCTCCTTTCAAAAAGTCAGGCGGACAAACAAGAAAGCGGCCCGCCTCACTTTCCACTGGAGGAGACGGACCGCTTTTGACGAAAACCGGTTAATCTTTCTTATAGAAATCGCAGACATACCCGTCCGCGCGAAGCACCAGACCATCCGCCCACGAAGGGACGCGGCCCATCTGCTCACACAGGACGTCAAGCGAGACGCGCGGATCGGCTTCAATGACAAGTTCGTCATGGATATGCATACAGATAGCGCAGCAGCGGAGCGTCTTCATGCTGTTGCACAGGATGTCGCGGCTGGTGGCCTGCACGATGTTCTCCACGAACTTCGGGCCGTATGATTCGAGGCGCTCCCATTTCTTCGTGCCGCCCACGCCCTCATAGGTGATGCACTCGCCTCCGAAACGGTTCATGCCGACCTTCGGCTTCACATAAGCAAGGTTCCGACCGGACGGCAGGGTGATGAACAGCATGCCCGCCTGCCAGAAGAACACGAGCTTTCCGAGCCGGGTGGTCTTGTGGTTCTTGACGGCGGCCATGACGGCCTTGTCGACATCCCACCAGAATTTCACGATCTGCTGGTTTGCATCCCGCCACGAGGAGACAATGTCCGGAAGCTCATCCTCCGTGAGCCCCATCTCCAGTGCGCCCATCGCCTTCAACGCTCCGGTCGAGCCACCATAGCCACAGGCCAGTTCCGCGATCTTGCCCTTGGCGCGGAGCTCGCCGTTGACGCCGTGCTTGACGACCGGCTTATGGAACATGCGGCTTGCTGTGCTGCAGTAGATGTCCTCGCCGTTCGCGAACGCGTCGGATTTCCACTGCTCGCCTGCGTACCATGCGATGACGCGGGCTTCGATGGCGGAGAAGTCCGCCACATAGAACCGGCAGCCGTCACGCGGAATGAACGCAGTGCGGATCAGCTGGCTGAGCGTATCAGGCACATCCTCATAGAGAAGCTTCACCGCGTCGTAGTCGCCGGACTTCACCAGAGCCCGCGCCGCATCCAGATCCGGCAGGTGGTTCTGCGGCAGGTTCTGCAGCTGGATGAGCCGTCCGGCCCAGCGCCCGGTGCGGTTTGCTCCGTAGAACATGAACATGCCGCGAGCCCGGCTGTCATCGCACACGGCCCGCTGCATCGTCTGATACTTCTTCACGGATGATTTGGCGAGCTGCTGACGAAGCTCCAGAACCTCGGCCAGCTCCGGCGGCGCGGTCTTGAGGAGCGCTGCGACGGCCTTCTTTCCGAGGCTGTCGACCTCCATGCCGTTGTCGGAGAGCCACTGCTTCATCTGCTGCACGCTGTTCGGATTGTCGAGATTGGTAAGCCTCTGCATCTTCTCGGTGAGCTCGCTTCTGGAGCGGGTGTCCATGTCGATGGCTTTCTCCACAAGGTCCATGTCGATGCGCACGCCGCGGTCGTTGATCTCCTGGTCGATGTGGTACTCGTCCCACACGAAGTCCGGCACCGGGAAGTTCCGTAGCTTCCGCTGGATTGACATCTCGACCTCGACGTCGCGCTGGTTGTACTTTTTGAAGGTTTCCCATTTGCCGGGATCGTCGGAGGGCAGGTTGCGCGTTCTGCCGCCGTTCGCCTTGGTGGGTGCGCAGGGGACGGAGAAGTAGCGGATGAGCGCCTTGCCTTCATCCATCTTCTGGTCCTCGAGCTTGAGGACTGCGCCGACGCCCTTCAGGCTGAGCGGGAGTCCCATTGTCGCCGCCCAGACCATCGAGCAGCGCCAGCCCTCCGGATTCAGGAACCGCGCAGGCTCCAATGTCAGTGGATGGTTGTCATGGAACGGGTCAAGGCTGCGTCCCCGGTCGCGCAGGTAGCGTGACAGGCAGACGCGCTCGAAGTTAGCGTTAAACGCCCACTTGACGACTGTCTCATCTGTAAGTGCGTCGAGAATGTCTTCGGGGATGTCTTCGCCGGATGCAAGGTCGATGACCTGCACGGGTCCGCCGTCCACGCTGTAGCCGAACAGGAGAATCTCGAAAGCCGGAGATTCCGAGTACTTGTAGACGCCGCATTTGCCCAGATCGACATCGCTGTACGTCTCAATGTCTATGCTGATGGTTTTCACATTTTTCACCTCAATTCACGAATAAGGCGGCAGAGAGATAAGTCCCTGCCGCCCGCCATTGCATTTATGGTCTTGCTGGATCAGTCGCGGTGCGCTTCGAGCTCCTTCATGCGGCGCTCGTGGTACTCCTTGTCGCGCTCCTCCTGACGAGCCTCACGCGCCTGCTCCTCCTTGCCGGAGCGGATCGCGAGAACCGTCATGGAGAGCAGGAGTCCGATTCCTGCGATGCCGCCGACTGCCATGATGATGTAGAGGATGATTTCCATAATGTCCTTCATGGTGGCACCTCCTTAGTTCAGAAAATCGCTGTCGTCGTCGGTTGCGAAGTCAGCGAAGTCGGATTCAGCGCTGGCCTTGCTGCCGAGCGGCTCGCCGTCACGGATCTTCTGCAGGTTGTTGAGCCCGCAGGCGATGCCGCGGTTGCCGGAGCTGTTGAATGCATAGAAGGTGATGCTGGCTCTGCCGTACACGCCGGAGTACACCTCGCTGCGGCTCATGATCGGATTCAGATCCGCATCCACGATGCCTGGAGCGGTCGTGGCGTTCGCATTCACGAAGTAGGCGTTGCGGTAGGCTTCGTCGTCCGGGCGCTCCGCGTCGCCGTCACGAAGAGGCGTCTTGATCGCAGAGAGCGCAGGAACGCTGCGGCTGTTGCCCTTGAGCTTGGCCTCGCCCTCCTTGTAGGCGGCATCAATGGCAGCCTTGATCTTGGCGACCGTCACGGTGTCGGACTTCGGGATGATGAGGCTCACGCTGTACTTTGGTGTGCCTCCGTTGATGGACTTCGGCTCCCACACGTTGGCGTAGGACCAGCGGGTGTTCGGACCGGTGATAACCTTCATCGGATTGTGCATAGTTGTCTTACTCATAGTTTTTGACCTCCATAAAATCGTTTTTTGCTGTATTCATCGCCGGACGCTTATCCGAGTCCGGGACGAGTGTTGGTTTGCCCTGCGGCTTCTCAACGAGGCCTGACAGGAGTTCATTGAATCGGTTCTTTCCGAGGAGCTTCTGCATGGCGGTGATGCCGAGCAGCTTCCTCTCGAATGGATCGAATCCGGCGTCTTCGACCGTCTTGGCGACGGCGTTCTCGTCGATGTACTTGCGGATGGAGCGGCCTTCGACGAGCTTGAAGCCATGCCACTCCTTGCCGGAGAGCGCCTGTTGGAGCGCGTACTCCTTGATGTCCGACGCCCACGAGACCAGCTCGTCTACCTTGCTGAGGATGACCTCGATCTCCGCGTCGGAGAGTTCCGGCGGGAGCTTGAAGTCGTGCTGTGCGAGCTTCAGGTTCTCCTCGGCCCGTTTCCGGCAGATGGTCTTGGCCTTGCAGAACCGGCACCACTGGCCGCCGGAGAATTCTCCCTTGCCGTCCCACGCCTGCTCTGCAGCGGGCTTCAGGGTTTCGTCGGCCCATTGGAGCAGGTCGGCTTTCGGCGTCTGCCACTGGCTGATGTTCTGCCGCCTCGGCTGATAGATGGTCATGCTGACCGTGTCGATGTCGTAGATGTCGTCGAACAGTTCAAGGGCTCCGAGGCTGTAGCAGGCCATCTGCGGATTGTGTTCCGCCGAGACTTCCACGCCGAGGCCGTACTTCAGGTCGATGATCCGGAGCGTGCCGTCCGCGATGATCAAGGCGTCGGCGGTGCCGAAGCCCTGCTTCACCCAGCGGGAGAAGTCCACTCGCTGCTCGACAAGAACAACCGGATCGCTGCATGTCTGCTTCGCGTCCTCTACCTGTTCCAGCACGTAGGCGACGTAGCCGTCTGTGGCTTCCTCCATCTCCTCGTTGTAGAAGGCGAGGTCCTCGGTCGGGTCGCGTGCCGGGTAGCCGAGCGCCTTGCGGAGCTTGTACTCGGCGAGCGCATGAGCGCAGGTGCCTTCCAGTGCGTAGTCGCTTTCCTTGTCCTCGAATCCCTCGCTAAGCCTGACTGACGGCGGGCAGTGAATCCACCGGTCGGAGCTTGACGCGGAGAGGACCGCATGCTGTCTTTCAGAATTCATTGAGTCCCTCCACATCGAAGAGCAGGGCCTCGTAGTCCTTCGGATCGACAGCCGACAGCTTGCTCGCACCGTACTTGTGGAGCAGCTCGCGGATCTGCGCCGTGTAACCGGCACGCGACCTTTCGGCGAGAACCGCCCGCACATCCTCCAGCTTCAGCTCCTTCTTCTCAGGCTCGGCCTGCGGAGCTTCCGGCTCGGGAGCGGGTTCCGCTTCCTCTGTGGTGCCGGAGAACTGCTGGTAGAGCCAGTCGGCAGCCGCGTTAATAGCAGCGGCGGCATCGCGGAGCTCCCTGATGGTCTGATCCATTTCTGCCATCTTTGACATTCTCTTTACCTCCTTCCAATGGTTGTCTGTCTGCGGCAAGAAGACTGAGGTTCCTTGCCAGCCTTGCGGATACATGGCTTATCGCGATAAGAACTGCGATGGTCTCTGTGTCCGCAGGACTTCTGTTGCGTGTCTTGTTCATCACGTTTCCTCCAATCCGGAGCAGCTTTCTTGTGCTCCTTACACTTCCCACTGGAGGCGAGGCACGCGTTTTGACGAAGGACGGGAAAAGAAATTCTGAAAAAAGCTCCGACCGCCATTTCTGGCAGCCGGAGCCGTGCGTTTAGAACCAGTCAGGGAACTGCTCGTGCATCTCGTCCGGGAACTCCTCGCAGAGCTTCTGCTTAGCCTTCTTCAGGCGGGACAGGAATGTCGTCCGCTTTATGCCGATCTTCTTGGCGATGGCCTCGTCGGAGAGTCCTTCCTCGCGGAGTTCGCCGATGCGGCGTGCTTCCGGCATGAGCTCGTTCAGACGGTGAAGAAGCTGGCTGAGCATCATCTCATCGGCGAGGACCTCCTCGATGAGTGGAGCGTCGTCCGGCACGTAGTCGCCGAGAGTTCCTTCGCCGTCAGGCAGTGGATCGTCAAGGGAGATGGTCGTGTTGTTGTGGAACTCGCAGTCGAGGCAGTTCCCGTCGCACAGCCACCATTTGCTGCGCGGGCAGAAGCACTCGCCGCGATATTGCATCCGCTTCCTGAGTGCGGTTCGCCAGCGGTCGTACTCGCGGTACTGGTCCTCCGGGACCTCGTACCAGGTGCGAGTAGTTTTGTCATAGATGCGTTTACTCTGGTTGTCATTGTTTTTCATGTGCGATACCTCCGTTCGCTTCTCCCGAACCGGAGGCCGCACAAAAAA
>CALLZZ010000433.1 GCA_937858235.1 uncultured Clostridia bacterium
TTATCCGGTTCCGGTTCACACGGATCGGAGCCGGAAGGTGGGGATCGCTGCGGATCAGCATTTGATCTGGGCGTGCTGCGGGTTGGCGGTGTTTGGCGGAGTCAACTACACAGCATTGACTGCCCGCATTCTCAAGGGAAGTAAGTGGAGCTTGGCACAGAAGCTGGCGGCTATTTGCCGACGGGTGGTACCGGTGCTGAAGCTGCAACACCGCATCAATGGGAAGGATGCGTTCTACACCCTGCTGCTGGGGGTAGCCGATGGAGCGGGTATCCAGGTTATGAGCCTGGATGTGATCAACGGAGAGGTGACGCTCCAACGCTGGCCGGCGCCGGCGATCATCGACGCGGGGTGGAAAAAGGAGTTGCGGCCGCCGCTGGTGCATCCGAACCAGTTTCAGAACGACACCTTGGAGGCGTTGGCGCAGCGCGCACAGGAACGGGTGGCTTGGGCCATTGCCCGGGATCATGCTTTGCATGAAACTCAGCAGGGGCATCCGCAGACCGTAGGCGGCCCGGTAAAGTGGGTCGTATTGAGAAAAACAGAGGAATTGTGATGAAAAAAAAGTATGTGGTATTTGACATGGATGGCGTACTCTTCGACTCCGAGCGGTTGATTCAGCGCTGTTGGAAGGAAGTGGGAGAACGGTACGGATTACCGGACATCGGAGAGACCTTTCTGCACTGCGTAGGTACGACCCGGCGGCACACACGGAATGTGTTTGAGGAGCAGTACCCGGAGGTTTCCTATCATGGGTTCCAGGAAGGGTGCCGGGAGCTGTTTTTCGGTGCCATCGAAAAAACAGGGATGCCGCTGAAACCGGGTGCACGGGAGATTCTGACACACCTGCGGGAGACCGGTGCTGGAATTGGATTGGCCAGCTCCACCCGGAAGGAGTTGGTGGAATGTGAGCTGAAAAGTTTGGATTTGCTGTGCTATTTTGATCAAGTGATCACCGGCGACCAGTTGGAGCGAAGCAAACCGGCGCCGGATATTTACCTGATGGCTTGCGTAGCCCTGGGGGTAGAGCCGGAGGCGGCCTGGGCCATAGAGGACTCCTACAATGGGATTCGTTCTGCATCGGCGGCAGGGATGAAGGCAATTATGGTGCCGGATCTGCTTCCCCCGACCGTGGAGATGGAGACCTTGGGGGCGACGGTGTTACCGGATCTGGCTGCGGTGCAGGCATACCTGGATGGGCAGACATAAGAACAACGAACCCCCCACCCGACATCATTTGAGATGCGGATGGGGGGTTCATTGTTTAGAAGAGAGAGAAAGAGTCAGGAAAGGATTCCTTATCCTGTATGCTCAGTCTACCCAATTGAAGGGCAGAAAGAAGTGGATAAACCGTGAAGAAACTGTAAATAATTTATGAACAGAAAGTTTTTACAGGGTTTTTCCCAGGTTATAGGCCTCTCGCAGTACACTCTTCTCACTAATCTCACCGGCAGCCCACACGTCGGTGGCGCAGATGATCCCCTTGTCCTGGAAGCCACAGCACTCGGCAATTTTGCGATACATAATCTTAGCGGATTCCGCCACATCCTCATCGGCGGCACAGGTCAGCAACAGAGCGCCGGTTTGCAGATTCATCTTTTCATAACGGGCGTAGAGCCGGTCAATGACCAGTTTGAGTTGCGCAGAGCAGCCAAAGAAGTAGATGGGGGAGGCGAAGACAATGGAATCGGACTGTTCTAGAGCTGCCCAAACCTGATCCATGTCGTCCTGAATAACGCAGACCCCTTTGCTTTTTTCGTGGCAGTATTCACAGGCCTTGCAGGGTGCGATATTCATATGGGCAACATGCAACTTAATGGTCTTGTTTCCAGCGGCTTCGACACCGGATGCAAGGGAATCGCAAAGCAGGTCACTGTTGCCACCGATGCGGGGACTGGAAGAAAGGATTAAAACTGTGCGGCTCATAGCGGTACCTCCATGCGTGAAAAATTAAAAAATGTAGGATTAAGTTTGAAGGGATGGCAGAGGAAAACCTGCAATCCCGCTCACTAGACTACATCATATTATAATGCCCGAAGCGGGGAGAAAGTCAATAGCTGATTCCGGACATTTGAAATTTTGGCGAATTGAACAACCCGAAAGAGGAAAAATTAGCGCAGTGTACGGAAAAAAATTCATTTTTTGTAGGTTTTGAATTTCCGGTAGACATTTGAGAAGGAATTTTATATAATGAACCCATTCAAAACAGCGGAAACTATGAGCAAAGCAACTGAAAGGAAGGAATCTCATGGAAGCATTGGAATGCATCAAAACCAGACGCAGTGTGCGGAAGTACTCTGACCAGCCAGTCACCCGGGAAATCCTGGATCAGATTTTTGAGGCTGTCACTTACGCACCCTCCTGGAAAAACACCCAGTCCGTCCGTTACACTGTGGTGGAGAGTCAGGAACTGAAGGAGAAAATTGCAGAGGAAGCAGTGCTGGGGTTTGCCTTGAATCAGAAGAGCATCAGTCGCTGCCCGGTGCTGCTGATCCAGAGCACCATCAACAGCATTTCCGGCCATAGCCCTGACGGTGGTACAGATACCTCCAAGGGTGACACCTGGACCATGTATGACGCCGGTGTCTCGGCCCAGACCCTGTGCCTGGCCGCCAACGATTATGGTCTGGGTACCGTAATTATGGGGGTGTTTGACGAGAAGGTGCTGGCAGAACTGATTCAGCTTCCGGAGAATCAGACCGTTACCGGTATGATCGCCATTGGTTACCCGGCAGGACCCAACAAGATGCCGCCGCGGAAACCCGCTGCTGAACTGGTCACTTATCTTTAATCAAAAATCAGAAAACCGCTCCCAAGGTTGAGAGCGGTTTTTATTAGGAACGTATTAGGGAGCAGTCTCCACAGGGGAAGCAATTTTCTTGCTCTTTTCCAATTTTAGAACCCGGATCAGAGGGATACAGAGAGCGGCGGTGATCACAGCGGCTAAGATGGATTCCATCACGCCGTTGGTGCCGACGACGCCCAAAACCACCCCCAGGACAGCATCCACAGGAATGGACTGGACGGTAGCGTAAGCGTCTTTAAATACGGTGTAGATCAGCCCCATCACCAGGATGGTGTTGGTCATAGCACCCATGATGCCGGCCAGAGCCAGCACGATCCCGCGGCCAAGGTTGCCGGCCTTCCGGGTCAGAGCGGCGCCCAGTTTATAGACCAGCCAGGGGGTCACGCCCACCAGAATGCGGGGGACAAAACAAATTACCAGAGCCCACAGGCTGCCTTTGTCCAGACCGGGAACTGGGATCAGCGGGGAGAATGCAAAGGAGAGGACGCTGGGCATTATGGTGTTCTTGGCCAGGCTGGTGGCACCGAAGACCAGACCGAGGAAGGCACCCTTTTTGGGACCCAGCAGAACGGAACCGATGATGACAGGTACATGGATCAGGGTGGCCTTGATGATGGGCAGATCAATGTAGCCGATGGGAGTAAAGGCCATCAGGATGATGATCGCCGTGAACATGGCCAGCAGTACCATGCTACGAATGGATGCGCTGTGGCTCTTCTGGGAAGAGATAGGCGCAGCCTCTGTTTTTAGGGAGTTACGCATATTCAATTACCTCCTGCTGCCGTTCCGATTTTTATTGTTTGGATACGGCGCCATGATATGGACGGCCATGGGCTGCCACTGAAGGATTCTGCCATCCTCTGAAAGAGGTACAGCGAAAAAGGGGCAGGACATAGCCAACAACCCCTATTATAAGAAGGTTTTTCGAACTTGTAAAGATGTTTTTCGGAGAAATTTAGTGGTTTACAGTGATTGGAAAATTTGGTATACTGAATCACAATGAAAATAAAGAAACGGGGGAAACGCCTCATGTTGAAGGGAAAAACAGTGGTACTGGGGGTCACAGGCGGCATCGCAGCCTATAAAATGCCCAACCTGGCCTCAGCCCTGGTGAAGCTGGGCTGTAACTTACAGGTACTGATGACCCGAAACGCCACTGAGTTTATCACGGCGGTGACCTTCGAGACCCTCACCGGCAATAAAGCGTTGGTGGATACCTTTGACCGAAACTTCCAATTCAACGTAGAGCATGTAGCCATTGCTGATCAGGCGGATCTGGTGATGGTTGCACCGGCGACTGCCAACGTGATTGCAAAACTAGCTCATGGGCTGGCAGACGACATGCTGACTACCACGGTGCTGGCCTGTACCTGCCCGAAAATCGTAGTGCCTGCCATGAACACCAAGATGTACGACAACCCGGTGACCCAAGATAATCTGAACATCCTGCGCCGGTACGGCTGGGAAGTGGTGGAACCGGCCAGTGGCTACTTAGCCTGTGGCGTTACGGGAAAAGGGAAGCTGCCGGAACCGGCGGAGCTGCTCCAAACCATTCTGCACTACCTGGCTCATGAGAAAGATTTGGCAGGAAAACGGATTCTGGTGACCGCCGGCCCCACCCGGGAAAGCTTAGATCCGGTGCGATATCTGACCAACCGCTCCAGTGGTAAGATGGGGTACGCCATTGCGCAGATGGCGGAGCGCCGCGGGGCAGAAGTGACTTTGGTTTCCGGTTCGGTGAGCTTAGGGAAACTGCCCTATGTGGAGACGGTGGAC
>CALLZZ010000434.1 GCA_937858235.1 uncultured Clostridia bacterium
GTCGTGCTCGGCTTTTTGTTCTCATCGAAGTCATAGAAGTAGATGGCGTCCGGAATATGCGGAAGGACCTCCGCCTTCATATACTCGTCTGCGTCCTGATTCAGCCTGATAATCTCTGAATCCTTCGTGGTCGGATCGATGATCACATTACCCTTGCGGTCTTTTTGCACAACGGCAGACTTATCCATTACAGATAACTCCATAGCGATGCTGTCCAGCCGTGAAGCTGTCATGCCATCAATATTATTCAGAATCTTCTTGAGCGCAGCGCTGAACTTGGAAAAGTCCATGTAAACCTTATCCGACTCGTTTTCCTTCAATGCAGCAATAACCGCTTCTGTAAAAACTTTACCTTTGAGCTGCTTCTGATACGCCTTTTCGTCCTTGGAGCTTCTGGGATTCGTCTCTTCGAGTTCCTCGAGTTTGGCTTCGTTGAACACATTTGTATTTGCCGTGAAATAGGCGCTTGTGCGGAGCGCTTCAATTGAGTCCTCATCAATGGAGCCTCTGCGCTGCAGCGGCTGATAGACCGACCATTCCTTGTAGAGGAATTCCTCGCGGTCAAAAATGCGGCTCTCGATTTTACAATCATGTTTTCTCTTCTCATTCCACAGCGTCTTTTTGCATGGCGCAAAATCCGCGTAAACTTCTGTAATGAGCTTTATCTGCTCTTTGGAAATCTCGCGTCTCTTTTTGCCGAGACTGCGCTTTAACGGCGTCCACATATCTGTAGCGTCGATAAACTGCACTTTGCCTTTTTGTTCCTTCCGCTTGCCCTTGGAGAGAATGAATGCGTAAATCGCAATGTCCGTGTTGTAAAAAAGCTGTGACGGGAGACCAATAATTGCCTCGACCAGATCATTCTCAAGCATATAACGTCTGATCTGGCTTTCACCGCTCGTTGTGTTTCCTGAAAAGAGTGGAGAGCCATTCGAAATAATAGCCGCGCGTCCAACTTTCTTCTGCATTTTATAAATGGCGTGCTGCATGAAAAGAAGCTGCATGTCGCCACCAGCAGGAAGTCCTGCCGGGAATCTGCCGTTCTTGCCTTTCTTATGTTCCTTGCGGACAGCGTCTTCCACGCCGTCTCCCGCGTCATTCCCGCTCCATGCCTGACCAAATGGAGGATTCGCGATTACAAACCGCATAGCTGTATCTTCGAAACAGTCCTCCTTCATGGTGTCGGCAAACCTGATGTTAGTTGCTTCCTGTCCCTTGATCAGCATATCCGCGAGACAGATAGCATGAGAGTCAGGACTGTTTTCCTGACCAAAAAGCCGGACATTAGCATCCGGATTCATCCGCAAAATAAAATCGTTGCAAGTAGATAACATCCCGCCTGTGCCGCACGCCATGTCCAATACGGTGACCTCGCGGCCTTCTGAGAAAACATCGCTACAGCCTTCCGCAAGCAGAATGCTGGTCAAGAGCCGAATGACCTCACGTGGTGTGTAGTGATCACCAGCTTGCGCATTTTCAGAAAAGCGGCGAATAATTTCTTCGAACATATATCCCATCTTGACGTTGTCCACTGTATCCGGATTCAAGTCAAGTTCTGAGAATTTCTTTACCACGCCGAGCAAACGATTGTATTTATCAAGATCCTTAATAACCTGCTTAAATTTCAGCTCTTCAAAAATCGTCTGCACATTTGAAGAAAACGAGTCAATATAGAAAGTCAGGTTTTCAACAATTGACGGAGCCTCAGTGAGGAGATTCGTCAAGTCAAATTCACATGTGTTATAAAACTGATACCCCGACTTCCTGCAGAGTAGCTGCTCTGGGGCTTTCGGGTTTTTCTTATATGTAGCGACAACCGCTTTCTTTGTCGGTGCAAGTGCACACTCCAGTCTGCGCAGTATCGTCATAGGGATGATGACTTCTTTATATTGATCAGGCTTGTATGGGCCGCGCAGTGTGTTCGCGATAGAAAAAACCATAGCGATTTCCTTAGACGCATCAATCGTCTTATCGTCCATCATCACCTGTGTAATTTTATGCTCTGGCACTGTTTTAATCCCCCGTTATCAATATTCGTTGATGTCAATTCCAGCCTTCAGCAGCCGCTCATATCGGTCATTTGAAATTATTACCGCTAATGGTTTTCCGTTCTTAAGTACAAAACCCGCAGTGTCGTCTTCTGAAATAGCCGTTATTATCTTCGATGATTTCCCACGTAAAAAATCAGACATATTGTAGTGTTCCATCGGAGTAATGCTCTTCTTTGTTTCCGCCATCGTATTTCCTCCTGGCATCGAACTAACATAATCCATTGCCGTCAACAGCGGCCTGCTTTTGAATAAAGCAAACCATATTACTGTTATAGCAAAAAGTAATTACAATTACAAGTACATTTTGATAAACATTTTCACTGATAATTGTACGGTTCAGAGATTTTTCAAAATTTCTCTAACTTGGCAAGTTAGAAAGAACCGCAATATAGCCCTGTTTTCAAGATTGGACTTTCAAAAAAGCCCGGAAAACAGGGCTTTTTCTCTAACTTGGCAAGATTCGAGGTGCTCGGCGATTCTCAGTATACTTGACTTAGTGATTGAATCACAGCCGAGCAAAACGCCTGCCGATCACAGGCAATCCAGTAAGCCCGGCACTAATCAAAACCACGCTCTCCTTCTGGATAGGACAGCTGAGAAGGGAGGCGCACCATGTCAGTCAATAACACAGACTACAAAATCGGCATCAATAATGCCGCTTCAATTATCGAATCAGAACTTGGCAGCGAAGTCGTCGATTTTGTCTTTCAAAAATACGGCGCACACGACATAAACGATCTGAACCCGGCTTATCTGCCGGATGTATTCAATGAGTTCTACGCCATTGAAGCGGATCTTAGGTAAGCAATAACACTTGACCTGGGCAAGTCGTAAAACTACCCGCCGCCACGGCGGTTCACCTCAAGTACACAGGTGGTCCGAGCCGCTTTAACGGTCAAAAGTAAATAGTAACACCAGCTTACGGACATGGCTGGCCAAGCGAAACGAGTTAATCCCGTTCCGTCAGGTCAGCCATGCCTTTTTGCGCTTTGCGGCTCCTTCGGTTCGGGAACGAATAGGAGGAATCGTAATGAAGCAAATAAGATTTCATGCACGCACGGAGAACAGAGCCGATCAACTCAAGAAAACGGATCGAAAGAACAGAGGCTCATACACGTACCGCTATCATCTGACAGAAACCATCAATGGAATAACACACGACATCACCGAGGATATTACCCTCGTTCCGGGTGAGGACGGCATCACAGAAGAAGACATCAAGAAACTGCACGCGATGGACGATCACGATATTTACGAAAATTTGAAGGTACGCAAGTCGCCGCGGGAGGACTGGCAGAAAAAAAAGATCGAGCAGTACTGCGCTGACTTCATTCAGGACTTCACTGACCGGTACGGATACGCACCAGATCCCGCCTATGTGGATGACATGGTGAACGAGAGATTTCCGAAAAACTGGGTGGCGTCTATCGAGGAGCTTACTTCCGGCAGCAATGAAGATGATAAGGACTCCATCGGCGACAAGTCGATGATCCTTGCCGAGGTCGCCACTCCTTACGAACCTGGTGTCATCGAAAAGATGGATGAAATCGCGGCGACGTGGCCGGAATCGTGGCAGGAGATCTATGAGCGTGTTTTGAAGAATGGCGAGACCATCATAAGCCTTGCTCGTGAAAGAGGCGTTACTGAAGGGGCGGTCAGAAAAACACTGAACAAGATCCGCAAGGCCCTCGCTGAGAATCCTGAACTTAGGAAATTCATCAGGTTTTTTGATTGAGGGGGTACGGAATCCATACTTTTCTTTTGACGGAAGACTCACAGGGTCACTATGCCCTGCGAGTCTTTTTTCGAGGAGGTAATGCAATGTACGAAGTGAAAAGCAAAATAAGAAAAATCAAGGGCGTGGAAGTAGAGACCTGGGAGCGTGAGATCATTGACGCCAACATTCTGCCTGTTGAGGCAGGCACGAATGGATACCAAGGTGGCGATACAGGTCACGGCTGCCGCACATATATCCGGATCAGCGATGAAGGCAGCACGGATATCCATGCAAAGGTTATCGAAAACCGCTACGGCGACACGACAGGCATAGAGATCGCCCTCGGCGGAGACGCAGAGCTTGCCACGATCATTGAAGCACTCAGGTTTATCACAAAGGTTCTGGAGGAAGGACAGGAGGCGGCACTATGAAAATATCCTATGGCAATTCCCGCTTTGAAACGAAGTGGAAAAACAGCGAAATCTCATGGGAGGATTTCAAGAGACGGGTATCCTCCACCATTCGTACAACGGAAACCACCGAGGAATACCGCAAGATGACAAAGGCACAGCAGGCGGGTGTCAAAGACAAGGGCGGCTTTGTCGCAGGTCACTTAAAAGGCGGCAGACGCAAGAAAAACACAGTCCTCTGCCGCTCGGCGCTTGCCCTTGATATGGACTACGGCACGCCGGATGTGTGGGATGAGGTCATTGCCAAACAGCCTTATTGCTGCTGCGCATACAGCACCCATAAGCATACACCTGAAAAGCCAAGGTTTAGAATCGTTATTCCACTCTCCCGTGATGTAAGTGAAGCGGAATATCCTGCCGTGGCAAGGATGGCGGCAAAGGACATCGGCATAGATCTGTTTGACGATTCCACCTATGAGGCGCACAGGCTGATGTATTGGCCGTCCACGTCCATGAACGGCGAGTTTTTCTATCGGGAAAAGAACGGATGCGAGCTTGACCCCGATGTACTGCTTTCCCGCTATAACGACTGGCAAGACGAATCGACATGGCCGGTATCTTCCAGGCAGTCTGCTGTGGAACATCACGGTGAAAAGGAAATGGCTGATCCGCTTACCAAGCCTGGGATTGTCGGCACTTTCTGTAGGGCTTACAGCATGACGGACGCCATCGACACATTTCTTTCAGACATTTACGCTCCGTCCTCTATGGAGAACCGCTACGACTATATCCCGGCGGACTCGGCGGCGGGCGTGGTGATCTACGGAGACCGTTTCGCGTACAGCCATCACGCCACCGATCCCGTCTGCGGAAAGCTGCTGAACGCCTTTGACCTGGTGCGGTTGCATAAGTTTGCGTTTCTTGATGACAAGTTCCCGGATGATACGCCGATCACAAAGCTGCCGTCATACAAGGCGATGTCGGACATGGCTTTGCAGGATGGGAATGTCAAGGCGCTTCTCGCAAAGGAGCGCATGGCGCAGGCGGCGGACGACTTTGCCATATCAAGCGACTGGCAGAAAAGCCTCACCTACGACAAGGCGGGAAACCTGCAGAACACGCTGCGGAATCTGACGCTTATTTTGCAGAACGATGAGATGTTAAAGGCGATCGTCTTTAACCAGCAGCTTGACGGCATGGAGATAAAAGGCAAAGTGCCGTGGCAGCATCCGTCAAAATACTGGCGTGACGCCGATGACGCGCAGCTTGTCAGTTACATCGACACCCATTATGGCACGTTCTCGCAGAGGAATTTCCAGATTGCCGTGACCAAGGTGGCGGATGACCGCTCCTACCATCCAATCAGGGAATACCTCGACGCACTTCCTCCATGGGACGGCATTCCGAGGTTGGACACCCTGCTGATCGACTATCTCGGTGCCGATGACAATGCCTATACCCGTGCGGTCACAAGAAAAACGCTTTGTGCCGCCGTCTGCCGTGTGCAGAAACCGGGCTGTAAGTTTGACTCCATGCTTGTGCTGAACGGTCCGCAGGGGATCGGCAAATCCACTCTTATCGCACGGCTTGCCGGGGAATGGTTCTCCGACTCATTAAGCCTGAACGACACCAAGGACAAGACCGCGGCGGAAAAGCTGCAGGGATATTGGATTCTGGAGATCAGCGAGCTTGCGGGACTTCGCAAGACGGAGGTCGAGACGCTCCGTTCCTTCCTGTCCAGGCAGAGCGACATCTACCGCACCTCTTTCGGAAAACGTGCTACTCCTCATTTGAGGCAGTGCATTTTCTTCGGCACGACAAACGCCGAAACGGGATACCTGCGTGATACCACTGGGAACAGGCGGTTCTGGCCGATCAAAACACCCGGCAGCAAAAGCAGGCACTCATGGGATCTTGACGAGCATGAAATCAGCCAGATCTGGGCGGAAGTCCTCAAATATGTGAATGCCGGCGAGAAGCTATACCTTGATGCAAATCTCGACATCTATGTCAAGGAAGAACAGCGTGAGGCAATGGAGTCCGATGAGCGTGAAGGCTTGGTACGGGAGTATCTGGAAAAGCTGCTGCCTGAGAAATGGGCAGATATGACGCTGTATGAGTGCAGGAATTTTCTAAACGGTGAATCTGAGTTCGGGCGTGATACCCATGAGGGCACGGTGCACCGCAAGTGTGTTTCCAACATGGAGATATGGTGTGAATGCTTTGAAAAAGATCGGGCGAACCTTTCCATCTCGGAAAGCAATAAAATCAAGGCGATTCTTGTGAAGCTTGGCTGGACCAGACAGGAGAAAAAACTGCGTATCCCTCTCTACGGACCACAGTGGATCTATGTTCCGGGAGAGCGTTCCAGTTAATTGTTCCGATTTTTGGAACGTTCCACTCATCATTTTGTTCCACGGGTTTTAATGCTGGAACACGAAAACCGAAACAGCCCATAACCCCTATAAATACAGCAAAAGCGGCATGACTGTTCCAATGTTCCAATCATTCTATATAAAAGGGAAAAAGATAGAGAAACAGCTATATATACCGTATATACACCCATTTATAAATATATAGCGTTTTTTCGGGACATTGGAACGGACGCCGTACAAGGAGAAATACATGGATGAAAAGCTAATCGAGCGAAAGCTCGCAAGACTGGCAAGGCAAAGCGGCGGTCTTGCCCTGAAATTTACAAGTCCCGGTTTTGCCGGTGTGCCGGACAGATTGCTGCTCTTTCCCGGAGGCAAGGCAGCCTTTGCCGAGATCAAAACGACTGGAAAGAAACCAAGACCCCTGCAGATGAGCCGCAAAAAGCTCCTTGAGGATCTCGGGTTCAAAGTTTTTATTATCGATCATCAGGAGCAGATTGGAGGTGTATTGGATGAAATACTCACCACATGAATATCAGGCTTTTGCAACTAACTTCATAATCTCACATCCCGTATCCGCTATTTTTCTGGATTGCGGATTAGGGAAAACAGTCATCACGCTGACAGCCATAGACGAGCTTATGTATAACAGCTTTGAAGTAAGCAGAGTGCTTGTGATCGGTCCTCTGCGAGTAGGAAATGTATGGCGAGAAGAAATCAAAAAATGGGATCATCTTAACCACCTGAAAATCAGCGTGGCAATAGGCAGTGAGGCTGAGCGGCTGGCCGCATTCCGGCAGGACGCCGATATTTATTACGTCAACCGGGAAAACGTGCAGTGGCTGATCATGAAGTCCGACATTCCTTTTGATTATGACATGGTGGTGATCGATGAGCTGTCCTCATTCAAGTCCAACCAGGCAAAGCGGTTCAAGTGCCTGGTGAAGATGCGCCCCCGTGTGAAACGTATAGTCGGATTGACCGGCACTCCCTCATCCAATGGCCTGATGGATCTGTGGGCAGAGTTTCGGCTGCTTGACATGGGACAGCGGCTTGGAAGATATATCGGGCAGTATCGAAGAACCTATTTCGTACCTGACAAGCGAAACGGTGACATCATCTACTCCTACAAGACTCTGCCCGGAGCCGAAGAGGCGATATACAAAAATATCAGCGATATCACGATTTCCATGAAGTCAACAGATTACCTAAAAATGCCGAAATGCGTGATCAACACGGTTCCGGTGCGCATGGGGCCACCTCAGAGAGAATTATATGACCGTCTGAAACAGGAAATGGTCATCAGCCTGAAAAACGTGGAGATCGATGCCGCAAATGCCGCCGCCCTCTCCGGCAAACTCCTGCAGATGGCAAACGGTGCGGTCTATGACGGAATGGGAGAGCCGTTCATTATCCACGATGAAAAGCTGAATGCGCTGGAAGACCTGATAGAGGGAGCTAATGGCAAACCTGTTCTTATCGCCTACTGGTACCGACACGATCTTGACCGTATCAAGGGGAGATTCGATGTCAGAGAGATCAGAACTTCTAAGGACATTGAAGACTGGAATGCGGGAAAAATTCCTGTGGCAATCATCCACCCTGCCGCTGCCGGACATGGCTTAAACCTACAGGCGGGCGGCTCCACCCTGATCTGGTTCGGACTCACATGGAGCTTAGAGCTTTATCAGCAGACAAATGCAAGGCTTTATCGGCAAGGGCAGAACGATACAGTTGTGATCCACCACATCATCACCAAAGACACCATAGACGAAGATGTTATGGCGGCTCTTCAGAAAAAAGAGCGGACGCAGGCCTCTCTGATCAATGCCGTAAAGGCGCGTCTCGAGGTGAAGCGATGACGGGATATGAACGGCTCGCAAATGCCATCGTTCTGCAAGCCGTGAAAGATTATCGTTTGGCATTAAAGCGGATAAAAATGAACCCTTCCAGCAAGTCCGCCATGTCGGATGCAATGGAATGCGAACAGTTCTTCCATTCAGCATGGTATTCCGCACTCACCGATATCTCCGATGAATATCTGATCAACAAACTGCGCGAGGAGGTGAAGTCAAAATGACCGCAAAAGAATATCTGAACCAGGCGCGGCACCTGGACGCACTTATCAACTACCGCCTGCGTGAGATCGATTATTGGCGGGATATGGCATCCAGCATATCGGGAATAAATTATGATGGGATGCCTCGTAACCCCAACAGACCTACAGATGCCCACTTTGTAAAGTGCCTTGCAAAAATCGATGAGATAAAGGCCAATGTGGAGCAAAAAGTCGGTCAGCTGATTGCACTGCGTGATGAGATAAGCACCCGGATCAACCTTCTGGAAGATCGTGATGAACAGCTTGTTCTACGTTACCGATACATTGATAATTGCAGCTGGGAAGAAATTGCTGGATTTATCAACGTGTCGCTTCGCACGGTGCACCGCATACACGGAGCGGCTTTGCAGAATTTTATCGTCCCGGATTGAAAGTTGGCACGGTTTGGCACAGTATGGCACAC
>CALLZZ010000435.1 GCA_937858235.1 uncultured Clostridia bacterium
TTAAGTATGGTCAGGGTGTCTTAGTCAGCGCAGAGGACAATCCTCAAATGAAACTATATGCCCTTGGTGCACTGGATCTCTTTGATGGTATTTATGACATCGAGATGGTTTCAATGACAATTTATCAACCCCGTCGAGAAAATGTCAGTACATCCACAGTCTCAAAAGAAAGCTTGTATCAGTGGGCTGAAGAAGTTTTGAAGCCTAAAGCTGAACTGGCCTTCGCTGGTGACGGAAACTACTGCCCTGGAGAATGGTGTCAATTTTGTCGAGCAGCAGTGAAATGTAGAGCAAGAGCAGAAGCAAAAATGAAACTGGCTACGTTTGAGTTTGCTCTACCACCACTTTTATCTGATGAAGAGATTGCTGACATTTTATCTTATATCGGTGATCTCACTAACTGGGCAAATGAGATTATAGCCTATGCGACGGATGCAGCAGTTAATCATGGAAAGAAGTGGCCAGGGTTTAAAGTAGTCGAAGGTCGCTCCAACCGTAAATATAAAGATGAAGAAACAGTCGCAGAAGCAGTAAAGAATGCAGGATACCGAGATATATACAAGCAAAGTCTCATCACTATTACCGAAATGGAAAAATTGCTTGGGAAGAAAAAATTTAATGAAATCCTTGGTGAGCTAGTTATGAAGCCGCCAGGCAAACCGACTCTAGTTCCAGTTTCAGATAAGCGTCCTGAAATGAACACATCATCAGCAAAAAATGATTTTATGGAGGTATAAAAATTATGTCAAAAACAGCAAAAAGAACAAATCCAACAAAAGTAGTTACAGGAGTTGTCAGACTTTCTTATGCTAATGTGTGGGAACCTAAATCAATCAATGGCGGTGCTGAAAAATACAGTGTGAGCCTGATTATCCCTAAGAGCGATACTAAAACCTTAAGTGCTATCAACGAAGCAGTTAATGCTGCTATTGAGGAAGGCAAAGGTAAATTTGGTGGCAAGCTTCCCAATAAAGCAGTTCTCAAGCTCCCTCTGCGTGATGGCGACATTGATCGTCCGGATGATGAGGCTTATGCCAACAGCTATTTTATAAATGCAAACAGCAATACTGCTCCACAAATTGTAGACAGAAACGTCAATCCAATCCTTGATCGTTCAGAAGTGTACTCCGGTGTCTATGCAAGAGTGAGTATCAACTTCTACGCCTTTAACTCCAATGGAAACAAAGGTATAGCATGTGGCCTTGGCAATATTCAGAAGATCCGAGATGGAGAACCTTTAGGTGGCAGAACAAGTGCCGCAGAGGACTTTGCCACCGATGTGAATGATGACTTTCTATCATGAGAACTCTTAGCATTGATTTAGAGACCTATAGTAGCGTGGACCTCGCCAAAAGCGGGGTCTATCGTTACGCTGAAGCACCGGATTTTGAGATTTTACTTTTCGGTTACAGTGTGGATGCTGAGCCGGTTCAAGTAGTAGATTTCGCTTGTGGCGAAAAAATACCTAAAGAAATACAGCAAGCGATTCTAGATAATAATGTTACCAAATGGGCGTTTAATGCGCAGTTTGAGCGGATTTGCTTATCGAAGTACTTTGGTATACACCTTGCACCTGATTCTTGGCGTTGCACAATGGTTTGGTCTGCGTACCTTGGGCTTCCTTTATCTTTGGAAGGAGCAGCAATCGTAACAGGAGCAGACAAGAAAAAGCTAACAAAAGGTAAAGAGCTCATTCGATATTTTTCAGTTCCATGCAAACCAACAGTAACTAATGGTGGTCGTACACGAAATCTACCTGAACATGCTCCAGAGAAGTGGAATAGCTTCAAAGCATATAATCTTCGAGACGTTGAAGTTGAACTTTCTATACAGGAAAAGCTTCAAAAATTTCCTATGCCTGAAGAGGAATGGAATAACTATATTCTAGATCAGCAAATCAATGATCGGGGTATTCAGTTAGATTTGGAATTGGTAAAAAAAGCGATTCAATGTGATGAAAAAGTAAGAGAAGAGCTAACAAGCAGACTAAAAGAACTAACTGATCTTGATAATCCTAATTCAGTTGTTCAAATGAAGTCCTGGCTATCGGAAAAGGGTCTGGAAACAGACAGTCTTGATAAGGCATCAGTTAAGGCACTATTAAAGGAAGCTCCAGAACATCTGAGTGAAGTACTGGAACTGAGACAGTTACTAGCCAAATCCAGTGTAAAGAAATACACCGCAATGGAAAATGCCGTATGCACTGACGGAAGAGCTCGGGGACTACTACAATTCTACGGTGCTAATCGAACCGGTAGATTTGCAGGAAGGCTTATACAAGTTCAAAATCTCCCTCAGAACCATTTGTCGGATCTGGAACAGGCACGTCGATTGGTTAGAGGTGGCCATTTTGATGCCTTGGAAATATTGTATGACTCTATTCCGGGAGTTTTGTCTGAATTAATTCGAACCGCTTTTGTGCCAAAGAAAGGATATAAGTTTATCGTTGCTGACTTTAGTGCAATAGAGGCTAGAGTTATTGCTTGGCTTGCAGGCGAGACATGGAGAAACGAAGTGTTTGCTACTCATGGAAAGATTTATGAAGCATCTGCTTCCCAGATGTTTAAAGTCCCCTTAGAAGAAGTCACAAAAGGCAGTCCTCTAAGACAAAAAGGAAAAATTGCGGAGCTGGCCTTAGGTTATGGTGGTTCTGTAGGTGCATTAAAAGCAATGGGTGCACTTGATATGGGTCTTACCGAAGAAGAATTAAAACCTTTGGTCTACGCATGGCGAAATGCAAATCCTAATATTGTACGACTTTGGTGGGATGTTGATCGTGCTGTCAAAGAAGCTGTAACAGAAAGGTGCAGAACTGAAACTCATCGTATCCGTTTTGAGTATCGTAGCGGGATGCTATTAATATGGCTTCCTTCTGGCAGACAACTTACTTATGTTAAACCAAGAATGGGTATTAACAGCTTTGGCAGTGAAGCAGTGACTTATGAAGGAGTTGGTGCCACAAAGAAATGGGAGCGCATTGAAAGTTATGGTCCCAAGTTTGTCGAGAATATTGTGCAAGCTATTTCAAGAGATATTCTTTGCTGTGCCATGAGGAAGCTTAATGAAAAAGGTTTTGATATTGTAATGCATGTCCATGATGAGGTAGTTTTAGAAGTCCCTTTAGAAGTAACCGTTACTGATATATGTACTCTAATGAATCAGACACCAACTTGGGCTCAAGGACTTTTACTTCGTGCAGATGGATACGAATGCAATTTCTATAAAAAAGATTAATTTGAGGGGGTTCGAAACCTCCTCATTTTTTGCTTATAGCTGAGGGCATGTTTTATTGCTCTACTACTATAAGCAGGAGGTTCAATATGAACAAATTAACTATATTCAACTATGAAGGCAACACAGTAAGAACAGTAATGAAGGATGGAAATCCTTGGTGGGTTCTAAAAGATGTATGTTCAGTATTAGAGATTGGAAACAGTCGTGATGTTATGGCTCGTTTGGACAGTGATGAAAAGGGAGTCGATATTATCGACACCCCTGGAGGAAAACAGGAAGTATCTATTATCAATGAAAGTGGTCTTTATAGCGTGATATTGGTTTCACGTAAGCCAGAAGCTAAAAAGTTCAAGCGCTGGGTAACCCATGAGGTGCTTCCTTCAATCAGAAGGCATGGACTTTATGCTACAGATGAGTTACTTGCTAATCCAGACTTTTTGATTCAGGCACTACAGGAGCTTAAAGCGGAAAGAGCTAAAAATGTTGAGTTAACTACTACCATTAGCATTCAAGAACAGCAAATTGCAGAAATGAAACCTAAAGCAAGTTATTACGATGTGGTACTCAACTGTAAGGATGCGGTGTCTATTACAACAATAGCCAAGGACTATGGAAAATCAGGGCGCTGGTTTAATGAGTATCTGCATAATTTAGGTGTTCAATTCCGTCAAGGAAAAATCTGGCTTCTATATCAAAAGTATGCTCAACATGGATATACGACGACAAAAACCCATACTTATCTTGGAAATGATGGGACGATGCATTCAAAGGTTCATACTTACTGGACTCAGAAAGGACGCTTGTTCATTTATGAGCTTCTTAAGGATCATGGCATTTTACCATTGATTGAACAAGAGTCCGAATTCGAGGAGATGTAACTTATGGATAGATATAACGCTGAAGGCTATCCAGATCCAACTGCAGCAGAAGCCTTGGAAAATATCATGCGTGAAGAAAAGGCAAAAAACTATAAACCTTGCGTTTTTATTTGTTCTCCTTTTGCTGGAGACATAGAAAAAAGCTAGAGAATACCTGAAGTTTGCAGTGGAGCAAGG
Organism: uncultured Clostridia bacterium; assembly: GCA_937858235.1. Taxonomy (GTDB): domain Bacteria; phylum Bacillota; class Clostridia; order Oscillospirales; family Oscillospiraceae; genus Onthomonas. The sequence goes on from CALLZZ010000435.1 coordinate 4,290, forward strand.
AACCATACCTTTTGCTCCTCATCTGCTATACCCTCAAGTGCTAGATGATGGCGATCCTGAACAAAGAAAACTAGGACTATACTTTGGCATGGTATGGCTTAGAAAGTGTGATGAGCTGTGGGTATTTGGTCGCTATATCTCAAAAGGGATGCAAGCAGAGATAAATAAAGCATCGAAGCATCGTATACCTATCCGGTATTTTTCTGAAAACTGCGAGGAGGTGCAGAAGCTATGAAGATAGCGGTTGGTAACAGCCGAATGGATAAAAAGTGGAAGAACAATGATATCACATGGGAGGACTTTATCTCACGAGTTAAATCTACCATACGAACAACAGAAATGGTATCTGAATTTCGGAAAATGAGTCGCGCTCAACAGGACTCAATAAAAGATGTAGGAGGATTTGTGGGAGGAGCCCTTCGTGAAGGAAAACGCAGAAATGGTTATGTCCTCTCCCGTTC
>CALLZZ010000436.1 GCA_937858235.1 uncultured Clostridia bacterium
TGCATGGCCTTTTCAGTTAGCTCAAGACTTCTCTGTTGCTGTATACCAGAACCTTGGAATAACGCGCCCATTTTGTTAGCAGTTGCAAGGTACTCACTTTGGGAAACACCTAGATTTTTATAGGCTTCCTCACCAGTTTTCTGAATCGATGCAGCATATGCTCCAAAAACCGCCTCCGATCCACCTAGGTTTTGTTCTAATTCTCCAAACTGAGTAACTACCTCTTTACCTAACTTAATAGCCGCGGCTCCAGCGGCAACGGCAACCGCACCCATCGCCACACCAATTCCCTTGAGTACACCGCCAAGCTTTTCAAACCTGCCACCAGCATCCTCTGCACTTTTACCGGAATTCTCTAACTCTTCACCGAGATTATCCGCTTCAATTGTAGACTCCTCAAGTTCACGTTCCATAAGGTTCAGTTCTGCCTGAGCCCTGTTTAATTGTATCTGCCAGTTTTGGGTACGACGGTCATTTTCACCGAAAGAGGAGGAGGCATTATCAAGGGCAGCCTTAAGGGTAGAAATCTTTTCTTTCTGTGCGTCAATTTCTTTATTTAAAACGGCATTTCGAGCCGTGATCGATTGAATGGATTTATCGTTTTTATCAAATTGACTGGTTACAAGGGCCATTTCACTACCTAGTACCTTAAATGATTGATTGATTTCGGAGAGTGCCTTCTTAAATTCTCGCTCACCCTCGACACCTATTTTTAATCCAAAATTATCCGCCATCCCTTCACCTCCTCCTATATGCCTAGTGGGATAATATCGTCAATGGTCTGAGTTTTCTTTGGCTTTTCAATGCCATGCCACTGCTTATGGCAAGCCCATAAATCAAAAAACAGTCCAATTGGCAGAAGCCAGAATTCCTCTGCCTCCATGCCCATCTGGACTGTTCCATAATAAAGAAGCCGGGTAAAGACCTCAGCGTCCGTTACCCGACTTCCACGTTTTTTGGAGTTTCCTCCTCACTTTCCACATTTCTCTTTGTACCTTTGAACATTGCCTCGGTAATTGCAGTTTTATATGCCGCTAAGTCAAGCGGTGAAGTAAGAAGCTCCACTTCTTCCTCTGTAAGCAATTCTTCTGGTGCGTTCTTATTCTTAAGATTACGAATCAAAATGGACTGGTTTGCAAGCAATGTAATTAGCCAAACAATCTCGTCCAGTGCCATCTCGAAGTTTTCTGATTTCATCAGCTTTTCTCCAAGGTTTTCAAGACCACCGTAACGACCCGCAATGGCCTTTGTTGCACGTGTAGTTAAAACCAGTTCATACTCTTTGTCACCTATGTTGATTGAGGCACTTCTATCATTATCCATGATTTCCCCTCCTATGGTTCAGGTGTATATACAGGTTCATAGACCTCTGTGAACCAACCTGTTATGGTGGTCGATGAAACACCAGGATCACCTTCTGTAACTTCCGCTTTCCATGGGTGCTTGCCCAATCCATCCAGCTTATTTCTACGCATAACGGTTCCCTCAATGGTGGGTGTAGAAAAGGTAATGGAATCAGCCTTTGTCTGCAAGTTGGTTGCTGGTAGTCCAAACTTAACGCGATACAACCAAAAATAGCGGTATGTTCCATTAGCCCTTTGCGCACGAAACCCAACTGCAACGGGTGTACCCACGTTTTCACTGGCTGAGATTAATACTCCGTTATCATCTGTAGAAGCACCAGTTAAATCCGCTGCGACTGTCGGACCAATGTCGTCTACACCGAGAGTGAGAGTACCACTGTTAAAATCTTTCACAACCTCAGCCGCTCCGTCGTCAGCATACAGAATTGCTTCCACCAGTTCTACCGAGAGTTCAGCAGTGATGGCTTTTGCAAGTACAGAAGGTTGGGCATAAGTTTCCTCACCGTTAGTGTCCTCGGTTATTTTTGAATAGTACAGTCTATCAAGACCGATCGTTGCCATGTGTTATTCCTCCAATCTATAGTTTTTTGCCACATCGATGGCATAATGATGATATCCAGTATCATCCTCGTGACCGATATATCTTCGTTCGGTCAAAGTAAAATCTGCATTTATTAAAGCAGTTGTGAGCTGTCTTTTCCGCTCTAGGTAGTTATTTTTTGAGAACAGTGATATCCTCGCTTCCTGCACATCAAAGCCTGGACGGTTATCCGCATGAACTTCAAAAATATCCGAAAGAGGGAGAATTACGACATACTCATCTGGTGCCAAACCTGAAAAAACCCCAGTTTCCACGGGGAGCGGTATAGTGGAAACAAGGGTATTCAATTCCTCTAAAATATTCATATCTTCTCGATCTCCTCCTCCAGCTTGGCGACCATTGCGTTGATGCAAGGTTTCCTAGATGAATTCCTCGCAGGCTTTAGGAAGGGTTTTGCAGGCTGACCATGTTTGCCATATTCAATGATGCTGGCAAGTTTAGCATTGCTCTCACCATCAGATCGCGGCTCAGCAAAGCCAACTTTTACATTGAAGTTACCATTTCTATCCTGCTTTGCACTCGAGAGTCCTAATGAAGATAGCAACTCGCCAGTGCTTTTGGATGGATATTTCGTGCCCTTGCCTACCACCTTACTTAGATTTCCCTTGACTTTATCCAGCACCACTTCACCGCCAACTTCCAAAACCTTAGGAAGAATCACATCGGTCTGGTCAGCTAATCGGGATACCTTTAAAAGGAATTCTTCTGGCATCTTTATATTCGCTTTTGCCATATCCATCACCTCACAGTTGGTTCTAGCTTTTCGGCTAAAACCTCGACATACATCCCTCGGTTTCTTACATCCTCAACACTTAAAATTTGATATCTGCCATCATCGCAGACGATAACCATTTCATTGGTCACCTTAAGTCCGAAGATTTTTCTAAACCTGAATAGGGAAGTTGCAGATGAAAATGATGCCATATTCGTCCATCGCTCACTGCCATGCCGATCTTCCTTGTAAGCAAGTACACTTGCGAGTATGTTGTCATCTTTTGTGGCGAAGCCTTCCTTATCCTTTGTGGGTATCGTGCAAATGATATCGATAAAGGTGTTCATCTTCCCAAAGCTCACACTAAACACCCCACTCTCGATCAAGTCGTAAAAGCAAGTTCACTGTATTCCATACTTGTTGTCCCGCCTGTACGCTATCAGCAAAGAAACCTGCCGTCGAGCCATCTCTACTTTCATAGAAATGACTCGACAACATGATCACTGCTTGTTCTGTTGTTGGAGGCATAGCATGTGTTTCATAATGGTTTTCAGGAACGTGCTGATAGCTCTGTGCATAGGAGACTGCAGCAGTGATAAATCCAATAAGGAGGGCATCATCCTGATCATGTGCTAAAATTAAGTTCGCTTTAACTTTAGGCAAGAGATTATCTGCCACTGCCATACCACCAACCTCCTTTACATTCCACCTTAGTCAGTCTCCATAAGCCCCACTGCTTTTAGTTTGGCAAGCAGAGCATTAAAGTCCGTAACTAAACCAGCAACATCGGTGGCTGTGCTGTCTGCTTGGTTTCCTGCAACAGGAAGCCCCATAACCGAGGCCCCTTCTTTAATTTCTAAAACACCTCCGATGACAGTTTTTTCTCCGCCTTGTTCGGTATAATTCTTCGTGTTATAACTCATAAAGCACCTCCGTTAGGCTTTCTGTTGGAGTACCTTAACGGCCTCCGGTAAGATAAGCTTTCCATCAACTCGCTGAGTCGCAATAAATCCTACTTGACCTGTAACAGCATAGAGTTCATTTAATCGTTTGAATACGCGTCCTTGACGGTCTGCCACCCAGTAATAACTAAAATCACCGAATACCATAGTCTTTGCACCTGCTTCAATAGTAGGTACATAGGATGAGGTGTACAGCGGACGGTTAAGAATCGTATCAGGTGTTCCCGCTTGGATGGAAGGTTGCCATAGGTACTGGCCATTACCGTCTTTTAATTTACGGATAGCTTTTATAGTGGCATCATTCATTACGAATACTGCCTTATTACGATAAGGTGCTTTCAAGCTGTAGAATAAATCTAAAACCTCATCCAAAGTAATGGCAGTGGCACTTGCCGCAGTAACCCCAACTTGACCGCCGCCTGTGGCATTTAAAATCCCTGTTGGTTTACCTGTGCCATCACCTACAAAGAAGGCTTCCTCCTCCTTGTTCCCAATGCGACGGGCAAATTCTCTTGTGATGTAGCTTTCGAGATTAAACACGGAATCGTTTAGTAGCTCCTCAGAGACTTTAATCATTGTCGCTAGTTTATAGGCCCCGATGGATACTTGACCGAAGCTGTCATCACTTTCTGGGATAGCTCCTTCTTCATCTATCCAGCTTGCTGTACCTTTGCTTGCAACAACAGGAATCTTACGGTCACCAGAAGATGTAGTGATTACATTAGCCAATCTACGGAAAATATTTTCTTCCTCAAGAGCTTCTACTAGAGTACGTTCAAACTCATCTGGTACAAGGAATCCGCCTTCAGAATCAGTGCCAATCTTTAGAGCGTTTCTTACTTCATAGCTAACATTGTCACGCATCGCATTCCAGAAAGCTTTTTTGTATTCAGCACTTGCACGACCGGTCTTTTCCTCTCCAGTTCTAGTAGGTTCGTTGGTAATTGGGTTACTGGTTGCTTTCGACAGTTCCAAGTCGATAGATGCTTGGCGTTCTAAACGTTCAATTTCCTTACCAAGAGCCACCACATCGGCTTCCATTTTTTCATAGGTTGTCGTGTCCTCAGCGGATAACAGTCCATCACCGCCACGTTTTGAATCAAGGAATGCCTTTGCTGCGTCCCAAGCTTTAGCGCGTTTCTCACGCAATTCAAGAATTTTACTCATTGTTATTTCCTCCTTAAAATTAGTGCGAAATTAAAGAAAGCCGCTTATCCAGCGACTCAATGGGTGTACCTGTTTTCTGTTTTGGTTGTTTTGGTTGTTTTGGCAGTTTGCTGATAAGCGAGTTAGTAACCGCCATCCTGC
>CALLZZ010000437.1 GCA_937858235.1 uncultured Clostridia bacterium
GCTGGCTGCGCGGACGTTTCGGCCCGGTCCCTCCGGGCCATCATCAGGCGGGTTTACGTTCTAGTTCAAATATTGCCCATCTCAGCGCCGCCGCCGTATCCGGGTCTTTGTGCTCGATCTGCCGAAGCAGTTTATAAAGGCGCTCAATATGCTTTTTTTCAAGGGTCATGCTCATCTTCCTTCCTGCCGGGGGCGTTGCCCGGCGCGGCCAACATCAAGCGGGCGGTCAAAATGTATAGTCGTAATATTCGCGGCGATAGCCGACGCGGACGAGTTGCCCACGGCACATCCATCCCCGTTTCGTCATTCTTACGTGTTCCTCCGGCGCGTCCGGCTGCGGGGTGTACCTATAATCCTGGCTGTCGCTCATGCCGTTGTGATCGACGCGCTCTGCATTGTCCCGTTTCATCCAGAAGCTCTTTCCGCTGGCGCTCACTCTGGAAACCGTATAAGCGTGGGTATCCGACCACATGACCAACGTTGCTCCGGAGCCTACTGTCGGATCCGCGAACGCCCCGCCGCTCAGAAATTCGCAAACATTAGAGGTTATTGTGCCAAGCCCGTTATCCATTTCGTTTTCCTTTCTGCCCTCGTAACCTCCGGGGCGGGCGGTTTGGTTTTTGGCCTTAGGCGATTTCCCGAATGAAAACCACCGTGAAGACTTCTGTCTGTGCCTGCGTGATGCTGACGCTCCCCGCATTGGGATCAATGCCCAAGGTTTCGACCACCTGAGCGGTCCAAGCTCTACGTCGCTCGGCATACTCGACTTTGTGAGCCTCCCACTGGGCATCGCCCGCAGGGCCATCTTCAAAGCACTCCCGCACGTCCATCATATCCGAAAGAATCCACGCATTCATAGCGGCAGGATTCAGGCGAATCGTGGTGACCTCCACAAGGAACGAACCATCTCCAACGCTATTATCTACGAACGCCCCCTTTGCGATTACCTGCAGCGTGAACTCATTACCTTCAAAGTTTGTGTTTGTCATATTCGTCTATCCTCTCTGCCGGGATTCGCCGTCCGGCTCGGTGTACCGATTACGTTTTTTAATTCCAACGTACAAACCAGACGGTG
>CALLZZ010000438.1 GCA_937858235.1 uncultured Clostridia bacterium
CCCCCGGGCCGAGCGACGAGCTGGATATTCTGGAAGGGTATATGGGCACGCCCTCGGGCTACCAGATCGCGTGGCACCAGTGGGACTATGATACCGGCCTGGGCGGCGGCGCCAAGCCGAACCTGGAGACGGAGGCGTTCAGCCATATCAATCTGGCGATGGGTTTCCACACTTTCGCCGTGCTGATCACCCAGCAGACCACCCATTATTACTGCGACAACATCGAGGTAGCCTCTCACAAGACCCTGCCGCACAGCTGGGAAAGCGGTAACTATTTCATCATCAACGCGGCTCTGTCCGATCATTATGGCATCGACACGAAAGATGAGGAAGATCCTTTCAAGAATTTTGACATTCCGTTTGGTTTTACCCGCTATGGGAACGAATGTGACACCTATGTGGACTGGGTGCGCGTGTATGAGGATGCGCCCGGCACGCCCCGCTTTGAGACGGCTTCGTCCGCCGTCAGCGCCGCGCCCGGCCAGATGGTCCGCATTCCGGTCAGCCGCAACGAGGCGGCGCAGACGCTCTCGGGCAGCTATGAGCTTTCCCTGCCCGAGGGCTGGAAGGTCGTGCTGAATGGCGAGATCGTCGACGCCGACGAGTTAGCGTTTGAAGAGGGAAACGCGGAGGATATGCTGACGTTCCTCGTTCCGGAGGATTACGAGGACCCGGACGGGACGGTCGCTATCACACCGGTGACAAGCGATGGAGAACGCCTGGACACCCTCGTCATCCAGGCGAAGGCGCCGGATTCGGAGGGGACGCTGGTCCGGGTGGACGGCAGCACCTACCCGTACCGGAGCCTCACGGGAGGCACCTCGGGCGCATGGAAGGATTACGACCCGAGCACCCACGAGAAAAACTACTTCACCGTGGAAAGCGGCAACTGGTGGAACGAAGGCTGGAGCTGGATGCACGACAAAGTCTCCAACAACGGGAAAATTTCCTTTAAGTTTACGGGCGTTTCCGTCGCGGTTTATCCCGTTATGTGGGATGGCGGCGGGACTATCCGGATCTATCTGGACGGGGAAGAAAAAACGACGTTCGATACCTATAGCGCAATGGAACAGTCGGATGTGGCCGCCTTCGAGCAGTCCGGCCTTGAAATGGCGGAGCATACCCTAACCGTCGAAACGGTGGGGGACGCCGGAGGGGACGACAACCGGATCGCCGCGTTTGAATACCGGTATCAGGAAGACGTCCATACCCCGAAATTCACGGCGGCCGTCACCAATGTGGATGCGGTACCCGGCGGGCAGATCGGCATCGATATCCTCCGCAACAGCGCGGCGCTCACGACCGCGGGGGAATACGAAATCGCCTTCCCGGGCGAGGGCTGGCAGATCGTTTCCGGTCAGACCTTCACCACCAACCATCCGGTCGATACGATCGTGCTGCAGGTGCCCGAGGGGTATGATGATTTCGCGGGAAAAATCAAGATCACTCCCGTCATCGGCACGCAGCGTCTGTTCACGATGACGGTCGTCGCCAAGGGCCCGCCCAAGCCGGAGGCACCCCCGCTGAACGTTACGGGCGAGCTTCGGCGCGTCGACGCCGAGACGCACCCCTATGTCAACGCAGAGACGGGCGAAACTGCCGGTTCATGGCTGAATTTCGACGCGGCAAGCCAGCCGGACCGTTACTTCAACTTCCACGATTGCAACTGGTGGAGCGACGGCTGGGGCTACATGTACCTGCAAGTCGGCGACAACCAGAAGCTCACTTTCACCTTTGAAGGCGTGGGCGTGTCGGTGTACGGCCTCCGGTTCGACACGGGTGCCTCCTTCGACGTTTATCTGGACGGGGAATTCCAAGAGACCGTCGATACCCAAGGCGCCGACCAGACGGCGAGGCTCTTCACGGTGGAGGGCCTTTCCTCCACCGTGCACGATCTGGAGTTCCGCATCAAGCCGGGATCCGGGAGTCATGTCAACCTCAGCGCCTTTGAGTACGATTACATGAAAGCCACGGAGCCGAGACGGATTCATGTGAATTCGGACACTTGTCCCTACCGGAACGTGAGCGACCCCGAAAACCAGGGCGCGGGCGCCTGGAGCTCTTACAACGACCCGAACGGGCCGCAGGATCCTACTTTCCGGTTCGATTTTAGCCTGGGCGGCGCCTGGTGGAGCGACAGCTGGAGCTGGATGTATGCCAATGGAACCGACAGCGCACTCGATTTTACCTTTGAGGGCACGGCCGTGTCCGTAGAAGCCATTCGGGGCGATTACGGCGGCAAGGCCGAAATCTATCTGGACGGCGTGCTTCAGACGACCGTGGATACCTACAGCGAAACCGACCAGACCGCGACCGTCTTTGAAAAAGAAGGGCTGCAGGCGGCCGAGCATACGCTGCGCTTCAAGAACCTCGACGGCAAGACAGTTCGCTTCTCCGAATTCAGCTATCTGTTTACGCCGGCCACAGGCGATATCCCAAGGTTTACGGCCGACGACGGCACCGTCGAGGCTGTCCCCGGTGGGGAGCTGGTCCTCGGCGTCACGCGCAACGAAGAGGCGCAGGCGCTTTCCGGCGCCTATGAGATCGTGTTCCCGGGGGACGGGTGGTCGGTGGAATCCGGCGCCTCCTTCGCGGCCGGCAGCGCGCTGGATTCCATCACTCTGAAAGTACCGGAAGACTATTCGGACAAAGCGGGCAAAATCACCGTGACGCCCGTCGCTTCCGGCGGAGACCGGTTCGCCCCCATCGCTTTTACGGCTAAAGCGCCTACGGTGCCCCCGGACGACATCATCACGCTGCTGTCGCCGGACTATGAGGCGGAGATCGAGGGGGAAACGACGCTGGATTTCACCTTCCCCGGCGGCTACGAGACGGCGGAAGCCTTTTCCCTCCTCGAGTCCGGCGATGTCGGCAACCTCGGCGCCCCCGTCACATTGGACGCGCAGGGCAGAGGCACTGTCACCTTCGATGCCGATCTGCTGCCGCACGGCCCCGTGACCGTGCGGGTCGTCGGGACCAAATCCGACGGTGTGACGAAGAGTATCGACAACTACCTCGCCTTTTACAACAAAGGCGGGCAGGATGCGGGAGCGGGCCTCGATAACGCGCCGATGCCATCCCAGATCGAAAACATGGGGATGCAGGTGCTTTTTGAGGACGATTTCACGACCATGCCCACTATTTCAAGAGAAGGACTGGACCAGAGCGGGAACAAAACCACCTACATCTCCCATAAACCGGATTTCAAAGACTACGGCGGAGCGCAGTTCGCCGACTATGAGGGAACGCACAATCCGTTCTCCCAGAAGGACGACTACCTGCAGATCACCACGGCTCACGACGAGAATCTGGTAGATGGATATAGCCGCAAATATTACACTGGTTTTCTGGCTTCCGTCGACAAAAACGGCGACGGGATCAAAACGGACGGCTATGTCAACCAGTATTTTGAGGCGCGGTTCTATACGGACGCCCACCCCGGCCTGTGGCCTGCGTTCTGGACGCTTTCCAATCAGGCGGACCTCGGGTCGGAGGAGCCCTGCGACGAGCTGGACGTCATCGAGGGGTATATGGCTTGGCCGGACAGCTACAGCATCGCCGCCCATGCGTGGGGGAACGACCACCCGCAGTCCGGCATCAATCTCGGCACCAGTGTCAAGGCGGAGAAACAGTTCGGGCAGAAGGGCAATATCACGATGGGCTTCCATACTTACGGTGTGCTCATCACCGAAGAAACGACCTATTACTATTTTGACAACCAGCTGGTGTACCAGCATCCCACCCTGACGTATTCCTGGACAAAAGGCAACTATTTCATGATCAACAACGCGCTTTCAGACCACTCGTTCCCGGAGGGCTACGGCTTTGAGCGGTACGGCGAGGAAAGCCACATGTACGTCGACTGGGTGCGCGTCTATCAGCAGCCGGCCGACCCGAACGCCGTGCGCTTCACAACGGATCCCCGCGTGCGTCAGGTTCAGCCCGGCGACACCCTCAGTGTCACGATCGACCGTTCCGTCGGTGCGCAGGCCCTTTCCGGTCGTTATGACGTGGAACTGCCCGACGGTTGGGCCCTGACATCCGACGGTGCGTTCGAGGCGGGCTCGGCGTCCGATACGCTGACCTTTCATGTGAACAAGGACTCGGTCACCTACCATTCAGAGCTCAAGATCACACCGGTATCGGGGGAAACATCATACAAGACGATCACCGTCCAGGCACAGACCCAGACGCCGTTTGACGCCGAGGTCTGCCCCGTGCTCAACAGCGCCGGCACCGGCTGGGAGGTGGCCGTCAAGCTGACGAACGGCTACGAAACGGCCTCCGTTCCCGCGGGATATATTGAAGTAACAGGCCCGGAGGCGGCCGCCGGCCAATACCCGTTCGGAGAAATCCCGGCGGGCGGCAGCGCCGTCGTCAGGTTTCCCGGATCGGCTCTTAAACGGTACGAACTGACCCCGTATGATTTTACCGTGGTGCGTGAGGACGGTTACGAGCGCGAGTTTGAGAGGGCCGTCAGTAATCTAACCGCGGTGAAAGCCGCTCAGCCGATCACGATCGACGGCGTTGTCGGCAGTGAGGAATGGGCGGGCGCGATCCCGATTGTACTTGGGGAAAAGGCCGCGACCAATTACGGCGCGGGACGTCCATGGAAAGGGGAAGACGACTGCAGCGCGATCGGCCGTGTCAAATGGGACGACGAAAATCTTTATCTCAGCGTGGTCGTGAAGGACGATGTCCATTTTCAGGAGAGCAACATCCTCAATTCCTGGGGGTCCGACAGCATGCAGTTTTCCATCGACCCGGGCAGAACGGCCGGATATACCGGCGGCGGAACCCGCTTTATCGCTGCGGTCAATTCCAAGGACGGCTCCGGCGGGCTGGCTCTCGAAGACAAGGGCATGCTTCCGGAAAATCCCGCGACCGACCGCTGTGTCAACAAGCGTGACGAGGCGACCAAAACCACCACATATGAGATCGCATTGAAATGGTCCGATATTCTTCTCGCTGGGCGGCAGCCGAAGGCGGGAACCGACGACGACATCGGCACCGACGTCGGCTTTGCGTTCCTGGTCAACGATAACGACGGGGACGCTTCCGGACGCGCGGGATGGCTCAGCTATATGGGCGGAATCGGTTTAGGCAAGCACGCGGAGGAATTCGGAGACCTGATTCTGACAGACAAGACCTCCATCGACACCACGCCGGTGGCCGCGTCCGTTACGGTTACGGTGCCCGCCGCATCCCTCAAGGCGGGTGAAACCGCGACGGCGAGCGCTGTGGTGAACGACCAGTACGGCCAGCCCATGACGGACGCAGAGGTTACATGGGAGAGCAGCGACGAGGCCGTCGCCAGGGTGGACGAAAACGGCGTGATCACGGCGGCCGCGGCTGGCACGGCCATCATCACCGCGACGAGCGGCGACGTTTCCGGGAACATCGACATCACCGTTTCGGAACCGGAGGAGCCCGCTAAGCTGGCCACGCCAACAAACTTGGCGTGGGATACTGAAACGCCGGGTAAAGCAACCTGGGCCGCGGTCGACGATGCTGCCGGTTACACTGTTCAACTTTACAAGGACAATGCGGCCAGCGGCGCGCCTGTCACCGCTAACGATTCTTTTTACGATTTCACCGACGCGATCACGGAAAGCGGTTCCTATACCTTCACTGTAACGGCAATCGGCGATGGAACGGACTATACCGACAGTGACGTTTCCGAAAAGTCCGCCGCCTATGTCTACACAAAACCGACGGAGCCCGCCTTATACACCCTGAACATCGCCGCGGGCACGGGCGGAAGCATCGCCACGGGAACCAGCGGCCACTATGCCGCCGGCGCGGAGATTTCCCTGAAGGCCGCGGCCCGCAGCAACTATAGATTCAAAAAATGGACCTCGTCCGGCGGCGGCACGTTTGCCGACGCAACCAACGCAACCACCGCCTTCACCATGCCGGCCCGTGACGTGACGATCACCGCCATCTTCACCTATACCGGCGGCGGAAGCCCTTCGACTCCAAGCAATCCGAGCACGCCGAATAACAGCACCACCACGACGACCCAGCAGAACGGCGCGACCA
>CALLZZ010000439.1 GCA_937858235.1 uncultured Clostridia bacterium
CCTGAAAATGGGCGCAGCAAAGCACGGTGGGTACATCAGAGGTCCCGTCACGGTAATCCGTGTGGAACTGGCTCTGTATGTATCCCGCCGCCCTAATGCGCATCTCAGGCTGTGAGATTTGATTTTCGTAGTACTTTTGGATGGGTGGTCTGACTTTTTTACTTCATTGGCCTCTCCCTTTTTCTACAGAATATCTTGTGTTTCGCCAAGAAAGCCGATATAATAAATGTATAGTTTTTGGAAATGACTTTCTCGACTTGCTACAACCAAATTTTAGCAAACCGAGCCTTTTGAAAATCGGACTGGGCGGACGCGCCCGGACGCTTTCGGACAAATCATGAAAATCTTGTTTTTCGGTCTGGTCAGGAGGTGTATACTTTGACTTTTTCTGATTACGCGCAGGGACTTTTTCCGTACTGCTCTTTTGGGAAAAGTGAATCTGACTACTTCACGGAGTTGGTCGGAAATTTTGTCGCGGACGCCGCGATGGATGCTTGCAGACTTCTCAAAAGAAAACCAGATACCAAGTACAGGTACGTCAAAGGAATACGCGCCATCCTTGCGAAGGACGCTCAGTATGTCTACGACCATCGTGATGTAGATAAATTTTCAAGATGGCTCGATGATCGGATGAGTGACTCCGATTCATACGACAAGGTATCCGACTGGTTGGCCTCTCAGGGGATACAGTCACAAGAGCAACTCCTTTCCGACGCGTGCGCGGAACTGTTGGAAAGTGTCATGCTGGGCGTCATCACGGCCGCAAAGCCGTCGCAGGATGACACAGCCACTTCGGATTCCGCTTACGATACCGCACTTCTCGCGGAAATTAATGAAAAAATAAAATCGCTCCCTCGGCCAGCGGATGTGCTGAAGCCAGAGAAAGCGACTCCTGATGAAAAGACCTATATCGAAGAATTATATCGTGCCTATGGAGATGCCGAAGGAATGCCTTCCTTCTCCGCCAGTGATTTTGCAACCTATCCGAATTATTCGACCGATCTAGATGACAGACGAATTGATTTTTACGCCGCTGTTACCATTCAGCGTGGGGTATTAGAACTGGGAGATGGCAGCCTGTCAAATCAATTTGATGTGTTAAAAAGCGAGACTCTTGACGGCGTGAAAGATACCGCAAAACGTAAGCAGGATAACGGATACGAGTGTATGCTGGCCGTTATGGAGCAGGCGGCTTCTCTGCCAGTAACAAATTATGTTCTAAGCGCGTCACCGTATTGGATCAGCGGAAAGATAAAAAAAGGCGTTTGCCATCATCTGGTCAATGACGGGAAGCTCAGATGGGTAAGGAGAAAGAATGGATGATATAACTTTGATCGGCTCCCCGTTTGAAATGTCCCTACGCATCTTGCTGATGCTGGACGAGATACCAAACGCGGAATTGGATGAGCAGCAGATATGTTCTATTGATTTCATCTCTGTTTATGCCGCCGATTTTGGCCTGCTCGATGAAAACCTGCACGGATACGGAAGCTATCGGTTTAGTGAATTCCCGGCAAGGAAGGCGCTTGTTTCGGGGGCGCTAAAGACGCTTGTCTTAGCCGGAAATATCATTTTTTCATCAAGTAAGCGGGGATTTACCTACAAGATCAATGACGCTGGCAGGAAAATTTCACATACATTTACGAGTTCCTATGCCGGGGAGTATCGGCTCGCCGTGCGCACGGTAAGCCAGCACTACAATACGACAAACGTAGACGCCATGTTGAGAGATATCAATCAACGTACGCTGCGGTCTATGCGGGAGGGCGCGAATGAATAGATTCTACATTGAAAAACTGGTGGTTTCTGGCGGTGGACATGAAAGTTCGGTCATAGATTTTCATCCGGGATTTAATCTAGTTACCGGACCTTCCAATACAGGAAAGAGCCTTGTGATGGACTGTATTGATTACGCTTTTGGCTTCACGCCCAAAGAAAATCATCCATCAAAGATCGTTGATAACAACAACGGGTATGAGAAGATTACGCTCTATCTTCGGACAGCCAATGGAACCGTTATTCTGGAGCGAAAAATTGGCGAAAACAAAATCTCTGTCAGCGGTTCGGATTCTTCAATTGAACATGACTTATACAGCTTGGGCAACAACGCGAAGAAAAGCATTAATACGGTTTTCCTTCAGTTAATTGGTATTGATGGAGATCACAAGGTGCTCTCCTCTGAAAAGGGCGCTACGCAAAAACTGACATGGCGCTCTATGCTCCACCTGTTCTTTATTCGGCAGGCCGACGTCGCGCGGGAAACGTCGGCGCTGATGGCTCCTGGCGGAATGGGGAAAACCGCGTCACCGGCTGTTCTGCTATATTTGCTGACCGGGAGAGATGCAAATAACCTTGAAAAACCGGAAGACCCCGAAATCAGTAAGGCCAAGAGAAAAGCGTTGACGGTATATATCCGTGACAAGGCCAACAGGCTTACCAGCAGACGGGAGGAACTTGAGGAGATGCTCTCCGCTGGCGGGGACACGGACGTTCGTGCCGTTATAGATAATATTCAGAAAGAAATCGCCGCGATACAAACGCAGCTCGACGCGGCCTCAAAAGAGAGTCAGCAGCTTATGTCGGAGATTTATGAGCAGAATGGGAAACTGTCGGAGTGTAACACCGTGGTCCACAATTTTTCCGTTCTGCATCGTCAGTATCAATCCGACATAAAACGCCTGGGGTTTATTGTTGATGGTGGAGTTGGCATGCCAGCGGCATCCGTAAAAAGGCATTGTCCATTTTGCGATAGCGAAATAGAAACGAAGCCGACGCCGCAGTATATCAGCGCTTCTGCTGCCGAGCTTAACAAAATCAAGGTACATCTGTCTGAACTCGGCGAGGCGCAGCAAAGCATCGACAGACAGCAACAAGCGGTAGTTGAAACCATAAAAGCTCTTGAAACCAGGAAGGCACAGGTTGATTCCCTGATTTCAGATGATTTGCAGCCGCGTCTTTCATCATTCAAGCAGAAATTGGAAAGCAAACTTCAGTTCCTGCGGCTCTCCAGCGAACTGGATGTTGTTAAGCAAGATGAAACGCAATACAAGAGCGAGCTATTTGAAAAGGAAACTGAGGAAGAACCGGAGAATCCGAAATATAACATCTTTGGATATTACGATTATGATCTGGTTCATGGATTTGAAACGAAGCTGATCGAAGTATTAAAAGAATCTCATATTGGCGGCGCAACCACAGCCCGTCTGAATATGAAAAACTTTGATATCGAGATCGGCGGCCTGAAAAAGGCGGTTTCCTCTGGCGGTGGCTTCTGCGGCATACTCAATACAATCACCGCGTATTCCATGAGCGGCTATATCATTGAACAGGATGGAAAAGCTCCGGGCTTCTTTGCCGTTGACTCGGCGCTGACGCAGCTATCGGAAGCGGAACATATACAACAAAGTGATACGATTAAACGGAACTTTGTGCAGTACCTATTGAACCACGCTAATGAACGGCAGGTTATCATGGTCGAGCAGAAAAAACGTATGCCGTTTATTCCGCAGGAAAGTGAGAATGGCGAAATCCATGTGATTGAGTTTTCCAAAGAGAAAGATACTGGAAGATACGGTTTCTTGAATGATGTCTACAATCCGGAAGACCAATAAACCCGCGATTTGCTGTATGTAAACAGGAGAAAACAATGCGCATAAGTTATGAAAAGTTATGGCATATTTTGTTGGACAGGCATTTGACGAGAGAAATGTTGAGAAAACAGTGTGGAATCAGTTCAAACACAATTGCAAAACTCGGAAAAGGCCAAAATGTCACCACGGATGTCCTTTTGAAGATATGCAAGACATTGGGATGCCGCTTGGAGGACATCGCGGAGATCGTAGATAACTGATTAGGCGTGAATGGCCTGACAGGCTATTTTGCGGACTCATGTTAATTACGGCCAAGCATCTCAATGACTATGCGGCCGAATGAATTCGTTGAAGACGATACCCATGAAGAATAGAGGACAAAAGATGACAAAATACACACCATATCAATCACGCTATTTTGCCGAACAAATAGTGCTGAAACGCCCACAATCGAGTATTGACGGACTTGCCTCCGCTATGTCCGGTGTTAAGGTTGATTTAAACCCACATCAGGTTGACGCAGCTTTGTTCGCTGTTAAGTCTCCATTATCGACGGGAGCTTTACTTGCCGATGAGGTTGGTCTCGGAAAAACCATCGAGGCCGGACTCGTGTTAGCTCAGTGCTGGGCGGAAAGAAAAAGACGAATTTTATTGATTGTCCCGGCGTCTTTACGTATGCAGTGGCGTAGTGAGCTTTCAGAAAAATTTTTCATTGATTCCGTGTTGATGGAATCAGCATCCTTTAACAAGGCAAAAAAGGCCGGGATGCTAAATCCTTTTGAGGTTAGAAACGCCGTGGTCATTTGCTCATATAATTTTGCGGCTCGAAAAGATTTTGAAATCCGTAACATTTCATGGGACTTGGTCATCATGGATGAAGCTCACCGACTCAGAAATGTATACAAGCCAAATAATGTCATGGGAAATAAATTAAAGAACGCTTTGAGCGGTAGAAAAAAGCTGCTGCTGACAGCAACTCCATTACAGAATAACTTGATGGAACTTTATGGTCTCACTAGCATCATTGATGAGCATATTTTCGGCGATGCTAAGACTTTTAGGGATATGTATGTTTCCTCAACGAACCCGGATATTCGCAACCGCAATTTAAGGAACAGGCTGCACGGTGTATGTAAACGGACCCTGCGCAAGCAGGTAACAGAGTATGTCCGATACACTAACCGTCATGCTATTTTACAGGAATATGTCCCCTCTGCAGATGAAGAAAAGCTCTACAATTTTATTTCGGAGTATCTGCAAACCGATAAGCTATATGCTTTGCCGGAGGGTCAGCGTACCCTTATTACGATGGTGCTTAGGAAACTGTTGGCGTCATCGTCCTTTGCCATTTCCGGCACATTGAATTCGCTTATCAACCGGCTCAACGATCTTCTCAAAGGTATTGAGAGCAAACTTGATATGAGCGACTTCGACACTTACGAGGAATTGGATGACAGTGATAGTGATACTGAAGACGATGTCCTTACGGCCGACTTGGAGCATGACCGTGCCGGGATAATTAAAGAGCTGGAACGTCTCAACGAATATGCAGAATTAGCAAAGAGCATTCACAGCAACGCCAAAGGCGACAATTTGTTGTTGGCACTTGAAGAGGGATTTAACAAGATCGAAGAACTTGGCGGTCAGCGCAAAGCGGTAATTTTTACAGAGTCTCGCAGAACACAGGAATATCTGCTACGGCTGCTCTCGGATAACGGATACGACGGTAAAATCGTATTCCTCAACGGTTCAAACAGCGATGCTATATCAAAACGAATTTATAACGATTGGAAAAAGCGCCATCAGAACGATGGAAAGCTTTCTGGCTCTAAGCAAGCAGATATGAAAGCCGCTGTTGTCGAGGAATTCCGTGACCAAGCAAGTATCCTTATTGGTACAGAGGCCGCTGCCGAAGGTATCAACCTTCAGTTCTGCAGCTTGATTGTAAATTATGACCTGCCTTGGAACCCACAGCGTATTGAACAGAGAATCGGTCGTTGCCATCGTTATGGTCAAAAGAACGATGTTGTAGTTATAAATTTTCTCAACAGAAAAAATGCTGCCGATGTCAGAGTTTATGAGTTGCTTTCACAAAAATTTAATTTGTTCAGCGGAGTGTTTGGTTCCTCAGATGAGGTCATTGGTTCCATCGAATCAGGTGTTGATTTTGAAAAGCGTATATCGGAGATTTACCAGAAATGCAAGACCTCCGAAGAAATACAAGCCGAGTTTGATAGTCTGCAAGAAGAACTGGCAGATCAGATTAACGAAAAGATGGTACAGGCAAGGCAATCTATCCTTGAAAACTTCGATGAAGAAGTTGCAGCAAGGCTGAAGCATTGCCAAAGCGATACGATTGCCAGTCTCGACAAATTCAGCCAATGGATTTACTATTTCTTTATGATACACGGTGCCGAGCGCGTGGAACCACTCGATAAATGGAGACTTCGCTTAAAAACTTCTAACGGACATGAAAAAATCTATAATTTGAAATGGCAGGACGCTGACGAGGAAGGTGACATTTTCCTGCGTCGTGAAGACCCCCTTTATGAATCGTGGCTTTCCGAAGCGCTGCACGAAGAACTGCCGCCGGTACATATTAAATTCAATTATGACGAATGCACACGGCACATTTCATTTTTTGACAACCATCCAAGATTGAGCGGCATCCTTTCTATTGATAAGCTGTCTTATTCCGGAATTGGTGATGAAGAGCACCTTGTTTTTTCCGCTGTGACCGAGGACGGCACCGTAGTCGATGATGCGATGCTGAATGCCATGCTGGAATTGCCCGCCCAAGTTGCCGGTCAATGTCCGCCAGAGACAGAAGCTCTAATCACAATGCGGAAAGAACGCATTGCCATGCAGCAACAGGAGATTGAGAACGAGAACAAGCAGTATTTTCTTGATGAGTGTACCAAGCTGGACGCATACAGCGAGGACCTAAAGGAAGGACTCCAGCGTGATCTGAAGGAGTTAAAAAAGCTGATCGCCGAGAAGAGAAAAACCTTCCGTGCCAGCACCAATCTTCCCCTTGAAGAAATGCTTGCCCTGAAGGATGAAATTAACAAGCTCGATGAGAAGCGCAAAAAGATGCAACGAGAAATCTACGATCACGAAGATGAAATCGAGCAGCAGAATCAGCGTCTGCAGGATGAAATGCAGGAGAAGCTCAAGGGTAACTGCCAGACAGAACATATTATGACAATCTCTTTTGAGATCGTGTAGGAGGAAATCAATATGCAAAGGCTTGAACTTACATGGATAGGAAAAGGTGAAGACCCGGCGATAGAGCCGCGCATCCTTCTTCACGACCCCTCAAAGGATTACGGCGACCCTAACTCTGAGAATATGTTGATTCACGGGGATAACCTGCTTGCGCTCAAAGCGTTGGAGCAGGATTATGCCGGACGGGTAAAATGCATCTATATTGATCCGCCTTATAATACGGGAAGTGCATTTGAACATTATGATGATAATTTGGAGCATTCAACATGGCTTAAATTGATGCGTTCTCGTTTGGAAATATTGAGGAATTTGCTCGCGCCAGAAGGCTCTATTTGGATTCAAATAGATGATGAAGAACAAGCCTATCTAAAAGTCATCTGCGATGAGGTATTTGGACGGAATAATTTTATCAATATGATTTCTGTTAATATGAAAAATGTTGCGGGAGCTTCAGGAGGCGGCGAGGATAAGCGGTTAAAGAAAAATTGTGAGTACATACTGGCTTATGCCAAAGAGTACTCATCATTGCCCCTCTTTAATGGGCCTTATCAATATACAGAAATGTCAGATCTAATACAACAATACTTAGATGCAGGAAAAAGTTGGAAATATACTACTGTTCTTGTAGACCCCGGTCAAAAAGAGTATGTAGGTTCAACGGTTGATGGTGATAAAAACGAAATTAAAGTCTATTTGCGTAAAAATCCAATTATGATGTCAATTAAGCAAATAGCTAAAAGAGATGGCATCACCGAAAAAGAAGCCTATAAAAAGTATGGGATATCAGTTTTTCAAACTACTAATGCACAGAGTTCTATTAGGACTCGTATTATGGATTATCGCTCGGAACAAAAAATTGCTGAGGATTTAATTTCAATCGAGTATATACCTAAAACAGGGAAAAATAGAGGAAAAATATACGAACAATTCTATAAAGGCGACAAGTGTAGGCTGTTTGTTTGGCTCAAAGACACCTCCGAAATAATTAATGGAGAATTATTCAAAAAGGATCTTCAAGGAACATATTGGGATATGAATCCTTGGATGAAGAATGTTGCTAAAGAAGGTGGTGTCGATTTTGGAAATGGGAAAAAGCCAGAAATACTTATAAGTCAGATAATTGAAATGACAACCACCGCTGATGAGCTGGTACTTGATAGTTTCTTGGGTTCTGGAACAACCACAGCAGTGGCACAAAAACTAAATAGAAAGTATATCGGAATAGAAATGGGAACCCAAGCTTATACCCATTGCAAAGTACGGATGGATAGAGTGATAGACGGAGAGCAAACAGGAATATCTCAAAAAGTTAGTTGGCAAGGTGGCGGCGGATACAAATTCTATGAACTTGCTCCGACACTGATTGAAAAGGACAAATATGGTAATCCTGTTTTCTCCAACAAATACAATTCTGAAATGTTGGTTGCTGCTGTTGCAAAGATTAATGGCTTCCATTATGCTCCCGACAGTGAGGTGTTCTGGAAACAGGGCTTCAGTCAGGATAGCAGCTATATTTATGTCACCACGCAGTATTTGACTGCCGCCATGCTGGACGGTATTGCAGCGGAGCTTTCAGGAATGGAAAGTCTGCTGATATGCGCTCCGGCCTTCGACGTCGGCCTTGGCAAACGCTATGACAATATCAACGTTCGCAAGATACCGCAGTCGGTGCTTTCCAAGTGCGAATTCGGTGCGGATAACTACAATCTGAATATTATAGATGTCCCGGAGCTTGACGAGGAGGAATGGGATGATGATTAAGAAATCGTATACCGATAAGTTTTATACTTATTACTCCAAATACATCAGCAATGTACTTGCCCTGCGTCCTCCGCAACATGAGAGCCTTGAAATTTTCGCAAAGCTCTGCGATATTCTGAGTCTCAAAAAGAAAACCGATGATGACGGCGAGAATTTTTATGATGCGGACTTGGCTGCGGTTCGGGAGCATTTCCCGACCCTGACCAGCTTTGAGCGTGACTTTCCGTCTGTCTGCTTTGCTTTAGCGACAGGTATTGGTAAAACGCGCCTTATGGGCGCGTGTATCGCATACCTCCATTATGAAAAAGGCGTCCGCAATTTCTTTGTGATGGCTCCGAACCTGACTATTTATCGGAAGCTCAAGGATGACCTTGGCAATACGTCCAATCCAAAGTATGTATTCAGAGGGCTGGACAAATTTGTAAACCCGCCGCGTATTATCGACGGGGACAACTATGAGGCGTTCCGTCAGGGACAATTCGGCGTTAATGACGTCGTGATCAATGTATTCAATATTGCAAAGCTGAACTCCGACAGTAAAGTGGCAAATGGCGCTCCCGCAAGGATTAAGCGCTTAAACGAGGTGCTGGGCGAATCCTACTTCTCATATCTGCGTTCGCTGCCCGACTTGTGTATTTTCATGGATGAGAGCCACCACTACCATGCTGATAAGAGCTTTGAGGTCATAAACGACTTGCATCCGCTCCTCGGTGTCGAGTTGACCGCCACGCCGCAGATTCAGAAGGGCACTAAAAAGGTAGACTTTCGTAATGTGGTTTATGAATATTCATTGGCTCACGCTTTGAATGACGGATTGTATGTTAAGGTACCGACGGTCTTTACCCGTAAAGATTTCAGGCCGGAGGAATATACGCCTACGCAACTTGACCGTGAGAAGCTCAATGACGGTGTACGCATTCACGAAGAAACAAAGAGCAAACTCGAAATTTATGCCAGAACTTTCGGTAAACCCGTTGTCAAACCTTTCGTTTTGGTCGTTGCGAGAGATACTGACCACTCAAAAGAAATTATGGAATACATAAAGTCCGGAGATTTCTTTGGCGGTTACTATCGAGACAAGGTTATTGAAATCAACTCCGCCCAGCGCGGAGCCGAAAAAGATGAAAACATCGAGCAGCTCCTTTCTCTTGAAAAGCCGGAAAACAAGATAGAAATTGTCATTCATGTCAATATGCTCAAGGAAGGCTGGGATGTCACCAACCTCTATACCATTGTGCCGCTCCGTGCGTCGGCTTCTGAAACCTTGACTGAGCAGACTATCGGGCGCGGCCTGCGCCTGCCATATGGAACCCGTACAGGCGACGAGGCCGTGGACAGGTTGTCCATCGTCAGCCACGATAAATATGAAGCGATTGTCAATCTGGCAAATGATCCGAACTCTCTCGTCCGTAAGGTATACTATATTGATGCAACAACACCGACGCAAGAATCAAAGCAGCAAGAAACGATTGAGATGCCGTCCGTATATGACAGCGTTTCGAATGATTACAGTTTTGCCGAACAGTTAGCATTTACACTTCACAAGACCGTATCGCCGCAAGGTGCGGTAACTCAAACGGAGCCCCAACCGCAGACGCTTGAGGTGGCAAAATTTGTCGCAAATTATACTTCAAAGTCTGTTATGGATTTGAACCGTCAAGTGAGAACATTTGATGCAATAAAGGACGATGATACCCGTTCCTTCGTAAAGAAAACCATTATCAGCGAGACCCTTCGCCAGTTTCCGTCACTCGGTTTGAAACCGGAAGATTTGGCTCCGGTGATCGAGAACGCCATCAGCACCTGCGTACAAGCTCTCACAGATAGTGTTATTCCAATCCCACAGGCAGTTGTGCAGCCTTTCACGGAAGTCAAACAGGGGTTTTATCCGTTTAAGCTCGATACTAAAAACATGAACTGGCACCCATCCGACGATACATTGCTTGGTACGGAACTTCAAGAAGGCGGCCAAACTTTTGAGCTTGACATTGAGTATATGGCATCTGCAAAGATTGATACCGTCGAAAATGAAATTGTGCGCCATATCATTGTACACGATAATGTCGATTATGAAACTTGTGCAGATTTAATTTATTCTCTCGTGAACGATGCCAAAGAGCACTTTTTGTCGTACCTTTCCGAAGAGGAAACCGAAAAGGTGATGCGTGACCGTCAGAAGACCATAGCTGAAATTATATATCTTCAAATGAATGAGCACTTTTATCGGGAAGAAACTGAATATAAGGCTTCGGAAATGCGTCCATTTTCTCGCATTGAGAACAGCTTTGGCGGCAAAATCCGTACAGACGATATTTATGACTTACGGGCGGCCCTGCCAGCGAGCGAAGTTCGATCTAAAGTGTTCAACGGCTTTAAGAAAGCCTGCCACACACTCTACAAATTTGATAGCGATACAGAACGGCGTTTTGCAATCGTTCTTGAAAACGACAAAGCCGTGTTAAAATGGCTGCGTCCTTCGCCGAAGCAGTTCAATATTTACTACGGGCCGGGCGGAATCAGTCGCTACGAACCTGACTTTGTGGTAGAGACGGCAGATTGCATCTATATGATAGAGACGAAAGCAAGCAATGAAATCAATTCTCCAGATGTAAAAGATAAGGCTCGTGCAGCCGTCGTTTATTGTAATGCCGTTACGGATTGGAATTCTGTAAATGGCGGAAAACCGTGGCGATACGCACTCATTTCTCATGATGAAGTTCGCCTCAATTCCAGCTTCATGGGGCTCGTTACAAACAAGATATCCTATGAGCAGTTAGGTATTGAAGATCTGTTTGAGGAGAAAAAACAAACGGAATAATAGGAGACTGGAAAATGCCAGAGCTTGGGAAAGTAGAACGGATTGATGACTTGCGGACTATATGGCCACACGAAGAATAGGATTTTTCAAAATGGTTAGCGCAAGAGGAAAATTTGGTGCTTCTAAGTAAAGCCATCGGAATTGATATTTTTTTGGAAAAACATGAGTCATCTGTTGGCGGTTTTAGTGTTGATATTTTTGCGGCAGAAGGCAGAAGAAGGTACATCGTGGAAGATCATAATTGAAAATCAAAGATTGAAGACACCAACTATGATCATACCCGAAAAATCATCACCTAGACCTCACATGCAACAACGGCAACTTCCTTTGGCATATGCACACCATGTGTACCTTTTAACGAAAGGTCGTTTCCATGTGCATTTGGTATCAAAATTGGCCTCTACTTTCAAACGCACATAACCCGAACATTCACTTTATCGGTGAAGTGTTCGGGTTTGTGTTTTTATTATTTAGTCACCGTTATATCATCAACGTTGACAATCTTGTCATGTATGCTTTTCCTTGTCAAGCCTTAATCTTTCGAATGGATCAACTGCAAAATAACCTGGTAGTGTCAAGAGAAGTTCGCAATTTAGGGGCTCCACAAAATGAATTAAGCTG
>CALLZZ010000440.1 GCA_937858235.1 uncultured Clostridia bacterium
TACCAGGCTACTGCCTAGCGGAGGGTGTCCAACTTGTTATTGCAATTCACGCAATTATTCGGTCGCTCATACCAAGGATCTCTGGCATTTCAGAAGAGATAAAAATAATTGCCATTCCCATTTTTGCGCATTTGCAGATGATTTTATAAAATTCCGATTTCGCACCAACATCGATTCCTTTCGTTGGTTCATCTAAAATCAATATGTCTGGCTTTGTCTCAAGACAACGGGCAAGAATGACCTTTTGCTGATTTCCACCACTCAATTTAGTAATCAGCGTTTCCGCCGAAGGTGTTTTTACTTGGAACTTCCTTATACTTTCCTTTATAGCTTTATTTTCACTAAGAACATTTAGAAAACCCAAAATATCTTTGAATTTTCTCATAATGGAAACCGTAATGTTGCTTCCTACTGACATGTTGGGGAGGATACCCCATTCCTTTCGGTCTTCAGGGCAAAGTGCGATTCCTTCTTTAATTGCATCCGTTGGACATTTTGGATGGATCTCGTGTCCATTCAAGCAAACCTCTCCGGAGAGAATTCTGTCAACACCAAAAAGTGCCCGCATGATCTCTGTGCGGCCCGATCCAACCAATCCGGAAAATCCCAAAACTTCTCCCCTATGTACTTGGAATGAAACATTTTTCACATAGTATGTAGTTAAATTCTTAACTTTTAATATAATGTTCCCAATTTCTGTATTCCGATCGAGCTCTTGGAAGACATCTCCTAACTTTCGACCAACCATTTTTCGAATTATCTCATCGTCCGTGATCTTGGATAAGGCAGCCTCATCTATTAGACAGCCGTCCTTAAAAATAATAACTCTTTGAGCAATCTGCCGAATCTCATTCATCCGGTGTGAAACGTAAAAAATAATTTTTCCTTCTTTTTGCAGCGATCGAATTATGTTAAATAGGATAGCAATTTCTTCATCCCCAAGACTAGAAGTGGGTTCATCAAAAGCGATAATTCCACAGTTCCGATTGATGGCTTTCATAATCTCAACCATCTGCTGATAAGCAGTACTTAGCTTGCGTACCTTAGTCTGAGGGTTAATGTTTATGCCAAATTTTGCTGCAATATTTTGGGTCTTACGGTTCATGAGATCATAATCAATCAATCCGTAGGAATTTGTTGGCCAATCCCCTAAAAAAACATTTTCGGCAACAGTCATGTCCATAACAATCTGGCGTTCTTGATAAATGACCCCTACGCCATTTGCAATGGCATCTTTTGGACATGTGAAATGCTGAGCAACGCCATCAATAAGATATTCGCCAGCCGTTGGTATGTAGTCACCATTTAAAATCTTGAGGAGTGTGGATTTCCCCGCACCGTTTTCGCCCACCAGAGCATAGACATATCCACTTTCCGCCCGGAATGAAATATTTTGCAGAGCTTTTACTCCTGGAAAAACCATTTCAATCCCTTTAAACTCAACATAATTTGCCACCTTTACTTAGCCTCCTTTTGCGAATAAATATGCTAAATTGTGTTATCGTTAACACTGATCTTTAGCAAAATTCCTTGTCTTAACTGAAGTATTATGGTTTGTTAAATTTAAGATATTTTTGTAAAAATCCTGAAAAGCTATTCTCTTTTGTGTTAACGTGAACACATTTTTATTATAGCTATAAATATTAAAAAGTCAATATCAATATTATAAAAAATGATGATTTTTATAAATATTTTTAAATTTATAAACTAGCAAATGACTATATTTCTCATTTTTGCCATTGACAAACGCCATATTTCTTACTATAATTAAATTGTGTTATCGTTAACATTATAATGGTTTATTTTTGTAGTAACTGGTCTTTATTCTAATTAAGATATTATGGAGAACAAAAATGGAGAAAGCAGAACCAACTATTAAAGATGTAGCCAGACTTGCAAACGTATCGATCGGTACGGTTGATCGTGTACTTCATAACCGCGGACGCGTTTCTCTTAAAAATATGGAGCGAGTAAAAGCCGCTGTGAAAAAGCTAAATTACCGACCTAGCATGATTGCGCGTGCTCTTGTCTCGAAAAAGAGTGCAATCAAGATCGGCCTATCCTATCCACTAGTTGAAAAAGATTTCTGGGCTGAATTAGATGCAGGGATTGAAGCTGCCAAAAGCGAATTGCGGCCTTTCGGCGTCAGCTTGCTTATCGATCATAGAATTAATTATTCTTTGAAAGAGCAAATTGTTTCCATCAAAAAGCTTGTGGATCAAGGGATTAATGGACTGATTTTCACACCGGCCGGCGATCATCCTTATTTGAACGAATTGAGTAAGAAAATTCCGATTGCCACTGTAATAGACGATATAAAATGTACAAATAAAGCGTTTCATATTGGCCCGGACGATAGACGGATTGGCCGGCTCGCTGCCAAACTGGTTTCATTATATATCAAGTCTAGCGGGAAAATCGCCGTGTTTTGTCCGTTTTACACAACCAGCGGGATACATGTGCGTGTTAAAGGCTTTCTGGAAAAGGTCCAGCAAGATTATCCTAATATTATTATAGCTGACATTTCTGTTATTAAAGGTTCTGGTGAAAGGGATTATTATCTCAATGCCTATTCTGTGGCTCGAGAGGTAATCTCGAAAATTCCGGATCTCAAAGCCATTTACATCGCTAATGGCCTGACTGAATGGGTTGCAAAAGCGGTGGAGGATTCTGGAAAATCTGGACAGATCGTGGTAATTGGTCACGAATATACATCCGGCGACAAGCATTTTCTTGAATCCGGAACTATCGGGGCCACGATCTACCAAAACCCTTCGCAGCAATTCTACCTCGCCTGTAAACTTCTTTATGAAATCATTGTCGGAAACCGCTCACCCGATGGTACAAATATCGTAACAAGCTGTGATATTATAATGGATGAAACGTTACCGTGCAGCCGTTTCAGCGGGATGGAATTCTTTTGAATTCTCCTCTGCCAGATAAAAGTACTCATAAGATTGGAGAGATTACTATTTGAAAGATATTAGGAGTGTTCTTCTTATGTAAATACTTTTTGACTGCCTGAATGTGAAAAGATCCGTCCCAACAGGAGCGGCTCATGGCTTTGTGATAGTCAGTTCAATGCAGCTCCGAACGCCTGCTGAACTTCATCCGAATCCTTTCCGGAGATTGTTCTGCCTGTCGCCGCTTCAATGGCTCTGAGCAGTTTCTTTGCTCGGTCGATGATGAAGTCATGAAAATCATCTGGCCGGAGCAGGTCGTGGTCAATCCAGTGAGATTCCACATACTCATCAAGATCGGCAGGTGTAACCGAGCCTTTCTTCTCAAGCCTACCCAAGTAAACAGACGGAGCATACCCTCCGATTTCACGATTGCTGCTTGCGGAGATTGGCGTCTTGTTCACTACGCTGTTCCACTTGCGCTTGTCGTAACCTTCCTTGATACAGTAGTCCTTCGGGAATATGTGATGTATACCGATTTTCTCATTTGAGAATGTCGAGAAATCCATCTCTTCTCCGGAAATGAAGTCATGGGCATGATTCTTCAGAACAAGTGCCATCACGCCCTTGTATGCCGCAGACTGACGGGACTGAAGACCAAGCAGACGCATCGGATTTGAAGTAGAAGTCCGTCACTGTCTTCGGCAGGTCACCGTCATCATTTATCCATTTCACAACCTGAACGATGTCGTTCGCGTGCCTGGTTTCATTCGCCGATCCGTACAGTTCTCCGAACACGCCGCACCAGTACCACTGCTTGACCATGTTCTTGACGGAAGTCGTGTGCATCCTGTTGCCGTCCATGAGAACCGTACATACAGTGGAAATAGGGAAGGTCATCGCTGGAGAAAATACGCTCCTCCTTCAGGAGTTTTTCGGCAAGCGAGAATCCATTGCACAGGCTGTCAGCATATTTCTTGTATTTGTCAAGTGTCAGTGCAAGCACATCCTTCTTCTTGCAGCTGACGGTGCCTCCCGCCTTGAAGGAGGAAAGCAGCGTGAGTGCCGTCAGGAAGTCCGTCGCTGTCACCTTGGACAGCAGGTCTCCCGAGTAGTATTTCTCTTTGCGTTCCTCCCAGCCTTTTCTGAGCTGGAAGTCATCCATCGCAAAAATGGCTGTGACAAGCTCGAAGGCGGTCAGTGATACGCCGCCGGTATTGACGTTCTCGAATACCTGGCAGACAGCTTCCTTCGGTGTAGTCTGGTCGAGACTGATAACCGGCATCTGATACTGCTGCGTCGGATTGATGATCTTCGAGAACAGCTCGGTGAACTGCTTGATCACATCGGCATTGTAGCCGTGGTAAGCATAGTAGTCGTTCTGCCAGTTCTGCTCCTCAGAGGTGTCCAGAATAATATTCAGCGGGAACATCTTGAGCTTAAATTCCTGTTCCCTTGTGGTAAGGTCTGTCTCTATGTTCCGGCCGAAATTCGACGTGATCTGTTTGCTTGCAGGCACAGAAATCACGACTTCCTCATCATCGGCTTTCGGATCGAGAGTCTTTGCAATATCGAGATAATAGTAGCGGTAAATATCCTTTCCCTTGTCCGTTCGCGTATGGACAGGGTTTCTGCTGTAAAGCGCGTTGTAAAGAGATGTCAGACGCTGCTGTCCGTGGCAGTGCGGAGAATATTGTGTAAACCTCAGAAGTCAGGTAAAATAAAGGAACGACCTAGGAGGTTTTAGCAATGGAGAGAAAAGGACGGCGGGACAACAGCAAGCTGCGCGAGATGATGGCGGAGTACGGCGTAAAGACAATGGAGGACGTGCATAATTTTGTCAAGATGCTAACGGCGGAAACGATTC
>CALLZZ010000441.1 GCA_937858235.1 uncultured Clostridia bacterium
TGACAGGGAGTGTGGTGTAGGCGGCCAGGACGCCGCCGAGATGAGCGGCTTTACCGGCGCCGGCGATGATGACGCCGAACCCATTGTCCAGGGCAGAGGAAGCGAACTGCTCTGCCAGAGCCGGGGTACGGTGGGCGGAGATGATTCGAATTTCGTAGGGGATGTGGAACAGCTTGAGCTTTTCCACAGTCTCCATCATAACGCTCAGATCACTGTCTGAGCCCATAATCACGGCGACTTTTTTAGCCATAGCAAATAACCTCCTGAAATGGGTAGAAATAAAAAACAGGCAGATTCCTGCAATCTGCCTGTTAAAATTATAACGGAGTCCCGTGCTGATTCAGGGCGTGAAAATTCCATCTTTTGCGGATCAAGAACTTACGGCAAAAGCGATTCATCGTCCATCCCTCCCAACACGGTATAATAACTATTTTAAAACAAAAAAGTCTGTTTTACAAGAGAGTTCCCGTGGATTCGAAATAAGTTTGTACGCCTGTACAATTTCCAGCAGATGGACGGAAAGAACCTTGGTTCAATCATCCATATTTTGCTCAAATGAATCCATTTAGATCCAGAAGCGTACAGGTTTGTTGGTAACGGTTGGCCCAGGCGGCCGTGGAACCATACTTTTTTCGCCTGCCGCGAGCCCAGTGGTTCTGCTCCTGGAGGGCCTTTTCGCACCGCTGTACGAATTCGGCGGCAGTTTCCGCATTGTGGACCACATCAGGAAAAATAGGAGATGCGTAGCGCAGATGCATGGCAACCATGGGTTTGCCAGATAATAGATAGGCGTAGATGCGGGAGGGAATCACGTCGTCCTCTGGATCGGTGGCATGAACCAGATCGAAGCAGACGTCGAAGCGGGTCAGGTAGTCCGGGAGCACGGCCCGGGGACGGCTACCCAGCAGATGAATGTTTTCTACTGCCTTGACTTTCCGCAGGAATGGATTGTGGGGGTGGCACCTTCCGATAAAAACGAACTGCCAGTCCGGATGAGCCTTGGCGGCGGCCAGAACAGGATCCAGATTCAGCCGCAGGTCAACGGGACCAAGGTAACCGAACACCGGTCCGAGAATGGTAATTGGCTTCAGGTCGGTTGGGGTGGGAAGCCGGGTTTGTCCCATCATAGAGAATAGGGGGAAATCCACCCCGGGCGGGATGCAGGCAATGTTGTCGTTACACAGGGAGAGCCGTTCCTCCAGCCCGGGGGAAGCGGTCAGAATCAGGTCAGCCCGATAGGCCAGATTGCTCTCCCAATTGACGGGGAGCTCCTGCCAGATCCGGTCACAGTCGTAAACCAGGCTGCGGTAGGGAAGCTCCTCCATCAGATTCGAAACCATAGGGGTGCAGGCCCAAAGGAGCGGTTCCTCAAAGCCGTGGGCTTCCATACAGTGCTGAATAAAGTCCAAGGCTTTCCGATAGGTTCGGGGACGGGTGTCCGCCAGATAGAGGGATGCGGGGAGGTTGTATAGGGTGATGTTTGGCAGTACCTGACGGCTGGGCATGTCGGAACCAGCCTTATGAGAAGGCGCAGGCTGAAAAAACAGCACTTCCGCGTCCGGAATGTGGGAAAGCAACTCCTGAGAACGGGAAGGGTCGTTGCGCCAGGGAATATAGGAGATACAGACGATCTGAGCCAAGGCAATACCCTCCTGAAATGTATAATCAAGTTTATTTTATTCCGAGAAACCGAAGTTTGCAAGGAAATGCGGATAGAATTCATAAAAATATTACAACTTATCTCTTGTGTTTGTCGAAAAAATGTGTAAAAGTGGTATATTGAACCGAGACAATTCGGAATATACTGTGTAAAGACATCGGAATGCGATCCGATGGGGCAGAATGAAATGGGAGGCATTACATTGACCGACTTTTTTTATACCATGGATCAAACCATCCTGCTTTGGCTCCAGGATACTGTGCGCTGCCCAGCGTTGAGCGGCTTTCTGGTGCCGCTCACCATATTGGGGGGTGGCGGTATCCTGTGGATTTTAATTTCTGCCGTTATGCTATTCTTCCCGAAAACTAGGAAAATCGGTTGGATCGCGCTGATCGCCATGCTGCTATGCTACCTGCTCAACGACAAAGTGTTTAAGGAACTGGTGGAGCGTCCCCGTCCCTTTTTCGCAATAGCAGGTCTTCAGACCCTGGTACCTACGCCCATGTCCTGGTCCTTCCCCTCGGGACACGCCTGTTCCGCCTTTGCGGCGGCGACGATATACAGTCACGGCGGTGAGAAGTGCTGGCTGAAGGTAGTGCTGTGGGTGTTGGCAGTGGCCATGGCCTTTTCTCGTATGTATGTGGGAGTACACTATCCCACCGATGTACTGGCGGGAATGCTGGTGGGTATTGGCGGCGGCAGCCTGATCTGGCATATGCTCCAGCACCGCTACGACCTAGTGGAGGCGCGGCTGACGGAGCGGAAACGGACGGCATAATGAAATACAGCAGATCAAGAAGAGCGCAGATGAATTTCATCTGCGCTCTTGCAATGTCCGGATAGGTTTAGTTGATCGTGAAGAATTTGTCGTGAATGACCTGAACGGCACGGTCTGCATCAGACTCTTCCACCAGAACGGAAACTTTGATTTCACTGGTGGAGATCATGTTGATATTGATACCGGCGTCGTAGAGCGCCTCAAACATAGCAGCAGCAACGCCGGGGTTGCCGATCATACCGGCGCCGACGATGGAAACCTTTGCGATCTTGTCGCTAATTTCGATGGCCTGATAGCCCAGAGCGTCCTTGTGCTCTTCCAGCAGGGCCTTAGCGGCATCCACATCCTCGCGGACGACGGTAAAGCTGATATCTTTGCTTTCGTCACGGCCGATGGACTGGAGAATGATGTCCACGTTGATCTTGGCGTTTGCCAGCAGGGAGAAGACTTTAAATGCAACACCGGGACGGTTTTTCAGGGCGACCAGAGCAAGCCTCGCCACGTCTTTATCTTTTGCGACACCGCTCACATGGGATTTTTCCATATTCTTCACAACCTCCTTAACAATCGTGCCGGGATGACCGGTGAAGCTAGAGAGAACCTCCAGCTTAACATGATACCGCTTCGCCATTTCAACGCTGCGGTTGTGGAGTACTTTAGCACCCAGAGTTGCCAGCTCCAGCATTTCGTCATAAGTAATTTCGTCTATTTTCTGTGCGGAAGGAACCTTGTTGGGGTCGGTAGTGTAAACACCGTCCACATCGGTGTAAATTTGGCATTTATCAGCTCGAAGCGCCGCAGCCAGCGCTACAGCGGAGGTATCGCTGCCGCCGCGACCCAGAGTGGTGATATCATCCCACTTGTTAATGCCCTGGAAGCCGGTGAAGATGACGATACGATGTTGAGCCAGCTCATTCTGAACCCGATCTGTTTCGATCTTTTTGATCCGGGCGTCACCATAGGTGGAGTTGGTCTTGAAACCCACCTGCCAGGCGTTCAGGGAAACCACGGGGTAACCCAGACTCTGGATCATCATGGCGCACAGGGCAACGCTCTGCTGTTCCCCGGTGGAGAGCAGCTGATCCAGTTCCCGCCTGCTTGCCTTGGGGTTGTATTCCTGAGCCATGGCCAGGAGTTTGTCGGTGGTCTTGCCCTGGGCGGACAGGATGACGACCACATCATTACCGGCTTTGTAGGTGTCGGTGACAATGCCTGCTACGTGGCGTACACGATCCACGTCGGCGACGGACGATCCGCCAAATTTTTGTACAATGAGTGCCATTTGCGGTTGTAACCTCCCAATCTATCTTTACACGGTCCCAAGGGAACCGCTCTGTTCCAGTTTATGTGGAACGGGTTCCAAAGTCGTCAGAATCAGTCCAGAACCCGATACAGGGCTTTTACGTCCAACCCCTTTAGTCGTTCCTTCACCTGACCAATCGTAAGCAACTCGTTGGTAATGAAAGCGGATTCTCCGTCGTTGGGGTCACCGTTGCGCAGACGCTTAGCGTCCCTCAGGGAGAAATCGCCAGTGACGCGAAGGTACCAGTGGCTGGTGAGGTTATACGGCCGGGGGGCCGGCAAGCTGA
>CALLZZ010000442.1 GCA_937858235.1 uncultured Clostridia bacterium
ATCGTAGTTGGTAATGATGACCTCCGGGTACTCACAGCCGCCCTCATACCGCTGTGCCAGATTGCTCAGGCGGGTGACCGGGGTAATGGTGTAATCCTGATACAGCTCCCGGATGAAATCGCAGTCGTTATAGCTGACCATCCATTTTCCCTTGCAGCCTGCCAGCGCATCCCGGAGCCGCTGATGGTCGGTTTTGAAAAACTCCACAGCATAGTGACCCTCGGTCATGTAATACGGCGGATCGCAATAAAAAAAGGCATCGTCCCGGTCATATTGCCGGATCAATGCCTCGAAATCTTTATTTTCCACCACGGTGTCCGCAAGCCGCCTTGAGGCCTCCCATATCACGGCGAACACCTTGCGGATGTCAAAGGGCTGGCAGCCGTAAGAGGTGCATCCGCTGCCGTAGCTGTAGCGGATGAGCTTGAAAAAAGCAGCTGCTCTCCACACATCGCTTGGCTCGGCCTGCTCCATAAGAAGTGTCCTGATTTCCTCAAACTCAGGCGGCGGGAGGTTCTGCTGTGCCAGCTCCAGTTCCTCCTGCAGGTATTCGGTATCGAATTCATCCTTTTCAAAGAAGCGGCGCAAGACACCAAATTCATGCCGGGAGTTGAGGGGCAGGAAGCCCAGCTGCTTCAAAAATGCTAGCGTTCTGTTTTTCACGCAGTAGAACAGATTGGTCAGGTTACCGTTGAAGTCGTTATAGACCTCCATGCCCTTGCAATCGGGAGGCCTGCCGAATAAAACCCAACCCCCACCGCCAAAGACTTCGATGTATCTGCCGAAGTCTTTGGGGAAGAGCCGGTATATGATATTGCGGAGGGCTTTCTTGCCGCCCACCCAGCTGATAAAGCTATTGATATTCCATCACCTCCCTCTGGAAAGAAAAAAGAGCCGATAGTCACTACATTTTCAGTGACATCGACTCGTCTGGACTATGATATTCATATTCGCCGGTTTTCTCATTGTACAGGTAGCCCTCATCGGCCAAATCCACATCGTGAACCTCAGCCGCCATCTCCAGCGCTTCCTTGGAGCCCCCGGGAGGGATATCACAGAACATTTCCTCGCCGTTTTCATATTCCTTTTTTCCTGTGTTATACCCGAAATCTTCATCTGCCCACAGATATTCAAAGGAGAGATCGGGGTACTGTTCGGCAAGTGTGCGGATCACCGGATCGGCACGGCTCCATGCGGTTTGGAACTCAATGTGCTCGCCGTCAAAGTCCTGCGGGGTACATGCACCATCGTAGCCGTAGCTGTTCCACTTGGTTCCCCAATTGGAAATTGACCAGTCATACCAGTTATCTTTTCCGTACTTCTCACGCTCGGCCATACCAAGATTGCCACGAAATATATGCGCAGGCATGGGGATAATTTTGTTGAAGTCAATACTGCCGAGGCCGATCTTATCATCCTTAATGGCTTCGAACATAACCCTGACCTTTTCCGGATCGCCGGATACTCTTAAAATATTGGTTACATGATTTGGCATTAGCGCATTCCTCCCATCGTCATGCCGAAGCCGAAGGACTGGCTGCCTTTCAGCTCATCCTCCGGCTTGATAAAGAAGCGGTCGCTGCTATCCCAAAAGCTAAGATACAGCTCACCGTCCTCCACTTTGATTTCCCGCTGCTCCAGCCCCTCGCCCCAGCCATCACTAAATTGAGAAGAGAGCCATTCTGTCAGCTCCGCAAGCTCAGAGGCAGAAAGCGTGCCGTGGGTTTGCACTTCGGTCACACCCCACAGCTCGCCGTTCCATTCCTCAACAGTCGGGTTAATGCTGTGTACCTTTCGGCTGAGATCGTCATCAAGGTAAACGGCGAGGCCACGCTCGCCCTCATTGGGGAGTTTTTCTTTCTGAATGAGGGCAAGGATTTTATCCTCATATTCTAAAATCTCACCGGCAGTTAAATCCTCCCGGTAATCGTCAAGATCGCCCCATTCGTTCTTCCTGTAGATATGGGGGAAGAGAGGGCTGAATAACCGCAGGGTCTGTAGTTCATTTTTCATGGTGTATCCATCCTTTCATTTTGATTTTGGGCGCAAAAAAAGCGGCTGTGTTTTTCAGTTACGAAGAACACAGCCGCTTCAAAATTGCCCTGTAGGGTATTGGCTTTATTTAATTGTTTGCCGGACTGATTCCGGCCTAAAACGAGAAACACCCCGCTTTCTTGTTAAAAAGCAGGGTGCATCTATGAAAAACGAGGGTCTTGAAT
>CALLZZ010000443.1 GCA_937858235.1 uncultured Clostridia bacterium
CGAATTTATGAATGCGGACGATATCAAAGGCGTTGCACAGCTTGAGATAAGCCGGGTCCTTGGCATGGTGGCTGTAGACCAACTTGTCCTCCTTGATCTCCACACCCGCCATGCTGGAAGATGCGATCAGGTGCCAGCGGTTCTCGTTGTCAGTTGGTTCATATACATCGGGTAGGAACACTTCAAGTGCTTTTGCGATGGGATAATAGGTGCGGTTGAACAGCCCCACAACACCTTCCTTTGAAAGCGGGTCCTGCACCTTCTGCTGCGCGGTGGTATTCGCCTTGCTCTCTCTGGAAGAGGTGGGCAGTCTTGTGGGGTCAGTCCATTCCGGATGCTTTGCGAGGATCGCGTCGGGATCAAGCCAGCCGCTGTTCGTTTCCTTATATACGAAGGAACCGTTAGCGGGGGTGGAAGGCCAGTACATCAGCTGATTGGGCTGATAAGAACACTCGTCAAAATAGTCAATGCCCAGCATCTGAGCGAGGTAGCGGGACACCGCCACAAACTCCTCCGGGGTCACATCCCTGGTCAGCGGGAACACCAGCCGGACACGGGGATTTTCCTCCGTGCTGCTGTGGGTAGTGTACAGTGCGGATGTATAGGGACAAAGGGACTCATAGCTTTCCAGAAAAGCGGCGTCGATGCGGTCGCCGTCAAGCGCCACCATCGAACGGCTCTCCACGGTATCGACCTTGCGTCTGCCGCCCTTCAGCACGCCAGCCACAAAGCCGCCGTGGTCTTTGGCGGTGTCACGCTGGGCGCGGCTCATCTTGGCATATTCCTCGGCGGACTCGGTGGTGCGGATGGTCACCTTAAGCCGTTCTTTCAAATCGTTGAATTTAATCGTCTTATTGACCCATCTCTTTGCCTGCCGGTTGTTGCCGTAGGCGATGTTCAGTTCACGCATGTTCGATGACCTCCTCGCAGTTTTCTGTAAAATAGCGCAATCGGTAATATTTCCACTTGGCACGTTTGATTTCAGTCTCCATGCCGGCTGAGATGTTACTGCCAAACACCCACACCTCGGCGCATTTGCTCATGAGGGCGTTTCCAAAGAACAGCCCCAGCTGACGCTCCTTCGGATTGCTGTCGTCGAGAAATTGCGGAAACAGCAGGTGTGGCGCGACGGGTATGCAGCCATTCTCCACGGCAAATCGGCTGTAGCGCTGTGCCGCCGCGATATTCTCCTCCACAGCTCCCGAAAACGGAGAGCAGATGTAGACAATCGGCCGAAAAGCCCGCAGTGCGCGTTCCTCCTTTTCAATCAGTGACAGGGCTTCATAGGCGGTCGGGTCGTAATAGCCCTCGCTGTTAAACTTGTTTATACTCATTTAGAAACTCCTTTCACGACGGGCTTCTTGTCCATCTCTAATACCCACTGGAAAAAGGGAAGTCCATCGTACAAAACATCTCAATCTTTTTTATAGAAATCCGTTTCATAGCCGTCGGCACGAAGCTGCAGCCCACTTGCCCACGGCGGCGTTCGGCTCATTTGTTCGCAGATGGCTTGCAAAGAAACACTCGTATCAGCTTCGATGACCAGCTCGTCATGGATGTGCATGACAATATCGCAGCGGCGAAGGGTCTGCATGGCGTAGCAGAGGATATCGCGGGAGGTCGCTTGGACGATGTTTTCCACAAACTTGGGGCCGTAGCTGTCCAGCCGTTCCCATTTTTTTGTCCCGCCGATGCCTTCATAGGTAATACAGCTGCCGCCGAACTTGTTCGTCCCGATTTTGGGCTTCACATAGGCAAGGCTCCTGCCAGACGGCAGGGTGACAAACAGCATTCCATTTCTGGCGGAGAATACGATGCCGTGTGTTTTCGTAGTGATCTTGCGGGTAACGACGTCCATCACGGCGCGGTCGACCGCCCACCAGAACTGCACGATCTTCGGATTCGCCTGACGCCATGCGGAAACCAGAGCGGGAAGCTCATCCTCCTGAAGGCCCATCTCCAAAGCGCCCATAGCCTTGAGCGCACCGACGCTGCCACCGTAGCCGAGAGCCAGTTCGGCAATTTTGCCCTTTTGCCGAAGATGCCCGTTGATGCCGTGCTTCTCAACAGGCACCTTAAACATCTGCGACGCCGAAGCGCAGTAGATGTCGCCGCCCTTGGCGAAAACGTCCTGCCGCCACTGCTCGCCGGCAAGCCATGCGATCACCCTGGCTTCAATCGCGGAGAAGTCCGCCACAATGAATTTCCTATTTTCCTGCGGCACGAATGCCGTGCGTATCAGCTGGGAAAGGGTATCCGGCACATCCTCATAGAGCATTTTTAGCGCATCGAAGTCGCCACAGCGCACAAGAGCGCGGGCTTCCGCCAAATCCTCCAGATGGTTCTGTGGCAGGTTTTGCATTTGAATAAGCCTGCCCGCCCAGCGGCCGGTTCGGTTGGCTCCGTAAAACTGGAACATGCCGCGAGCACGACCGTCGGCGCAGACCGCATTCTCCATCGTCTGATACTTCTTTACCGAGGATTTGGCGAGCTGCTGCCGGAGAGCAAGTACCTCGGCAAGCTCCGGCGGCGCTGTTTTCAAAAGCTCCGCCACAGCCTTTTTGCCGAGCGTGTCCGTTTCCATTCCGTTATCCGCAAGCCACTGCTTCATCTGCTGCACAGAGTTGGGATTGTCCAGCTCAGTCAGCTTTTTCATGGCTGTGGTCAATTCGGAGCGGGAGTGCCCGTCAATGGCGATAGCCGCCTGTACCAGCGTCATATCCAGCGCCACACCGCGGTCGTTTATCTCCTGGTCAAGGTGGTATTCCTCCCAAGTGCTGTCCGGCACCGGATACTTTGCGAGCCTCGCCTGAATGGACATTTCCGTTTCCACGTCGCGGGCGTTATATTTTTTGAACGCCGACCACTTTTCCGGCGCGTGATATGGGTAATTGCGGGTTCGTTCTCCATTGGCTTTTGTCGGAGCGCAGGGCTGGCAGAAATACTTGATGAGTTCTTTGCCCTCGGTGAGCTTTTGCTTTTCCAGCCCCAGCACAGCACCGACGCCCTCCAGCGAAAGCGGCAGACCCATTGTCGCCGCCCAGACCATCGAGCACCGCCATGAGGAAGGGGCAATATACTCGCCGGTCGGC
The DNA here is from genome assembly GCA_937858235.1 of uncultured Clostridia bacterium. Taxonomy (GTDB): domain Bacteria; phylum Bacillota; class Clostridia; order Oscillospirales; family Oscillospiraceae; genus Onthomonas. Next base: position 3,093 of record CALLZZ010000443.1, read on the forward strand.
AAACCGATATACC
>CALLZZ010000444.1 GCA_937858235.1 uncultured Clostridia bacterium
GCCGATCAGGCATTGAATCAGGAGTACGCAATGGGGACCATTGCGGAATCGTGGGGTAAATGCCCACGCTCCAGCCTTTTGAAGCAAAAGGCCGGAGCCTGAACATTTAAGGCCTCTTATATGGGGTAAGTGCTGATTTTATAGTCCATCTTTCGTTTCCTTTCCGGCTAAAACATTACGCACTGAAACGCTCTTTGGTGTCTGAGCCTGTTATCTGCTCAAAAATCTGTATAACCACCTTTTGCACCACCCGGGCTTGTCCTTGACATAGGCAGCAGCGCCACCTAAATTTAAGCGGCGCGGCGCAGTCAGTTCACACTCTTTGTTTTCGCTTTCCTGCACTTTGTTTTCGCTCGGTTTTTTCCCTCTCGTAATGTTGGCGAAAGATTTCCTGTACCCGCAGCCATTTCATTCGATCATCTTCCAGCGTGCTATTTGGGTTATGTACAGCCGTGCTGCGCATAATTATCACCTCCCGAAAATAGATATGCGTGAGGGTTTGTACGAGTTGAAAAAAAATGTGTGCTTTACGCAGAGTTCCTTAAGGCATCACACATTAGTTGCATTCCTTTGATCATGTATAAAATTTCCAATCTGATTGATTTTGGTAGTTCTGAAATAGTTTGAGCTAATTCCTCATTGCTCATAATATCCGTGTTTTCTTCATCCATTTTCTACATCTCCTATGAGCTTGTATTGCTCTGCAATTACATAATATAACACAGCAATATTTTTGTCAATGCTTTTCATGCAAAATGTTGCAGCGCAATACATTCTGTGCTATCATATTTAAACTGAAGGAGTTGAAAAAATGAATATCGGCGAAAGAATTAAATTATTACGTAAAGCTCTTTGCCTTACACAAGTTGAATTCGCTCAAAGAATTGGATTAAAAGGCACCGCAATCGGTCTCTATGAAAGCGGCAATAGAACAGTCACAGAACGCAGTATTGTTACAATTTGTAAAACGTTTAATGTCAATGAAAATTGGCTACGCGATGGAACTGGCGAAATGTATAATGATAGCGAAGGCAAGCTCACTCAAGAGTTTTCGCTTGACGATTTGGGACAAGCCATTATTAAGGGCTATTCACAACTTAATAATTTTGAAAAAGCAGCGATAGGTAAATATATCAAAGCAGTTGCAAAAGAATATGAAACTGCTGAAAACGATAAGGAAGTTGACAAAGACATCGAAAAAGAAGTAGAAGCCTACCGTCATGAACTTGAATCGGAAAAAAGTACTCAAACATCATCAGCTTTACAAAATGCAAACGACTCAAAAATTGTCTAAAGACACATAAATGAACAACCGCTCAGATCCTGAACGGTTGTTTCCCCATGGAGGAGTTATATAATGATTGCGATTTATGCCCGTCAATCGGTAGATAAAAAAGATTCTATCAGTGTTGAAGGGCAGATTGATCTCTGCAGGAATGAGTGCCATGGTCAGGAGCCGCGGGTATATTCTGATAAGGGGTTTTCTGGAAAAAATACGGAGCGCCCCGCTTTTCAGCGCATGATGACAGCGGTGCGCCGCGGAGAGATTGAAAAAATTATCGTCTATCGGCTTGACCGTATCAGCCGTTCCATTACGGATTTCGGAGCTATATGGGAAACGCTAAAAGAGCACGGCGCAGAATTTGTGTCGATTAGTGAAAAATTTGATACATCTACGCCTGTGGGCCGGGCAATGGTATATATTATTATGGTATTTGCCCAGCTTGAGCGCGAAACCATCGCGGAACGCGTGAAGGACAACTACTTTCAGCGTTCTAAGCGCGGCGCGTGGGGCGGCGGCCCGGCCGCTTTTGGGTGGGATCTGGTTCGCATGGAAATCGGAGGGAAAAAAGCGACAACACTGGCTCCCAACAAGGACATGGAACTTGTTAAAGAAATATTTCACCGGTATGCCTATACCGATACTTCTCTCGGAAAAATAGCAGCTTGGCTTACAGAAATTGGTGTGTCCGGAATCCGTCGCAAGACTTGGGATAATGTATCAATCGCGCGCATCCTGCATAATCCATCTTATGTAAGGGCTGATGCAGATATTTATTATTACTACAAAGGAAAGGGGATTTACCTGCTTAATGGAATCGAAGATTATATCGGGGAAAAGGGACTCGTCTGGTGGGGAAAGCGCGATCACAACGCAAATAAATACACCACGTTTGCCAATCAGTTTCTCGCGGTCTCCGCGCATAAAGGCGTGATAGATTCCTCCACATTTCTTGCCTGCCAGCACCGTCTTGACGAAAATCGGCAGCTCAAGAACACCGGATCCGGGAAATACACATGGCTGTCCGGTCTCGTGAAATGCGGGAACTGTGGGTATTCGTTGCGTGTTGTAAGCTCGGGCGGCGGTAGATACTTGTATTTTTCCTGCTCAGGCAAATCGAATTTGCACTTGTGTAATGTCGCACATCATGAGCGTGTGCATGAAGTAGAAGAAGAAGCCGCACGACAAATTCAGAGGGAAATCGATCGCCTGTCTTCTAGCCCCGAGCCGTTAGTGCCTCAAGAAAATCATAACGCTGAAAAAATAGAACTGGCACATATTGACAGCCAAATTGAAAATCTGATGGAGAAATTAGAACAAGCAAACGACGTCACGATGCGATATATCAATGAACGTATGGTAAAACTGGATTCTCAAAAATCCGAATTGCTAAAAGTAATCAACTCTACACCAGTGCGGCAACCCTTTCAATTCGCAGGTTGTGATTTTATGGCATTGAATTTCGACGAGAAAAAAGCAGTGGCCAAGGTGCTAGTTCAGCGGGTGGAAGTATCGGATGGCAATGTAGCGGTTTTTTATAAATAATTTTTTACTCTTATATCATGTTTATCAACGCTAGATATAAAAATG
>CALLZZ010000445.1 GCA_937858235.1 uncultured Clostridia bacterium
CCAGCAGCACCAGAGGAATCTGTAAATACTTGTTTGTGGAACTGCACTATATGGTGTGCTCCGTCTAAAGACGTAACGTTCGTTTCGTAAACTTGCAAACCACCTTGCTGGAACAGTGCCTCATCCTGAGCCGAAAATACGTCAGCCTCATCCTTTTTCCAAAGTTCGTAGACTGATTTTCCAATAATACCTTCGCGAGTGATTGACAAAACTTCCGTAAAAGCTTTGTTGCAATCAATGTATCGACCGGCTCTATCCTTTATAAACAAAGGGATAGGGGCCAAATTGTGTTCGTCAAGTAAAATTATGAGCAAAAGGGCCCCGAAAAGGTGAGCACCTTCAGCACCGTCGTTTGTTTCAGATCAGGGCGGCATACGGAGACCTTTTGCACACCCAACAGGTCGAGCCCTTTTGCATGAGTTTTCGGGACCCGAGCCCAAACGCTCACTTTTTGAAGCCCTTTTATCTTGGGACCTCAATACTCGCTTTTGGAGCCCTTTTTTCACACTCCTTTCGACGCCCTTTGGCGGTTCATGGACTGTGTGAGACGGTAGCTCTCACCAGAGAAGATCACAATATGTGAGTGGTGGATCAGCCGGTCAACGAGTGCCGCTGTGAGCCGGTTGTCACCAAAGACGGTGTTCCATTGGGAGAACTCAAGGTTGGATGTAATAATGAGGCTCTTGCGCTCGTAGCAATCCGAGATCACCTGGAACAGCAGCTCTGCAGCATCTTTGTGAAGAGGCACGAAGCCGATCTCATCAATAACAATGAGCTCTGTTTTCTTAAGCGTACCAAGGTAGCTGTTCAGCGTGCCTTTCGCATTCTTCTCCAGAAGGATGTTTGCCAGCTCCGCCGCTGTAAAGAAGCGTACGCGCCGCCCTTCCTGGCAGGCTTTCAGCGCAATGGCGGTCGCCAGATGCGTTTTCCCAGTACCAACAACGCCCATGAAGATTAGGTTTTCCTTTGGTGCAAGGAAGCGAAGCTCCTCCATGTATTCCTGCGTTAGACCATGAGGCAGCTCAATTGCGGAGTTCCATACAAACTCATCCAGCGTTTTCAATACGCGGAATCCCGCCGTTTTTACCATCCGGTTTATTCGATTGACCTCTCGTTCCTGAAGCTCCAGCTTGAGAAGATTCGTCACATATTGCTCCCTATCAACGAAAGGAACAGAACGCCAGCCCTTGGCCATGCCGCTCAGCTTTACCTGCCGCATCATCTGTTCAATCTGCTCAGACATGGGAGTCACCTCCCATCAAGCCATCATAGGCGGACAGATTGGGGTGGTAGTTTAAGACAGGAGTCGAGCCCAGCCTCAGCGGATCGGGACGGTATTCCTTCTTGGCGATCATGTAATAACATTGCCGCAGGCTGTCAGAATCAGTCCGACCATTCTCGGAAGCAAGCTCCAGAGCGTCATCGCAGAGGCCTGCGTTTCCATCCGTCACAATCTCATTGAGCAGCTGCAAGGCGTTCTTTCTCTCCTTGCCTGCGGTGGAAGTCAGGTATTCCCGCCAGCGTTCCGGCATCTGCCGGAAGAACCGAGTGTGCTCGATCGCGCCGGGCTTTTTGCAGAGTGTAGAAACGTACTGAGTCCAGTCGTAGATCTCATCATTGGTCTTGTAGCTGCGAGTAAAGCAGCCGACAGGTCGGTGGTCATGGAAAAACTCAATGTGGTCGAAGAACACCTTTGCCTGAACCACTTCTCCCGCGAGCATCGGAGACAGGCCGTACTTGTTGGTGTCAATGACTGCGAAACCGGTCTTGCTCACCGTAACACTGGCATAACGGAACACGGAGAACTGATACTCCGGCAGTTTTAGAAGAGAAGGCTCCTCTTCGAGCCAAAGTTCCTGGATGAGAGTCTTCCGCTTGTAATGCTTCCTCTCTGCATCCTTTTCACACCAAACCCAGAGTTCTTCATTGAAAGCCGCAAAGGAAGTGATTGTGGGGACTGGAACAAAAGCATTTCTCCGGCTGTAACCCACCTTGTTCTCCACATTGCCCTTTTCGTTTCCGGATGCCGGATTGCAGAATTCCGCCTGGAAGCGGTAGTGCAGCATGAATCGGGTAAAAGCGTCCGTGAGCACACGATCCGTTCCTTTCAAAACCTGGGCTACGGCGGTCGTCATGTTATCGAAGCGCAGCCGGGGCGGTACACCGCCAATGTGCTCAAAGATCTTCTTCATTCCTTCAAGCAGGCATTCCTGGTTCTGTGAGGGAAACACTTGTGTGTATCCCTTGTTGGAGTATGGGAAGGATACCGTAAGTGCATAGCCCTTCTTCTCAAGACCGGCTCCGTCGTAGTAAAGAAACTCGCCGAAATCCACCTGTCCGCAGGCAAGCGGATGATCCAGCGGAAGGTAGCCTGCGTTCTGCATCTTAATGACGAATTTCTTTTTGCGGACATACCTCTTCACACTGGAATAGCTGCCCCTGAAGCCGAACTCGTCTCTCAGACGGTCATAGATGCGCTTTACCGTATGGCGCTGCTTCCGTGGTATCTTCCGGTCTGCTTCCAGCCATTTGTCGATCGTGGGGATATACTTGCCCAGTACCGGATAGTTCTGTGGCTCAACATCCGGGAGACTGTCATCGCTCCAGTCCGCCTGGTAAGCGTATTTTTTGACGGTCTCGAAGCTGTGGCCTGTTCTTCGGGAGATTTCCCGCAAACTTACCTCTTCATTTTCGTAGAGGTCTTTGATATACTTTATCTGAGCCATTCTTAACACCTTTCTATCAACTCCTTAGGTAGTAGTGCACCTAAAGAGTACATTGCTGGAACGGTGCTGACAATGGCTCACTTTTTTACCGCCAGGGTGTTCATATTTTGGAGACCCTTTGCACGGTTTCTATTTTACCGAAAACA
>CALLZZ010000446.1 GCA_937858235.1 uncultured Clostridia bacterium
CTGCTACGTTCATAGCCGGTCTTTTATCCGAGTTGGGAACAAGAGTCGGCTTGCCTGGTGGTTTATAAATGAGGTTTCCTAGAATCTCCTCAAATTTGGCTTTACCCATCAGTTTTTGCATCTCTGTCATAGGAATAAGGCTCTTACGATAAATATCCCTATATCCGCTTGCCTCAGCTTTTTCTGCGATAGTATTTCCATCCTTGTACTTACGAACCGAGCGACCTTCTACAACCTTAAAGCCATGCCACTCTTTTCCGTGGTTCACTGCTGCATCTGTCGCATAAGCAGTGATCTCATTAGCCCATTTGGTGAGATCGGGGAGAATTAGCAAAACTTCTTCTATCTCAGAATCCGTAAGTAAAGGTGGCATCTTAAACTCCAGTTGTGCAAGCTTTAACTTTTCATCAGCCCTTGCACGGCATCTATTGGATGCTTTGCAGAACGTACACCACGGACCAGGTATATATTCACCCTCACCGTTGAAGGCTTTGTCAGCTCTAGGTTTTAGTTCCTCTTCCGCCCAGTCTTTTAGTTCTTCCACCGATATTGTCCAGGTGCTGACATTTTCTCTTCTTGGCTGAAAGATTGTCATAGACACTTCTTTGATGTCATACAGGTGATCATAGATTCCAAGTGCTCCTAGGGCATACAGTTTCATCTGTGGATTGTCCACCGCATCGACTAGCACACCCAACCCATACTTAAAGTCTACGATGTGAAGTCTGTCATCCGCGATAATCACACAGTCTCCTGTTCCAAAGCCGTCTGGTACATAGCATGAAAAATCAAGATGCTGTTCGATAAGAACGATTGGATCGTTACATTTTGTTTTTGCAAGCTCTACCTGTTCCATAACGAAGTCCACGTAAGCATCTGTACACTCCTCCATCTCATCAGAGTTATACTTGGAGACTGGTCGCTGACTTCTCATATGAAGTGCCTTTTTGAGCTTGTGCTCACATAGGTCATGAGCTGCTGTACCTTCTTTTGCTGCCTCACCACTTTGGTCTTCAAACTCCAATTCAAGCCTTGCCGAGGGTAAGCAGTTAAGCCATCTGTGTGATGAAGATGCAGATAATATTGCGTGTTTACCCATTGCCAAGGCCCTCCGCATCTTTCAAGATGTCAGCGTAGTGAACCTTATCTACAGCACTTAACTTCTCAGCACCATACTTAGCGATAATCCCTCGCACTTCAGCTGTAAAGCCTTGCTGACTCTTCTGAGCAAGAACCATTCTCACTTTTTCAAGTGGAATATCAGCTTCTTTTACTACTTCTGCTTTTGTGGCGGGTTCTTCTTTTAGAGCAGAATCACCATCTGTCATCACATCACAAACCACCTGTATGCTGTCAGCTAGACTTCGCATATCGTTTACCACATCAAGCAGTAACTTTATTTTGCTCAAGGTCAGTTCCTCCTTTCGTCATCTCACAGATAGACAGTTCCTCGATGCTATCTCCAGGGATCACAATCGTCACACGCTGTTTACTGCCCAAAAGAAAACGAAGGATTCGCTCTCTTATGGACAAGTTACGATAGGTAACAAGGCCACCTGTCTGTGGTTTCTTAGAAACACTGATTCTTAAATTGTGTTTCATATCCATCACCTCTTTCCGAAGGCTGATTGTATTGATTGCCCTCTACCTAGTAGCCATGGGAGGAATGGAAATCTGACGGTTTAGAAAGAAGAAAACCTACCAAAGAGAAATTCTCCTTGATAGGTATTCTTGATTGTCCTTATTTAAAGAGTTCATTGACCCTTTTTTGTACTACGACATAATCGTATCCTGCTTTTGTCAGTCGATTTTTCCGTTCCTGTCCATTACCCCAATCACCACGAATAACCTCACGGGCAATGGTATCGATAGACTTTTTACTGGATAACAAGTCATTGACCTTTGACTGGACCTCAGAGTAATCATAAGCTGCATCTGTTAAGCGCTTCTTTCGCTCTTCACCGTTACCCCATAAACCCTGAATTACTTCCTTGGCCAGTTCCTCGATGGATTTCTTATCTGTTGGAGTAGGCTCACTTTCTTCTTTCTTTAAACGATTCAGCCCAGCGTTTTGGATAATCGTTTTATAGTCCTTATAGGCGTAATTTAGATCCAAGTTTCCAGAGTAACCATTTAACTTGCCCTTGCTCGTGTACTGCCAGATGCCATGACGAAGTGTTGGTTCTTTGCTTGACCACTGAGCCACCCAAAAATCATAAGGTTCTAGACGATCCAGTTCTGTCAAATCCCTAAACCAAGAACTAGACGCATAGATACCAGCATAATAACCTGCATTTTCTACTGTCTCACAAAAGCCTACCAAAGCATCGGTGATGGCTTTCTTGCCACTTGGACGTTGGTGATAGTTATCTTCTGTATCAATAAAGACTGGATAAGAGATTGTTTTACCTTTGATAATCTCAAGGCATTTCTTTGCTTCTGCGATACCCTTGGCACGGGTATTGGCACAGCTGTACCAGTAAACACCGATAGGAATACCTCTCTCGTGAAAGGCTTGATAGTGTTTTTCAAAGGCATCATCCTTGTGGTGGCTAACACCTGTGCCATGCCCCGTATATCCTGCTCTTAGGATAACGAAATCAATCTCTTTAGCCAGCTTGTCATAATTCATTTCACTTGGTTTTTGCCAAGTACTGATATCAATTCCTTTAGTCTTCATTTATTGTTCCTCCTTGTCGCTCTTGTTGTGGAGCTGCTCTAGTACATCTTTTAATTTTTCTGGTATGGGTAGTCCTAAGTGAGCTGCATTTTCGAGCAGTGAAATTCCCTCGTTAGAAAGGTAGAAAAATACAATGGCAGTACGTAGTACGTTTCCATCACCAATCACATAGACATCTAAAATATTTGCCACACCCACTAAAACAAAAATCAGCACTTTACGACTGATTCCGATAAACCCCACTTCACTAGATAGGGTCTTATCTGCTATTGCACATAGGACACCTGTTAGATAGTCGATGACCACAAAGGCCATTAGTGCATATAAAAAGCCATCTGCACCGCCTAAAAACCAACCGAAGAATCCACCAATTGCTGTTATTGCAACTTGAATCCAGTTCCATATTTCTTTCATTTGAAAATCCTCCTTTATTTTTGCTCAAATAAAAAGAACACCTCTCGATGTTCCTTTGATTTACTCTATTTGTTTTGGTAGCCACTCCCACAATCGCAAGTCCTCCTGTCCGAGTGACCACATACACATTCCTCTAAGTTTCCACCGATATGCCGCTTCATTTGCCCAGTACACAAGGCTGTCAACATCTTGGTAATAGAGAATAGAAAAGCCATCGCCATCACCTAAGAAGAGTCGTGAGATCCATATATTTATATCCCTTGGTATGATGGTGGTCTTGTAATCATTCCCGCACTGAATGGAAGGCATGATATCCGAGTGAAAGAAATCGTAATCAAGGGATATGCTTTCACTTCTTGTAGCCGATTCTTCTAGGTCTGCTGTCAAAGCAAAGACTTGAAACTCTTCATCCCAGCTACAGTTACTTCTTGCAATCCTTCCATAAGTCTTAAATGACCCATCCGGCATAAGCACATCAAATCGTTCATAGGGTTCATAGACCCAAGCATCACCCAATCGAAGTAACTGGCAATTCACCTGATTATCTGAGCGAATACCTGCATAGCCAGTTACATCAGAGCAAGTGGCTGTAAATCGTAGTGTATTTGATGCGGATGAATACACACGTACTTTATTACCTCGCTTTCGCATTTCAATGGTATAAAAGTTAGGATTTGTACGAAGGTCTCCTGCGGATGTTCTTGAAAAGCTTGTAGCAAAACTCCCCTTTAAGGTAGCACCTTCATAAAGCTCAATACGCTGTGTATCATAATTAAAGCAACAGTAGATCGTTCCAATAAAAATGCCCGCCTTACCACTAAAGTTTTCAGGGAAGATGAGTTGTGCCCTTAAATGGATATCTGAAAAATTACTGTAGTTCCATGCTAACTGCCCTTTACCTTCCAGTTGGGAATAGGGTCGATTCATAGAACTGCTTGTATCCTGCCACACACTCCATTCACCCGATAGAGTTGTCCAGTAGCTTTGGGGAAGTGGTGTATCATCTCTAAAATCCTCATACCATACAAGGGCTGAATCTGCCTTTCGTCTTAGCATCTCAAGTGTTAGCTTAAAGCCTGTTGCGGGTCCTACCATGTCTCCATTTATATCTTTGAAATGTCTAGGAGCAAGGGTATATTCTGCTTCACCAACTGTAGCAGCTTCTGAAAATGAAGAGCAAACCCTAAAGCCATAAAACTGCACACCCATTGTGCCAAGGGAAATGGTGAGAGTATGTTCTCCAGCAGTCAGTGAGATGCCCTTTTTAAGTACGGTCCAGAAAGTAGTCCTCCAATAGGGCCACCATAACCTGTTTTCAGAGAAAAACTCATCACTTCCATCAAGGGAGATGTTAATGCTGTTTTTATCCCAAAACGGATAGCCTAGTTTGACAGCCACATCATAAGTTCCTGCTTCTGTAATCGTGAAGTGATAGGTTGCCTCACCCTCATCTCCAAGTGTTGTTACAGTATTAGAAGTCGATACAACTCCAGAATAACTATCCGGCATTGCATCATGATCGATATAAATAGTTCCAAACTCCGTCTTTTGTTGTTTGCCATAGGCAGTCAGATACTGTCTACCGTTATAGCTCGCAGATAAGAGAGGGTAGCTATAACTCGTTGCATCTCTTCCTTCCATATAGTCGTATACATGAGGTAATGCCCAGGGCACTTTATTATCATCATCCCAATAAGCCACAATTGGAATGAAGGGTTGAGGAGGGGCATCATCTGTAAAGTTATAGGCTCCAGTCATCCAGTACTTTGCAGCATAGTAGGTGTGAGAAGTTCCCCTGTATGCTTTCCCTAAGTTTTCTGGTGTATCGTAAATTTGCCAGTTCCAACCGTAAGCTGGCATCCCAAAGAAAATCTTATCGGGGTCCATCTCGGAAACAGCATAATCATAAATACCTTCAAGCCAACTTCTAGGGGAAACGGGACCAGGCGCTGATCCTGACCAAGCCATACCATAACTCATGATAGAGGCCGTATCACAATAAGGTGAGAGGTCAGCATATACGCACCAGTTCTCGCCACCTACGGATCCGTTGACACTCGTCATTCCTGGAAGACAGATGTTCATCAGCTTGCTAGAATCATAGTTTTTAATCGTGTTATAAATATTACGAAACATTGCTGTTGATTCTGCATGAGTGGAATAGTCATCACCTCTTTCAAGGTCAATATCAATACCATCACACCAAGGATATTTCTCCATAATGCGAACAATCTCTGATAGAAATAGTTTCTGAGCGCCGTTTGTATTATCTCTTAACGCTCTGAAAATACTGTTTGCACCATCATTGGCAATAGTGAGTAACCATTTGATGTGGGGATAGCGATTAATGTAGGGGAGCATACTGTTGATGGTGACACCCGTTTCATAGATTTCTCCCGTGGCTCGAACCTTAAAAGAAAAAAGACCGATGGTATCAATCCGGTCTCCATATTTCTCTAAAGCTTCATACATTCGTGCATTTCCCATAAAAGTCCACACCATGATTTTCTTGCCTTTTAGTTTATCCATTAGAATGGCTCACCTCCTTCTTCCATTTCCTGCATAGAAAAAAGCACCCTTGCAGATTTACCTGTTTCAAGGGTGACTTTATGTTTTGAATCCCATGCAGCACTGTACTGATAAAAGCCTTCTTTTGACTCACTAACCCCATCTTTCGTACACGTTCTTGTAGATGCAAGCAGAGCCAAATTTGCATCCTTAGCAATTGCTCCTGGAAAAGATACCTTCTGAGCTGCTACACCCTGGCATAACTTCACTGTTCCAGCGGCCATTGTGGCCTTAGGGTAAATATGAATATCTAGTCCTGTTGAGGTTTCTCCAACATTAAAGAGAATGACCGTTTCTTCCGAACGAACCACTCCATTAAACCAAACAGGCGCCTTGATACTACCGCTTTCTCTTAAGTGTTGTAAGCTGCTCTCCGTGTGAGGTACATAGCCATTTAAGACAGGACCTTCTTGCAATTGAATATCCGTAAACCAAATCGTGCCGGTGCAATCATAGATGGTAGGTTTTATGCTTACACTCATGACTCGTTTATCCTGCTTTTTATTAATGACTTCAGCTAATCTTATAAATCTTGCACTAGCCATCTAAAGTCCACCTTATTTCACATGGATGACCTACCCATCCAGTTGCCACCAAGCCTGCTTGTAAAAAGATATCCGTAATATAAAAAGTGCCTGTGCAATTAGTGACACAGACACGGATGGTGATTGCTTTTACTTTAGAGTAGTAGCTCTCCGGAACAATCTTTTCTGCTGTTTTTGAGAAATAAGCCACAAATCTACCTCCTAGTACAAATCAATAAATCTGGTTTCCGTTGTACCATCTTCATACTCAATCACTACTTCAATACCAACTTGTGAATCGCTACTCAGTTTTTCTAGGTTTTCAGATGCTATTTGTGCTGAGAGTGTGTAACTAGAGCGATTTGCAGGATAAATGGTCTGAGCCATACTCTTTGTCATTCCTGCCACACCTATTGCCTTAAAAGATGCTGAGCTACTAACACCATTATCACCATCGGTCTCAAAGCCTGAATTAACCCAATAGGCCATGGCATCATCTCCACGGGAATTACGCAGTAGATTAAAAGGCACCATTTCACGGATATCATTGTTGGTAACCATGCTGGTGCCTTCCAGGGAATCCGCCACGTTATCCCACTGACTTGCAGAACTACCTAGATTTTTAAGTGTTGTGGATAGTTCCAGTACCGTGTTCCAAGGCTCTTGCAAGTTGTATTCTCTTCTGATGACACGAGTCGTAACGGACAAGCCTAAATCTTTATCCTCTACATGAACATAGTCACCAAGCGACCATGCCTCATGCTCATAACCTGTTAAGACCGATAAATCCATCGCATTTAGAACATAGGAGATATTGGGTTTTGAGTACTGAGCAAGTCGCATCTCGGTATATTCTTTCATTTGATAGGGATTGGTAAAGGAGGAGCAGTCCAGTGTTGAGATTCGAATATCTGATGAAAAAGTATAATCCTCCACATATGCTTTTCCTCCATTGATATCTGCAAAGGTCAGTCCATCACTACCTATGGCATAAAGCCTTGTGACTAGACTTCTGGTATCAACCACCCGTTTAATGCTTTTCATATTTTTCTTATAGGCAAACAAGGCCCCACTATCTGTGCCATATACGGTTAGCAGATGCACCAGTCGATTGGGACAATCAAAGACAAGGTCACCGCCATGTAAGTCTGCTACGCTACGAAGTATGGATAAGGCATTCTTTTCTGTACTGGTCCAAGTTCTCTTTGTTCTCACATTGACTGTACCTACACTCCATTCCGTACCTTCTAGGGCATAAGCCATAGCAGCCTCAGCAGTGTCTGCATCAAATTTGTGTTCTTCTTTTCGTACAGAGAAAGTTAAGTCATAAAACTCCGCCTCTGCATAGACTTCCGTAGCAAGATTCCCTTCACCGTCTTTCGTATCCGTCATGGTTCTGACTTTATAGATGTCATCCACAATCTGTATTTTCTTTTCGCTATCAATAAATGTCCTCTTTGCATCACGATAAGGAATCATAAAGGAAAGCGTATCCTCGCCATTGATTTCACTCGTAACCACAATGTTATAGGCATTTTCTAAAACAGCTTCCCAAGCTCCATTACGATCAAGGACAACCGGTCTTGCAAAGCCAATCCTCTCATATGGAGATTTTGGTATGTCATACAGCCTAATATCAAGGATCCGAGGGGTTTTACTCGTATCCGTGGTCGTAAGCGTTATCCTAAAACGAATATACGCCCTATTCGGAGATACAAGTTTCCCGTCTGCTGCAATAGCAGTCCAGTTACTCCAGTTAACCAGGTCATCACTTGTAGAGGTTTCTATCACTCCAACTGCAGTCACCCCAGAGATATATTCACTGGTAACAGATACTCTGCCCACGCCAGATAGGTTACAAGTCGCTGGAGTCGTATAGAGCGTTCCCTCTGTAGGGTAGACACCGTCTGTTTTCCTTAATGAAACAACACCAGACTCCATAATTGCATCAACACTTCCACTTGTATCACCACCATTGGCACTTAAGGATGAATTGAAATAATCCACTAAATCGTCAGTTGTAAGATTGGAATCCATATCAAAAAACCAATCATCAAATCTTCCTGCATACCAGTAGGCATCAGCATGCATACCCATCACGATGTCAGCGGTACAGGAAGGATTGAGTGTGGCTGTAAAAGTATAAGTGGGAGAGACCCAGCTTGCCCCACTATTCCAATCACCAAGTACAATGTTGGTATTTTTATTGTTTGGCTCTATGACCATACAAATAAAATACGCACCACCATTGATAAGAGAAAAAGGTGGTGTCGTTGTTTGATCGAGTATCAAAGATCCGCTCGAGTTGTACAACATAACTCTTGGTCTACCTGCAAAAAGGGAAAGATAAAATATCGGTTGCCCAGGACCATAACGGGTGTTTAAAATAGGACAATAGGTATTTCCTACAGAGTAGGTTGTAGGAATCATCCAACCACCAACGATAATCCGTTCGCCCATGTCAGAAAAGAAAGTACCGTCATTGGTGACCTTAAGGTAGGTCTTTTCTACAGAAGGATTATTGATATTGATTCGGAAAAGACCACCTTTTTGACCGTTTTGAAGGCTTGCGGTTGTCCCTGCATAGTTTACAATCTCCATTTTTCTATCCAGGCCTGACGAGTCCATTACACAGTTATTTTCATCTACCGTTAAATCATTGAACCGCCAAAGACCTGATTTCGCATATTCGACCGGGAACTCTCCAGTGAAATCTGTTTGTTTATTTAAGATTGTTTTAAGTGCCACACTATCACCTCCATCGGCTACGAGCTTTAATTTCAAGTCCAGTAAATACTGCATTGCTTGATGTTATGCCGAGGTTGTTGTCTCCAACATTAAGTTTTGGAAAGTCTATCTCTTCAAGGTAAGGCAGCGCATTTCTTAAACTTATGCCATTTTCATCTTCGACATAGGCTGTCATTTTATCGGTATCAATCACGAGAACTTCTCCCGTAGAAAGCGCTGCATTTACGATTTTCATTTCTAACCCATTGGTTAACAGAGAAAAATAATTATTAGCACTTTCCGTGATAACACCCTCTAAGCGATAAATGGGATTTGATTCTACATTGCCCGTAAGCCTTGTAATCGTATGACTACCTTCGCTATCAATAGAAAAGACTTCATCTGTTACTGCATAGGCAAATGGGTCAGGACAGAAGAACTTTAAATTGAAACTGCCTGCAGAGCGAATGAGTCTTTCGCAGTCCACTTTATCGTTTAGCCTTGCCATAAAATATCGGTCTGGTACATCATCAAAGATAAGTTCTTTTAACCCTTGCATGGGATCAAGCCAAGTAGAAAGATCATCAAGTGTATTTACAAGAGCCGAAAAACTGTGTTTAGGATAAATATTACAAGCGACATTGATTTCACGATAATCAAAATCAGCTCCAAAGTCTGCGACACCATACTTGCCAGGTACTGTCGTTGTAAAATTACGCATCCCTCCACAGACCTGCCAGGAAGTGAGCCTGGCTTTTAGTCCCATGCTTTTTGAAGAAATATCGTCATATGAAAAACCCATCGGCACACCTCCTTATGTTGTAGAAAATCGACCCTGAGCACGAGAGCCTGTTTGAATTAAGTTATAAAGTTCCTGAGATACCCTTCTGATATCATCTTCACTTCGTACAATCATCTGCTGTACAGTAACTAGCGAACCACTGACACCACCAAGGGAAGAGGTCGCTGCATTTGAAATCACACCACCAACGGAAGTATCCACTGAAAAGTCTGTAGGCAATGATGTACTCATATCACTTGCTAGACTCGTCATTACATCATTGATATCCTCGCTCATCATCTCAGCGGCTTTTACAGCCTCATCGCCATTATCTTGGATGGACCCTGCAAGACCTTTTACAAGCATCTCGCCAACCCAGCCCATCTGTTTAGACGGCGATTTAATACCAAAGAAATCCTTGATTCCATTCCAAATACCGCCTATCCAGCCACTCACCTTATTCCATAGCCAAGAAGCAAGGGATTGAATACCCTGCCATAAGCCTTTTACGATGTTGCCACCCACTGCGACGATTGAACCCATGGAGTTTGTAAAGGCTCTTACAAGGCCACTGATAATCTGAGGCACTGCTTTAACAATCTCTACAATAATGGTCGGTAAGTTCCGAATCAGTGCAGTGAATAGCTGAACTCCTGCCATAATGATTTTGTCGATGTTTCCGACTAAGGCATTGACGATGCTTGAGATGATCTGAGGTATCGCAGCCACAATCGTGGTAATAATGGTTGGTAGATTTTGTATCAGTGCTACCAATAAATCGACACCAGCCTGTATCAGTTGAGGGATGGAACTTAAAATCCCATTTAATATCCCATCGATTATTTGTGGGATAGCTTCTACGATTGCTGTAATAATCTCAGGCAAGGCTGCAACAAGGGATGTTAATAGTTGAATCCCTGCATCAATTATCTGAGGTATGGCACTGATGATAAACTCCACGATAGCCATAATGATCGTAGGAAGTGCTTCAATCAGTTGTGGAATTGCCTCAAGAAGTCCTTGTGCCAAACCAAGGATTAACTGCAATGCAGCATCAAGGAGCATAGGTAGATTATCTACCAATCCTTGTACGATGGTTGTAATGGCATTTACCGCCGCGGGTATGAGTTCAGGAAGTGCCTGCCCAAGACCGTCCACTAAGGCTGCGATTAACTGAACGGCTACATCCACTAGAAGGGGCAGATTTTCAATCAAGGCATCTACAATGGTAAGTATGGAATCTACTGCAACTGGAATAAGGGTAGGGAGAAGACTCATCAGTGCATTCAGAACCTGAGTAAATAAATCCGTCACTGTGACAAGCAGTGTTGGTAGTAAATCTGAAATAGCTCCAAGCAAGGCTTCAATAGCTACAGGCAGTGCTTTCACGATATTCTCAATTACCGGTGTAATATTTTTCACTACCGATTGAAAGGCATCTACCATGTTATTGCTCAGCTGTGTCATATCCGCATCGGCATTACCAAAACCTACTAAGAGATTTTGGAATGCAGATTGGAATGCGTTCAACGATCCAGAAATCGTTTCTTCTGCCTCAAGAGCAGTCGTACCCGCTATGCCCATGCTTTCTTGAGGCAGAAGAAACGATTTCTGGATCGTTGAACGCATTCCA
>CALLZZ010000447.1 GCA_937858235.1 uncultured Clostridia bacterium
AACCCGTCGAAAAAACCGTCATTGACCGCTGTGTGCGGCTGGTGTACCGGGAGCTCGCGCTGGGGCTGGACACGGCGAAAACGCCGCTGTTGCAGGATTTGTACGAGGAACTTCTTAAACAGCCTGAGCCGGAGGCCCGCCGGATCGCAACGGCGCTGGAGCTCTACTGCACCGGCAGCTTGAACCTGTTTAATCATCCCACGAATGTCAACCTCAATTCCCGCGTGGTGTGCATCGTCTTGAAAGGGCTGGGCGAAAACCTCCGCAAAATCGCCATGCACGTCACAAACGAGTTTGTCACGTCGGCGGTCAACGCCAATTTCCAAAACGGCGTGGCGACGTGGTGCTATTTTGACGAGTTCCACATCCTCTTGCGCGATCCCCTCACGGCCAGCTATTTCGTCTCGGTCTGGAAAATGCTGCGTAAAAAAGGCTGCGTCCCCAGCGCCTTGACGCAAAACGTCAAGGATTTGCTGGCCAGCCGGGAGATCGAGAACATTCTGGACAACACGGACTTTATGATTCTGCTTTCCCAGGCGCAAAGTGACCGGGCCATTCTCGCAAAACAGCTTGGGATCAGCGAACACCAGCTTTCCTACATCACCCATTCCAATTCCGGCGAGGGATTGCTTTTCTATGGCAACGTGACAATTCCCTTTGTGGATCGGTTCCCCCGAGGGGAGATTTACGATCTGCTGACCACCCGCCCGGAGGACATGGCCCATGAGCGAACAGACGAATAGGGCCGGGGGCGGCGAGAGCACTTCGGGACAAAGTGTCCCGAAGTCCAAGTTCCGACAGGAGAGCGAACAGGCCAAAATCAACAAATCCAAGCTCCGCATGGAAAAGCGGGGCGAAAAGCTGGACGCCGCCCGGGAGCGGCTGGCAAAGCAAAAGCCGCTGAAAAAGCCCGGCCCCATCAAGCGCGTGGGCCGGGCCGCCGGGCGTGGTGTGCATGGCTTTGTCCACGGAAAAATCTACGAGGCAGAGCATGAAAACGTGGGTGTGGAGGGCGCTCACCGCGCCGAGCTCGCCGGGGAGTTCGTCCTGCGGCATGGGACGCGTTTTGTAAAAAAGCGCATCCGTACCGCCCCGGCCCGCGCTGTCCGCAAGGCCGAAGCGAAAAGCATCCGGGCAACGGCAGACTATCATTTCCGTATGGCGGCCCAAAAGCATCCCGAGCTCCACAAAAACGCCGTTTCCCGGTTTTGGCAAAAGCGACGCCTGAAAAAGCAATACCAAAAGCAGGTGCGGGAGGCCGCCAAGCAGGGCGCGAAAGTGACTGAAAAGGCGGCGGTCACGGTGGAGAAAGTGGCCCGCGCTGCCGCAGGCTTTGTCAAGCGGCATCCCGTGGGAACGCTCATCGCGCTCGCCTGTGTGCTGCTCCTTTTTGTGATGCAGTCCTGTATGTCCTCGATGCTTTCCCTCGGCAACGGCCTTGTGGTGGCCGTGGGCGCGTCCACTTATGTATCCGAGGACGCAGATATGCTGGGGGCCGAAGCCGCCTACGCCGGGATGGAGGCCGAGCTCCAAGACTATCTGGACAGCTACGAGCTTACCCACGATTACGACGAGTACCATTATGACCTTGATGAAATCCAGCACGATCCCTATGTGCTCATTTCCATGATCTCGGCGCTCCATGAGGGCGCGTGGACGCTGGACGAGGTACGGGGTACGCTTCAAACGCTCTTTGACCGCCAGTACATTCTCACCGAGGATGTGGTGACGGAGCGGCGCTATTACATCGAGACGGACACATGGACGGAAACCGACCCCGTCACCGGCGAGACTACGACCCACAGCGAGAGCTATCGCGTGTACTACGATTACTATATCTGCACCGTTACGCTGGAAAACTTCAATTTATCCCATGTCCCGATCTACATCATGGGCGAGGAACAGCTTTCCCGGTATGCCTTGTATATGGCGACGCTGGGCAACCGCCCCGATCTGTTCCCGCAGTCGGCGTATATAGGCAAGTACATCACAAACGGCCCCACCCTGCACGACGTTCCCGAGGCATATCTGGCCGATGAAACCTTTGCCGCTATTCTCACCGAGGCCGAGCGGTACATTGGCTATCCCTACGTTTGGGGCGGCTACAATCCCAGCACATCCTTTGACTGCTCCGGCTATGTCTCATGGGTCATCAATCATTCCGGCTGGGATGTTGGGCGGCTGGGGGCGCAGGGGCTTTACAACATCTGTACCCGCACGGCCTCGCCCCGGCCCGGCGATCTCGTTTTCTTTGTGGGCACCTACGACACGCCGGGCGTGAGTCATGTGGGCATCTACGTCAGGGACGGATGGATGCTCCATTGTGGCGATCCCATCGGTTACGCAAATCTCGATACAAGCTATTGGCAATCTCATCTATACGCCTACGGGCGTTTACCGTAAAGGAGGACTTAATATATGGCGACAAGCAAAAGCGCAAAAATAGAGGCCGAGATCGGAAAGGTGAAAGCCAAAATTTCCGAACAGCAGGCCAAGCTGAAGGAGTTGGAACAGCGCCGGACGGAGGCCGAAAACGGCGAGATCGTGGAAATCGTCCGGGGCATGAGCATTTCGCTTGCCGAGCTCCCCCTGCTTTTGCAGCGGCTCCGGGGCGAGGGCACTTCGGGACAAAACGTCCCGAAGTCCGCGCCTATTGAAAAAGAGGAGGATTGAACATGAAACGCTTTAAGATGCTGACAGCGGCGCTCTGCGCCGTTGTTCTTTTATGCGGATTTTCCGTCACGGCCTACGCCGGGGGCGGCGAGGATTATGGCGATCCCACCATGCCCGCCGCGACGGAAACGCCCGCGCCCGAGCCGGAGGATAAGCCGTTCACCCCCTCCGGCACCGGGACGGTAGTGGACAGCGCCACCGACGAGGATGGCAAAGAGTTTTACACCATCATCACCCCTGCGGAAAATGTCTTTTACCTCATCATTGACCGCCAGCGCGGGACGGAAAACGTATATTTCCTCAACGCCGTGACCGAGGCCGATCTGCTGGCCCTCGCGGAAATGCCCGAGGAAACCCTTACCCCTGCCCCCGAGCCGGAGCCTGATCCCGACCCCGCGTCCACGCCGGGGCCGACCCCGGAGCCGGAAACGAAAAGCAACGCAGGGGCACTCCTGCTTGTGGCGGCGGTGGTTCTGATCGGCGGCGGGGCCGCGTGGTACTTCAAAATCTATCGTCCCAAACAGCAGCGGGCCGCCGAACCCGAGGAGGACACCGAGGAGCCGGAGGAATGAGCCGGGAACTGACCCGCGAGGAAAAGGCGGCGATCCGCAGGCTGGTGACGGGCCTATGCGCCTACTATGACCGGGAATACGGCTGTTTGCCGCTGGATTGCGAGTGCTATATGCTGGGCAAGTGCTGGACAGGGGCCTATTGCCGTTACTTCCGGGAGGCCGTTTTACCTACCAATCCCGCGCTGGAGGCGGCGTTGACCATCGAAGGCCCGGCCCCGGAAATGCGTCCCTGCCCCGTCTGCGGCGGGCCTGTCCTCCCGGATGGCAGGACGCGCTATTGCTCGGCGGCCTGCGCCGGGGCCGCCCTGCGGGAGCAAAAGAGGGACTATATGCGGAAAAAGCGGGGCCGGACGGTGGAAAATTAGGCCCCTCAAAACCCGCTTGTATCAAGGCTTTTCGGGAGCCTTAACCGGGCGGGGCGTATGATTTTACGTCCCGCCCCGGTTTTACCCCGATACTTTCCACATTTTTGAGAGGAGCGTTCTTTATGTCTGGAAAGTACAACCCCCTGCAAAGCGCGGAACTGTCCGGGGAGCAGAATTACAACATGATCGACGGTATTCTGAATAACGCGCCGCCCCCTCTGCCCCCGCTCCCGGAGAAACCGCTGGACAAGGTGAAAGAGCACCCGCCCAAAAAGCGCAGCCGGGAGCACGAGGAGCGGTGACGAAAAAACGCCGCCGCGAGATCCATCTGCACGTTATGGTCACGCCGGAGGAGCTTGAACAAATACATGAGCGCATGGCCGAGGCGGGTATCCGCAATATGGGGGCCTATATGCGGAAAATGGCCCTCAATGGCCTTGTGCTCCATGTTGATCTTACCCCCGTCCGGGAGCTCGTTTCCCTGCAACGGCGCTGTTCCAATAATCTCAATCAAGTGGCGATCCACGCCAATACCTACGGCGTGTACCCATCCGAGATCAAAGCCCTGCAAAAAGACTATGCCGACTTGTGGGGGCCGTTGTCCGATCTGCTGAAAAAGCTCTCGGCGGTGGTGGAGCTATGAGGACATGGGGGCGGCTTGTGCCACCCCCGGTTTTTACGACTTCGGGACGTTTTGTCCCGAGGTGGTGAAAGTCGGAGACATCCTTGTTGTCCTATTTTTTCGGAGTTATAATTGACATATACAGGTAAATATACGGACTTTTGAAGGAGATATCATCATGCGGATTATATTAAAAATCCTTGCCGCCCCTTTTGTGGTGGTGCTCACGGTACTGGCGGCGATCATCACATTTCTGTTTTGCGTCGGCGGGGCCCTATGCTATGTAGCGTGTGTCGGCGTGACCCTGTTGGCCATCGTCGCTTTTATCGCAGGGCAGACAACCGGGGGCATCGCCTGTCTTGTTATCGCGTTCCTGATCTCTCCCTTTGGGCTCCCGGCCATCGCGGAGTGGTTGGTCGGGAAAATGCACAGTCTGAACTTTGCCCTGCGGGACTTCATCACCGGCTGAAACCTCGGGACAATTTGTCTCAAAGCGATCCGGGCGGCGGCTGAACATGGCCGCCGCTCTTTTCACAGGAAGGAGGATTGCCCACGGCGACAACATACATCAGGCCCTATAAAAAGGCAGCGGACAAGAGCGCCATTCAGACGATGGAAGAACGGTTTGCCTATGGGCTCAACCCGGAAAAGCTGGGGGCCGTGTCCTCGTACCTTTGCGATCCCGCAACGGCTCACGCCGAGTTTCTGCTCACAAAAAGCCAGTATCAGGCCGAGACAGGCCGGGCCGTGGAGCGCGGCGCTCTGTTCTTCTAAA
This sequence comes from uncultured Clostridia bacterium, assembly GCA_937858235.1. Taxonomy (GTDB): domain Bacteria; phylum Bacillota; class Clostridia; order Oscillospirales; family Oscillospiraceae; genus Onthomonas. Next base: position 5,008 of record CALLZZ010000447.1, read on the forward strand.
TCCGCCAGGCGTTCCCCCAAGGCGAGGTCATGCCCGAGGAGGCCAATAAAATTGGCTATGAAACCGCCCTACGCTGGACAAAGGGAAAGTATCCGTTTTTCGTTTGTACCCACATCGACAAGGGTCACATTCACAATCACATTTATTACAACGCCACGGCCTTTGACTGCTCCCGAAAGTTCCATAACTTTATCGGCTCCACCTTTGCCCTGCGGCGGCTTTCTGACCGGGTGTGTATCGAGCACGATCTTTCCTATATTCAAAATCCGACGCAGCACAGCAAGGGGCGGTTTTTGCATTATGGTCAATGGATCGGGGAAAGGCCCCCATCCTATAAACAGCGTTTGCGCCTTGCCATAGCCGATGCGCTCAAAAAAGGCCCCGCCGATTTTGACGCTTTCCTCCGGCTCATGGAGGAGGCCGGATATGAGGCCAAGCATGGGCGCGGCGGGGTAATCTCTTTCCTTGTGCCGGGGCAGGAACACGCGACCCGGCTCCGGGCGTCCACGCTGGGCGAGGGCTTTGACCCCGAGGACATACGGGCCGTGATCGCCGGCAAGCGTCCCGCGCCGGAGATCCGCGACGAGGCCCCGGCCCCGCCCCGGCGCGTCAACCTCATCATCGACATTCAGGAGCGGATGCGCTCCGGCAAGGGCCCGGCCTATGAGCGGTGGGCAAAAATCTACAACCTCAAACAGATGGCCGCCGCCCTGCAATTCTTACAGGAACATAAGCTGACCGAATACGATCAGCTTGCAGCCCGGACGGACGCGACGGTTGACCGCTTTCACAAGCTCACCGGGGAACTCCAATCCACCGAGGCGGCGCTCTCCAAAACTGCCGGGCTCATGGGCGCGACGGTAGACTATGCCAAGACCCGCCCCGTGTTCGACGGTTACAAGGCGGCCCGGTACAGCAAGAAATATCTGGCCGAGCATGAGGCCGAGCTTGCCACCTACCGGGCGGCGCGGGCCACGATGAACGACATCCTCAATGGGGCCAAGCTCCCTAAAATGGACGATCTCAAAAAATCGCGCCGGGAACTGGCTGACAAGAAAAAGGCGCTTTACCCCGAGTACCGGGCGGCCCAGCGGGATATGCGCGAGGCCGTGGCGGTAAAAGCGAATATTGATCATCTGCTCGGCCTGACGGACGGGCGGGAAAATAAGGAACAGGAGCGATAGCGACGGTGACGCAGACAAAAGACTTCGGGACAAAATGTCCCGAAGTGCCGGGTTTGGGGAGGCTCCCCAACAAGCATTTTCGCGGCCCCTCGGGGCTGTGAAAATATCGAGTGTGGCCACACTCGAATTGCTTGCCGCTTAGCCAAAGCACAATTCGGTGTCTTTAATATTGACAATCAACTCGAACCGCTATATAATGTGCTTAAACAATAAGTACACCATATGACGATAGGGGGTATCATGTGGAAATCATAATCAGTAGCAACACAAGTAAGCCCATTTATGAGCAGATAACTTCACAGATGAAGGCTTTGATTATGAGTGGCGAATTACAGGCAGGCGATCCCATCCCATCTATGCGTTCATTAGCAAAATCTCTACATGTCAGCGTAATCACGGTCCAAAAGGCATATGAGGATTTGCAGCGGGATGGATTTATTGAAACTACTGTTGGGCGTGGGAGTTTTGTATCTGCTCAAAACAGAGATTTTATTCAAGAGGAAAAGCAACGCCAAGCAGAAGAACATTTACAGGAGGCCGCCGAGATTGGCAGAACAAGCGGGATTCCTGTTGAAAAACTTGTCGAGCTATTAAAGCTATTCTATCAGGAGGTGAACTAATATGAGTATTTTAGAAATAGCAGATTTAACAAAAGACTATGGGGATTTTTTGCTGGATAAGGTGAGCTTTTCAATTCCGCAGGGAGCCATTATGGGACTTATTGGCGAAAACGGAGCGGGTAAAACCACCACAATCAATATCATCCTAAATGAAATCGCAAAAGATGGAGGCACCGTATCTATCTTCGAAAAAGACCATATACAATGTGAAACAGAGATTAAAAATGCTGTCGGCGTAGTTTTTGATGACAGCCCGCTACCCGACCTGTATACGGCCGTTGAGATTGAAAAGGTTTTTAGTTGTATCTATTCGGCTTGGGAACATAGAGCCTTTGAACAGTATATAAAAAAATTTGAGCTTCCTGTGAGCAAGCCGATAAAAAATTTTCCCAGAGGTATGAAAGTAAAACTATGTTTTGCGATTGCACTATCACATAATTCTCAATTATTGATTTTGGATGAAGCCACCAGCGGCCTTGACCCTATAATGCGGGATGAAATCATGGATATTCTTTTGGATTTTGTGCAGGACGAGAACCATTCAATCTTGTTTTCATCCCATATTACTAACGATTTAGAGAAAATTGCCGACTATATTACTTTTATCCACAAAGGGAAAATACTTTTCAGCAAGACGAAAGACGAACTAATCTATCATTATGGCATTATCCATTGTGGAGCAGCATGTTTTGATAGCCTGGATAAATCTGAAATTATTGCTTATCGAAAGCAAGACTATGAGTGGCAGGTGTTGGTTGCAGACAAAGATACGGCCCAAAAGAAGTATAAAAATTGTGTTGTGGATAATGCGACGCTTGATGATATTATGTTGTTTTATGTGAAAGGAGAAAAACAATGAAAGGACTGATAATCAAAGATAAGATAACCCTGTTTAAGAAATTCAGCCCCGTCCCTTTGGTAATACTCATTGTTTTGGCTCTAATTATTCTTGTTTCAATGAAAAGCATCGGGGCTATTATTCTTGGAACAGTTCTGCCCATGCTTGTCTCCTCGTCTATCCCTATTACACTAACTCTCCTGTGATGAACAATGGAAATGGGATAGATTTGCAATCGCTATGCCAGTTACAAGAAAGCAGATTGTTTACAGTCGATATATATTTTGCATTATCATACTTCTGTTTTGTTCTGCATTTGCACTTGTATTAAACGTAGGTGCCTATTTTCTTCTACATGAACTTAGCATCACGCTACATTTGTTGTTTAGCGGTGTTGGCTTGATTGGCGGCTTTATATATTTACTGCTGATTTTGCCTGCAAACTATATTTGGGGCCAGAACGGCGGTACCGCTATCGTCCTAATATTCGTAGCATTAGCGTCGGGTGGAACATTTCTGTTAAAAGCGGCAAATCTCAATATTACCTTGCCGACGCCTAATCAAATTGTGATGCTTACAGTATTTGCCATCATCGGTTTGGCGCTATTAGTGCTTTGCTCCATGCGGGTTTCAATCTGGTTTTATACAAAAAAACATTCCTAAAAGGAGGGACTTAGATAATGAAAAGTAAAATATTACGGGTTACTGCAATCATATTTGCGGTATTGGCCTTAATCATGGCGGGCTATTTCGTACTAACCAAAAACGGATCGTTATTATTCGTACCTATCCCCGCTATCCTGTCCCTGATCTTCTCGCAGATTGCGGCAAAAGAAAAGAATAAAAAATAATCCATTAAGGGTGAAGCAATTATGAAATGTCCTTTTTGTGAAAATGAAATGAAAACGGGATTCATCGCTTCGTCAAATAATGGATTGCTGCTGGATTGACTCAAAACCAACTGGAACAAAGGGTGTCCGGTATATAGAAGGCTTTACGCAAATATCCGACTATAATTATTTGAAATCCCCATCTACGCAAGCGCACAGATGTCAAATCTGCGGGAAAATAATTATTGATTATACCGCAAAAGAACCGTAAATGAGTTTTGCTGAGATGTAAAAATGCAGCAGACAGAGGTGGTGTAATGAAAGATACTAAGTGGATATTGTGTCCTGTCTGCAATAATAAGACCCGTATTAGGATACGAGGGGATACGGTACTTGAAAACTTCCCGCTATTTTGTCCCAAGTGTAAACAGGAAACGATAATCAATGTAAAACAACTGAACATGTCAGTTATCAAAGAGCCAGACGCTAAGACGCAGAGCCGATAACCATGTTTTAATTGGTTAACGGCTCTTTCTTTTTTGCGCACTTCGAGACTTTTTGTCCCTAAGTATCTACCTTTAGATTTTGACGCGGCGAAGTTCTCGCCAAACGCTTCTTGTTGAAGCTATGGCTATTCTCTGCTCCTGTTCGTTGGCGTCTCTGAACTCACGGATGAATTGTTCCTGTTCAGGTGTACCGGGCACATCATCAGGACGGAAAATAAGATCGGCGGGGATATTCAGTTCCCGGACCATCTTATAAAGAACCTCAAAAGTCGGATTGCGTTTCCCTGTTTCGATGGCAATGACAGTTCGCAAAGATATATCTATTTTTTCAGCCAAAGCTGATTGTGTCATTCCATGTGCAATACGGGCTTCTTGAATGATGATGTCCATGTGTTTCATATCATAGTGCATTTTATATCACCCCCTATTAGTTTAGTGGATGAGAGGCAATTACATAATGTGGTTATCCGTCCTATTGATGTGAAACATATTTCATAATACAAAAGCAAACAGCCGGACAAGGCAAGAAAAAAAAGTCTGCTTTGGCCGGTTATTTCAACGTATGCAAAATCAGATTTAAGCATCTGTCAAAGCAGACCGGAAGGAGCTTTGGCGATGCTGTTTTTGTTTGTGCAATTCTATTTTTCTAAAGAGGAGGCAATTTAACCGACAGCCTGTATATCATACGGGCAATTCTACAAGGTAAACGGTTAAAAAAAGCCGTTTCTCTGCAAGGTGCTTATATGCCCTGTGGAGTGCAATTTGTGGCATAGCAATATGTAATATTTGCCAATTACAACGTGCCGGGTGGAGGCCGCTCCGCGCAGGTGCGTTTTTTATTTGTCATTTCTCGGACAAGCCCCGTAGGAGCTTCGGGCCAATATGGTCTGATATTCTGCGCGGCGGCTGTCCCGGCTGCCGATCCCCGCCATGTCCCATTCGATTTTCTTTTCCCCAAAAATCGAATGGAGGTTTACTTATGGCAACGATCAATTTGCGGGATTTTTACCCGTGGTATATAGAAGATCAGCTTATTGATGTTCCCGATGAGGTAGCGGAGGTACTCCGTGCGGACAAGCTGTATGAAGCGGCCCACCAGCGGCGCGTCACACGCAACAAGGCGCAGTATTCCCTCGATTGTGACGATGGGATCGAATACTCGGCTTGCCTTTCAGAGCCGACACCGCAGGAGCTTTTAGAGCGCAAAGAAACATTCTGCCGCCTGTGCC
>CALLZZ010000448.1 GCA_937858235.1 uncultured Clostridia bacterium
CGTAAAGTCCAGATCTGCTTCTCAATTTCCTGAATCTCATCCATCGTGTGCCGGAAATTATTCAGCTTTGCGAAAGTGTTAAACTTCGCTGAGTAGTTGCTGAATTCCCCCTTGACCTTATCGCAGGCGCTCTGCATCTTCGCCTTCATCTGCGAATCTGCAAGCGGCTCTCCCCACAGCTCGAAGCCGTCAGAAAGTTTCCTTGTTCCGAGAACCGCATCATTGCAAAGATTCTGTGCGGCCTGAATGAGCTGCTTGACGCCATTGTCTCTGTCCTTCGGCAGATCCAGGAGCACAGGATTGAGGCCAAGCACCTCGAACATCTTCTTGAGCTCAGCAAGAGCCATCTTCGCCGGGCGGGAGATATACTTGAACTCATAGAGATCAAGCGCATTTGTACTCGGGATCTCGTCCAGATTAGATGCCGTGATTGTCTTGCCGTTGTTCAGTGTAATGACCGCGTATCCCGCGTAGACAAGCGACAGGAAGATGATCGGTGTAAACAAGAAGCTGATCTTAAATTGCTTGTCGATATACACACCCATGAATTGTTCTTCAAACAGGTCTGTATAGTTCAGCACGCCCTGCGGCGGCAGCTCCTGCAGGCGATCGATATAATATCTGGCGTACTTTGAGTTTTCCGGTTTTATCTTGTCATCCTCGAGTACACCAAAGCTCTCAAGCATCATCCGCGCTTGCTGCGTCTTCCGGCCTGCAAAATAGTCAAAGGAATCCCGTGCCAGCCCCGCCATGTTCTTGCGTGTGACTCTGGTCTTCATGACCGGGAAATCCTTATATTTGTTATTGAAGTACTCGTCAAGGCAGATCGAAGCCGCAAGGTCGATCGTGTCCTTGAATGTCAGATCTGGTCTGTACTTACCCTTGAGGACTTCGATCAGCTGCCGCATCTGAGCCTTGTAGGTCACATTGAAACAAGTGTTCTTGTTGTCGCTCAGATATTTTACGAGCTGGCGGTTGAACATCTTCTCCTTGTTCAAATATGCTTCCTTATCTTTTCCTTCGCTGATTTCAGCCAGCTGATTTGCAGCAGCATAAAGTTCAAGATTCTTCTTGAACTCATCCGCAGAGCGAAAGAAGAAGTATACCTCGTCCGGGAGATTAGCAATATCCACATTACCGTTGTCATAAGGCGGCATGATGTGAATATAGAAATCGCGCTCCGGCTGGGCAGTGCTGCGCTCTCCCGGAAGTCCCATAAAGAGATAGCCTTCCCGGAAGATATTGTGGCTGTTCCAGTTCAAGTCGTATTCGTAAATCTTAAAATTCGTGACGTATTCCTTCGCGTCCCATTCAAGGCAGTTATAGACAACCGTGTAGAAGTATCGGTTCAGTTCTGCTGGAGCCAGCAGTGATGCCTTCTGGTTGATCTTTTCATCGTAGTCAACGATTTTGTCGACATCGATATAGTACTGATTGTTGGCATCATTATGGATAATGAACTGTCCAGAGACCGTTGTCATGATGTCCTTGAGTGTTGTATTGACAACGCCAAGGAGAAAGTCTGCATCGTTTTCCGGCATGGAGTCCAGATAGAGGCAGAGGTCATCTTTCAGATTTTCTGCTGTCAGCCCGAACTGCACATCGAGACCATTTGTCGTCAGCCTGTGCACGCTAAGTGCATAGATGATCTGAATTGCCAATGGCTTATAAACCTTGTGCGGGAAGGAGCGATTGATAATCTCCTCCAGCTGTGTGCTGGCATTCACGACCTTGCTGATTGTAACGTCGCTCTTCAGAAGCCCATTTCCCTTGATGGCGGGCCAATAGGTATCGAAGGAATAGATTCCAGGTGCATCTTCCGGTACGTCTTTATCAAAGATATCACGAATGACTCTGGAGATGTTTTTCAAGATATGGCGGTTCTCCACAAGATAGACTTTATTGAATACATCAATATAAGCCGGGTGAATCGGAAACAGATCCACAAATTCATCCATGCGGGTAGACATGCCACTGTAAAGGCTGGAGAACTTCTCGAGGTGATTCCGGATCAGCGCCTTCTGTTCCGGATTCTTCTTCAGGATCCTTTCTGAAACAACGTACTCCGTATCTTCCTTTGTAATCTCCATCTGTGTAAAACGATCGCTGACGTGTTTCAGCGTTTCGGAGACGAAGCTGAATTTTGGATTGTCGAAGATTTTCTCCTGAATGCCAAGAATGATACGGAGATTACTCTTTGAGCACATTTCTCCGAAAGCACGCAACACTTCCAGGTCAAGAACCAGCTGGCGCTCGTCTCTGGATGTAAGGTAGGCCAGGAACTCGTCTACGACGATCAGATATCCCTTGTCCGGGTATTTGGAATTGAAGGCTTCCATCATCTGACGGATGACCTTCTTGTTGTCGCGGACCGTCGAATAGTCTGGTTTCTTGAAGTCAA
>CALLZZ010000449.1 GCA_937858235.1 uncultured Clostridia bacterium
TCTTCCTCATCGGAGTCTTCCTCTTCCTCTTCCTCATCTTCCATAGCATCCAGCTCAGCCTGGTAGGCAGCAGAGATAGCATCAAGACTTTGTTTGGCAGCTTCCAAAGCCTCCAGAACAGTTATACCTTCTTCACCATTCTCATCAGGGGTTCTTTCAATGAGTTCAGCTACTGCCTTCTTGATTCGGGTAAGTTCCTTCTTACTCATCTCATCACCCTCGAGAACCTTAGCCACGATGTCAAGTAATTCCTTGTCTGTAGACTCTTCCAACCACTTTGCTTTTTTTGCCATTTTTTGTTTCCTCCTCAATTTTATTTTATAGGGTATGTTTATAATACCAGATTTTTTAACCTTTGTAAATGTACTACATTCTTGAAGTATTAAAGGGTAATACTGATCTTCTTCCGTGAGGCCAAGTAATCACATAAGTGAACAAACTTTTGAGCGGGTGTACTGGGCACTGGCAGCTTACCAAACAAGTTCCACTGCCCCATGTGGCTTTCCACAAGAGGGATTACCCTATCAAAGATCACTCCATATTCTTCACGAAGTGGCTCCAATACCAGCTTGACCTCAATTGGATGAAGTGGTCCTGGCTTGCACAGATCATGAAGTGTCAAGGCAGATATGATATAATCTTGAATCCTAGGGGTGAACGTATATATTGGAAACAATTCATTAGCTATGATAATGGCTGCCTTGGTGTGCCTCAATAACCCCCCCACCCCCAATGCATATTCTGGATGGTATTGACCAGAGCTACTTGCAGGGATATAGAAGAATTCGGGTTTTGCTAATGATAGTGCAGCCCTAGTAAACTCTAGAACCTTTTCGTTTCTTATGAATTTTTCCAGCTCTAGCCATTCCATTGCCCACTGTCTCATCTCTTCCATGGTTTCTCCTCCTTTCAAGTAAGTATTCAGCCTTCCTTATGATTTCGGGGTTTGTCATGGCCTTGAGGTTGAATCCCGTTGAACCATCAAAACCCTGGAAGCTGTCGTAATAATCCACTACCTCACTTATCCTGGGATACTTCTTCTGCAGGACCACTAATTCTTTGGCCCATGCGTCCCACTGGGAGTCCGCTGTGAGGCTTTCACCCCTGTGGTAATATATATAGGAATGGATAAGCAGTTGAAGCCTCCTACGGAGCACCAGGGCCCTCTCAGGAGTGGTCTGGAACCCAGCCATGGATAAATAGTAAGTGCCTTTGATCAGTTCCCCGGTCCCCACTCCAGGACCTCTACGTCTATGTACTGCTTTCCCCATTCCATTGCCTCCTCGTATGTGTCCACTAACACGTCAATAGCGTAGCCATCATATTTCTTGAGTCCTACCCCTGTGTCCTCAGCTATGACCTCTCCATAGCCTGGGATGTATAACCTAGTTCCATAGGGTATTTTTTCGGGGTCCACTGCCACTACCCCTCTCCGAACCTTGGTCATGGTGGCAGTCACTGTAGGATCTCCCCAGGCACAGATCCTGGATTCATTATCCAGTGGGGCATAGGCAGTGACCCGGGCCATAAGGACTGCAGCAGGTCGTTTCACAGATCCTCTGCTGATTGGTTCCACAGGCTGGTCTTCCAGAGAGCCTAGCTCAGTCGCTGGGACCTCTTCCCGCTGTTGTGCTAGTGTATCCATCAGCGTCTTAGAAAGTTGATCCTGGCTCCATTTCAGGTCTCTGATCTCCTGCTTCAATGTGTTCACTTCCTGAACCAATTTCCCCTGTCTGTGATTCATCTCAGCATTGATGATGATACTGGGAATCAGGGCAACCAACAGAAGTGATAATAGTGGGCCAATCCTAACAGACCAGCTTTTCCTAACTCTCATGACCTTGCCCTCTTGATATGTTCCGCCAGAGTTTTCATGGACTTCAGTTGTCATTAGTGTCTCTCCCCCTATGTATTTATTTAATTATATTATACAGGGAAAAAAGAGGGATGTAAACCCCCCTCTTTCTTGTCCAGGTCAGATATAGTTCATCCAGTGCCTGGGCCAGCAGGCGAGCCTGAGTTTGAGCATTCCTTATTGATAGATTGGTAGGGTTTCTTTTTTCTTCGGTTCCTTCGGTCCTTCATGATGATTACCTTATAATCCTCTTCACAGTCAGAGCATTCGAATGTGATCGTAAAGCTGTCATTGAACTCCTTGGTCTTAAACCTGTGACCCCAGAACATCAGATGGTTCTCCACTTCCCTAGCTACTCTATTCATCGTACTGTCTGCCATGGCCTATTCCTCCTTTAAGATAATCCTCTTTCTCCATCAGTGGCACTTCAGCGTCGGGGGTTATTGCCGGTTCACACTCTTGGCATGTCCAGATGTTAGTCGTGTCCAATGAGTACCAGGGCCGACCACAGTTGGGGCAGATCCTCTTTGTCATCTCTGTCTCTTCCTCCTTTCTCTGTGGTATGAATCCTCGAAGTATGCGTAGATGAAACTGGTGTCCGGTTTGGGTGGGTACTTCTCCTGCTTCCATTTAATATATGGTTGGCAGGTACCGTGGCAGCCTATCCTCCTCTTGGTGCATTTCTTGCAGGGGCTCATCATTTGTTATCCACTCCTTAGCTGATAATTATATAATATAGGTAGAGCTCACATTTCTTGAGGCGAGCCATTACCTTGTCAAACTCCTTCTTCAACAGCTTCTCATCCTCTTCCTTTAGTATATTCCCAGCATACAGGTAGCACTCATAGATGGTATGAAAGAGCTGTTCCTTCTCAGCAGTGGACAGAGTGCCCAGGTACATTTGAAAGTCATCGTAGCTCATACCATAGTTGAACTCTCTTTCGTTGAAGTTCCTGCTGATTTGCTTGGCTATCCTGATGAGCTTGTCCTGGTCCTTAGCCAGGTTGCCTTTCTCGGTAAATATCTGCCCTTCCTTATATATGTAAGTCTTCCGCTTGTATTTGAATTTCATGAGTACTCCCCTCCTCCTTGTTATTATATACCAAAGCCTGTCCAATGTAAATGTGAATAACTCTAGACACTGGATCAAGAATATTATACCTTACAAGACTAACAATGTGTGCTATAGTTACATTATATGATAAATAAAGGAGGAGTTTCTTATGAAACCAAGAGTAACAACCACCCCCACGAATCAAGGGAGAAAAATCTTCACAGTGTACAAGGCCAATAGTTCTTCCCAGGAGGTATACATTTCTTCCACAAGGGATGATTTCGAGTATCTGGTCCTTATGGCCAAAGACCGACTGGAGTCTGGGAATTATGATGATTGTGAGAAGGCAATGTTAGAGCTGCAGGCAGCAGGAAAGTTAGAGTGTCTAGCCTGGGTACCAGAGGAGTATGTGGACCTTATTATTAAGGAAGCAACCAGGCTGGCTAAGCGGAGAGGAGAAGTGGTTATAGGCCCTTCTAAGAGAGTACTATCCACAGAACACAAGAGAGCCATCACAGAAGCAGCAGTTGGAGAGCAGGTGGTAGCTATAAACCTGAGGGGCGAGACCATAACTTACCCATCCATTAGCGAAACTGCCAGAGTCTATGGAATAGGCAGACCCGCACTGATGAGAGCTATCACTAATAAACAGCCTGTGAAGAGAGTCGGGAACCTATACTTTTGCAAGCTGACGGGGTACCTGAAACTGAGGAAAGAGCTGGAAGACCGGGGCATTATTGAATAATCTACTATGTATGGACTTTATATGTATGGGTGTATGAGTCCTTGTTGGGTAATTGTATGACTCCACCTTCTGAACTGCTTCGTATTGCTGGGTTTGCGGCAGTCATACAAAGTATAATTATTTTTTAGAGCAAATCACTGTTTTTAGGGAAAGTCATACACCTCAAAATCATACACCCCTTGCTCCAAACCCAGTGGTACGAAGGCTCTCAGAATTATACTTTGTATGACTTTGGAGAGAGGTGTATGAAATGGCTCCAACGCCTACGGGCCACTGGCTTTGCAGCTCGCCGTCCATTGGTACGTGGTACTGGGTATATATATATAATAATTTTTCTTAAAAAAAATTATATATATATATAAATACCCTTAGCGCTGGAGCAGTATTTTTGAATATGAAGATTGTGGGGGTGTAATACTAAATGGAGGATTATGGAGGATGAGTATCTAAGATTTGAGGTGGAGGAGAATGCATTTCTTGTCCAAGAGTATTTTTCATTATTTCAAGAATCCATTTGTTTACTGTGGGCGTCAGATGTGATATAATATATATGGTACATTATATGAGAGGGGGGAGAATCATGGACTTTACCAAGGCACTGGAATACAAGAGAAGCTGTCAGAGATCCATCCAGAAGATGTCTGATGTATATGGAGTACTCATAGAGGAGTTAGAGAAGCTCTGTAAGGAGATTTCGTTCCAAACTGTATATTCTTAATATAGGGGCTATACAAAGAGTAGAATGGCTCCTGGCACATGGACTAACTCCTGATGAGATAGTAAGACATTTTAACCTAGAATATCGAAGGAGGAGAGAAGATGCCAAATGTGGGAACGAGACCAATCTTATGCAGCAACAGAGTCAATGATGACGCTCCATGTGATGTAAAGGGTGTATTCTGGTGGTGTAATAGCTGTAGGAAAGGGGTGGAGGAAATGAAGCCAAAGAGTGGGAGGATGTCTGCTAGGGGAGTCAACCTCCGTAAGGAGAAGCAAGTCTCTATGAGTGATGTTAGAGTGAGGCCTACCAGAGATGAGATGTTCATGGAGATGGCTAGATTAGTTGCCCAGCGAAGCACATGCCTGAGAAAGCAGGTAGGGGCTATGATAGTGAAGGACAGCAGGACTGTTTCCATTGGGTACAATGGGCCTCCTGCAGGGCAACAACATTGTACTGAGGAGACCTGCTTAGGATCTGGTTGTGATAGAAGCATACATGCTGAGATGAATGTAATTGCATTTGCTGCTAAGCATGGAGTAGCGATTGAGGGTGCTACAATGTACTGCACGATGAGTCCCTGTGTCAATTGTGCGAAGGTCATCATCAACTCTGGGATATCTCGGTTAGTCTATGGGGAAGAGTATCGGAGTAGTGCTGGTCTACTCTTACTGGATGAGGCCCTCCTTGTGGAGAAAATAAATCTATAGGGGTGACGAAGTCTTGATCCGAGAGCGAGGTGAAATGAAAAATGTCACGAAAGAAAAAGTATGTTACAAAGGGCGATCCAAAATGCCTGAACTTTTACAAAGGGAAGTGCCAGGCCCTTAAGAAATTAGATTGCTCAGAGACCTGCTGGGCTAGGAAGACAAATGTCTCAGAACATCTGGAAATGCTGCAGAACATCATTTATTACAATGGGCTGACCAACAATCATGATACTGTGTGGGCCGCTCAAGCCGAACTAAGTGAATTATGCGAGAGATATAATATCCCCACCGAGGGGAGAGGACACCCAATGGATGGGTGGAGACAGGTATACTATGAGGACCAGAAAAGGGGAAAGGGTGGAGGATCTTCTGAGGGTAATGTCCACAGGAATACAAAGCAGCTGATGAAGGACAACAGAATTCTGGAGACCAAAAACAATTCAGCGGAGAGGCAGGCATATAAGGAAGCAGTCCAGCAGTGGGAGGAAGAGCATGGTAAGCTTGAAAAGCTGGGTAGGAGTTCAATGTCAAGAAGTAAGGTGGACAGCTACACTGGGGACCCTACAGAATAAAGTTGTTTACATATCCCCCCGGGTGTGGTATAATAATAATGTCAAGTGAATCTCTCAATATATAACTCGGGCCGAAAGGCCCACTTTTTTAGTTTGGGAAGAATTTTGAGTTTACCCGTTTACATTCATCAAGAGTTCGCTTATAATATAATTAAGGTACAAAAAAGAAGAAGAAGGAGAGATCTCACATGACTAACCATGGCAACCAGTACAAATTCAGGGCACTGAATAAAATGAGAAGTAACCCCACAATGGTATCGATTCAAGGGATGAAGAAAAATGGTAAATGGGGAGTTCCATTCGAAACTGAAATGCTGGGCTGCGAAAAAACAGCTGAAGATGTGGTCAACCGGCTGGAAAAGCTGAACCATCGGAAATATCAAATAGTGGAAGAGGAAACCAATTACGAAAGGTAAGACCTACAGGGCAGCCACCGAGAAGGAACTGGAAGCAGCCAGGACCCTGGGGATCAAAATATACTGCTACTAAAAGGAAGGACCACATTGGTCCTTTTTTATTTGCGACTTTCTTGATCAGGAATGCTTTGGAATGCTACTGCCTATAATAATACTAACATATTAAATAGGAGGTAGTTCAAATGCAGGAGATTACACTTAAGGACCTGGCTCGGGAATATAACGTACCACTCAGGAAGGCAAGGAGGATAGTTAGATTCTACTCTGTGAAGAAGGAAGATTCAAGGTGGGTTTGGCCAAAAGGCAGTAAGGAGGCACATATGGTGAAGGCACTCTTGATGTATCACAATCAAGAAGATAGTCCAAAAAATAATTAAGTTTACCATTTACAAGGCTAGGAGGTTCTGGTATAATATACATGACAAGGTATTGCTTTCAATGCCTGAGACTCTCCTTAAAGGGCCGGTAATGCTGGGTTTCCAAAATCCACTTACTGGTCTTTTTGTTGAACAAAATAATTATTTTTTGACTTTTAGGGGGTGAAATTGGATTCATGGCCAAAAGCAAACACAAAAAATATGATGAAGCCGTCAAGAATTATACTCAGAAACAACTGCAGCAGGCCAAAGACAGTGCCAAACAATATTATCTTGATAAAGAAGGAATCGTGAGTGTCAAGGTTTTGGCCAGGATCGCTAAGGTTCCCCAGGGTTATATAAGGAAGTGGATTAAGGAGTGGGAAAACTTAGTCAAGGAAGATCCCAAGGATAAGGTATCACTGTCCCAGGATACCAAGAAGTTCCTTAGAACAGCTGCTGAGGAACATGGTCTTGATGAACAGGAGGAACTGTTCTGCTACCACTACCTGAAAACATTCAATGCCACTACCTCAGCTATTAAGGCAGGATACAGTTCATCCTATGCTCACAACAAGGCATACAGGTTACTGCAGGATGAGAAGGTCCAGATGTTCATAGCTCACGTAAAGGAGCAAAGAAACTCAGAGCTTTTCATTGACTCCATGCGTATTATAAAGGAATACATGAAAATAGCATTTGCCGATATGACAGACTTCGTCCGGTTCGGACCAAATGGAATTATCCTCCGGTCCAGTGAGAATGTGGATGGTCAGTTGATCGTTAAGATCCAAGAAGGTAGGAACGGCCTATCCCTGGAACTGGCTGACAAGATGAAAGCTCTGGAGAAGCTGGAGCAGTACTTAGGGGTCATGCCTGATGATACATTCAAACGTAGGATCGAAGAAGAGAAGCTGGCACTCCAGAAAGAACGCCTGGAGATGGATAGGTCCAAGAATAAGAGTGATACCACTAATGAGGAAAAGGTTGGTCAATACATTGACCTGTTGACACAAGCTCTGGCAGGTGATGGTAATGGTTGACCTAGGAAAACTGTATTCACCTAAACAAGTGGATGTCTTGAAATTTGCTATGAACTCTGATTATTTCATGCTGATCAATTCAGGAGCTAAGAGGTCCGGTAAGACAGTTATCAACAATGACCTATTCCTGTATGAGCTGAAGCGTATAAAGGCCCTAGCGGACCAGCATGGAGTCCCAGAGCCACAGTATATCCTGTCAGGTGCTACACTGGGTTCATTATATAGGAACGTACTGATTGAACTAGGGAATAAGTACAACCTGGAGTTCCACATGGATAAATATAACCGGTTCCCACTGTTTGGAGTTCAGGTCTGTTGCTTCGGCCATTCCAAAATCAATGACCTGGGTAGAATTAGAGGTATGACTGCCTTTGGAGCTTATGTGAATGAAGGATCTATGGCACATGAGGAAGTATTTAATGAGGTCAAATCCAGGTGCTCAGGAGAAGGAGCTAGAATCCTGGTAGATACCAACCCAGACCACCCAGAACATTGGTTCAAAACGAACTACATAGACAGGGCAGATGGTAAGGTCATCAGGGACTTTCATTTTGAGCTGGATGATAATACCTTCGTTAGTGATAGGTACCGGGACAACATCAAACAGTCTACTCCCAGCGGTATGTTCTGGGACAGAGACATCAAAGGCCTCTGGGTAGCCGGTGAAGGAACCGTCTACTCTGACTTTGATCAGGATAAACACTACATAAGCCTGAGGGATCTGGATGACATGCCCATTGTGGATATATTCTATGGTGTGGACTGGGGCTATGAACATCCAGGAGCTATAGTGGTTATGGGTGAGACTGCCTATGGCGACATAGTGCTTTTAGAGGAACACTCCAAACAGCATGAAGAGATTGACTACTGGGTAGACATAGCTAAGAGTATGCAGAAGACCTATGGCCCTGGGATCTGGTACTGTGATAGTGCCAGGCCTGAGCATGTGGCACGATTCAACAAGGAAGGCCTAAGGTCAGTGAATGCTGATAAGTCCATACTCAGTGGAATAGAGGAAGTGGCTTCCTTAATCAAGCTGGGTAAATTTAAGGTAGTCAAGAAAAGGGTAGACAGGTTCAAGAAGGAAATTTACATGTATGTCTGGGATCCAAAGAAAGGTCTGCCGGTACCAGAAAAAGACGACGTACTGGATGCTGTTCGGTATGCTGTCTATACTCGGAATAGGTTGAAGAATACATTAAGGAGAAACTACTCAGGAAGGGGAGGAAGGTCATGATAGATTACAATGAGTTATTGAATGCTGAGATTAAGGGAATCTATGGGGACCTTATAGGAAGAATCAATCAGATAAATGAGTGGTACTCCTTATATGAAGGAGAACAGGAATGGGAGATACCCCAAGGCCTGGACTACAAGCCCACTCAAAAGATAACTAATATCATGAAGAAGCTGATAGATACCAAAGCTAGGTTCATGTTTGGTAGAGAACCATTCTTTGATGTTAGGCCTGTGGCAGTGGATGCAAAAGGTTCCACTACAGAGAAGGATAAGGCTCAGCTGAAGGAAGACCTGCTGTACAAGATCCTGGAAAAGAATAAGTTTCACAGTAAACTTCTGAAGGGTAAGAAGGATTGCTCCATCGGTGGTAAGCTAGCTATAAAGCTGTGGGCCTCCAAGAAGAAGGGCCTCAAAATCGTGTTCTCCCCTGCACAGGAATTCTTCACTCAGTATAATGATGATGATGTGGATGAACTGGAGAAAATAGCTTTTGTCTACCTGATGAACGATGAGTTAGAACCTGAAGACCAGAGAATCAAAAAGCAGATCTGGGAGATGGTAGAGGGAAAGTGTATTCTAAATGAAACCACTCATAATGGTAAAGGCGAGTTAGTCAGCACTGAGTTCCAGGACCACTCAACAGGTCTGGACTTCATCCCTGTGGTAATAGTGATCAATGGAGGCCTCACGGGGGAGATTGAAGGCAAAAGTGACATTCGCACCCTGTGGGGCAACCAGTATCACTATAATAAGCTCACCAGTGATGATATTGATGCTCTGAGGTTCCAAATGTTTGGTCAGGACGTTATCACTGATGCTGATGAGAATAGCCTGAGTAACATTAAGATAGCTCCAGGGGCAATGGTAGACCTGCAGACTGACCTGGCTCAATCCAATGCAGGTAGACAGGCTAAGATCCAAAGGTTGGAGAGTAAATTCTCCTATAAGGATAAGTTTGAGGATACCATCAATCGCATTAAGAGTGATATGTATGAAACCATGGAGGTTCCCAATGTATCACTGGAGCAGTTGAAAGGCCTCATGCAAAGTGGTAAGTCCATGAAGGCCCTGTACTGGGGTCTCATGGCAGCCTGTGATGAAGAGTGGACTGAGTGGGGTCCAGCTCTGAGACAGATGGTAGAATACATTTTCAAGATGGTGGAGGTATATAATCTGTATGAGTCCAGGGAAATAGCCTCCTATGAAACCTCACTAGTTATAGAACACAATTACCCCATCCAGGAAGATGAAGATGAGAAGAAACAAATAGATATGGATGAGGTAACTGCAGAGGTAAGGTCCAGAAAGGCCTACATGAATAAGTGGGGTGAGTATGAAGACATAGACTCTGAGCTGGAGCAGATACAGAAGGAAAAGGAACTCCTGGGGCAGGATACTTACACTCGGGATTTGAATGATCGCGCTAATGAAGATGAGGAAGATGAAGAAGAAGAAGAAACCAAAGAGTAGGTGATAACCTATGACTTCCTATGAGAAAGCAGTGAGAAAGACTAGGAAGCAACTGGCCCAGATCACTTTGGAACAGCAAAGGGATGTACTGAAGTCCTACGAGAGAGCCATAGATAATCTGGCAACTAAGCTATCCCGAGTAAGGGATAAGACACTAACTCAAAGATGGCTTAAGGATTATAAGAAGGAATTGGAAAAGGTTCGTAAATCCCTGACTGCAGAGCTAGAATCACAGATCACAAAGTCTGTGGGTAAGGCTGCACTGAAGGGAGCTCAGACAGAACAACAGTTATTGCTGGAAGCCTTCTCGGGTACAGGCCTGAATGTAAAGCCATCCTTTTCCAAGATGTTTTCGGCAGTACAGAAGAATGTCATAGATGACATAGTGAGTGGGGGCCTGTATACTGACCATAAAACTCTATCCAGTAGAATATGGAACACTACTCAATTATTTGAAGGAGACATACAGAGTATGATTACCCAGGGTATCCTGGAAAAGAAGTCAGCTTTGAGTCTGGCTAGAGACCTTGAGAAGTTTGTAAAGCCTGAGGCTCAACGAGGTTGGGAATGGGGTAAAGTTTATCCTAACCTGAAACATACCAAAATAGATTATAATGCTCAGAGGTTGGCTAGGACCAGTATCAACCATGCCTATCAGACAGCCACTATACAATCTGCAGCAAAGAATCCCTATATAGATAAGATAAAGTGGCTATCTGCCAATATACATGGAAGAACCTGCGATCTATGTGCAGAAAGAGATGGACAGCTATTTCCTGTGGATGATGTACCTCTGGACCATCCTAATGGACTATGCACAATGATCTCAGTTCCATCCCGTAGCCTGGATCAAATAGCTGATGAATTAAACAGCTGGGCTAAGGGTGAACTTAACCCAATGCTGGATGACTGGTATGACAAGAATGGAGACTATTTTGCTTTTAAGAAGATATAAGTGAGGAGAGAGAAGCATGTTAGCAAAGTGCGATACCTGTGGCAAAGAATTTGAGGTAACTGGTTTTGAGGTGGAGAAGGTAAAAGGTGATATTGAAAAAACCTTCTTCTCCTGCACTCACTGTGGAGAGAAGTATACTGGATTCTACACTAACAATTGGATAAGGTTCAACCAACAGAAACTAAGGGACCTGCAGAAAAAGTATAACATTGCCTGGGCCTTTAGAGATGTGAGTCAGGCTCAGTCCCTATTCAACCAGATTCAAGACCTGACCAAAAGGAATGGGGAAGAGATGCAGAACCTCAGGTTAAGGTTCAATGATCCAGTTGCTCATCATGTTGAGGGAGGTGAAGGACCCTGAGATTAGACAGACTGGCTTACAAGAAGTATAATTGAAGGAGGGGGTCCTTTATCTAAGGGAGGCTAACCCCCTCCCACCAAATCGCCCTTTTTGGTATTGCAGGGCATAAAGAACAAGAACTCTGACAGGCACAGACCTGTATAAAAATGTATGGAGGAATGAGATAAATGGAATGGTTGAATGAACTTATCGAAAAGCACACGAAGGACGGGAAGGTAGATCACGAAGCTCTCATGAAGGAGCTCAAAATCGAGTTCCCGAAACATGCGGTTCCAAAGGACACTTACAATTCCCTGGCTGAGACCAGAAAGACTCTGGAGAACGACATCAAAGAGAGAGACAAACAGCTGGAAGCATTGAAGAAGATTGATGCTGAAGGGCTGAAGGCTGAGATTGAAAAGCTCCAGGGTGAAAACAAGGCTGCCAAAGAGAAGTATGAAGTCGACATGAAGGACCTCACCCTTACCAACGCTGTCAAACTGGCCATTGCAGGGCAGGCCCATGACGAGGGCTTAGTGGCAGGGTTGGTTGACAAGTCAAAGCTTATCCTGGGCGATGATGGCAAGGTAACTGGTCTGGAGGAACAGTTGAAGACTCTGAAAGAAACCAAATCCTTCCTGTTCAAGGAAGAGAATCCAGGCGGTACCGGTGGATCTCTGGGGAACAATGGCAGAGGCGGTGGCAGAGGTCAAAAGAACCCATGGGCCAAGGACACATTTAACCTGACTGAGCAGGGGAAAATACTCAGAGAAAATCCAACACTGGCAGAGCAATTGAGAGCTGCTGCCAAATAAGAAAAACGAAGGAGAGATGAATTAAATGTCTGATGGTATTACTAGAATACAAGATGTAATTCAACCAGAGATATTTACCCCCTATGCAATCCAGAGAACCATGGAACTGTCTGCCCTCATCCAGAGTGGTATAGCAGAGCATTCCATGGAGTTTGACACTCTGGCAAGTGGTCCTAACACTATTATCAACATGCCTTTCTGGGATGACCTGACTGGTGACCCTGAAGTAATGGATGACACAGGTCAGACTGTTCCTGGGAAGATCACGGCCAATAAGGACGTGGCTAGAAAGCTTGGCTTCGTCAAATCCTATGGTGCTAATGCCCTTTCTGGCATGCTGGCTGGTGATGACCCCATGAGAGCTATTGCTGACCTGTTCGCTGGTTACTGGAACAGACAGTACCAGCAGCTTCTGCTGTCCATCCTGGATGGCGTATTTGCTTCTGCCAGCATGGCTGTGAAGGTACATGATATCTCCGCAAAAGTAGATGCTGCTGCTCAGATCAGTGGCAGAACCTTCATCGATGCTACCCAGCTGATGGGTGATGCAAAGGATCTCCTCACTGGTGTGATGATGCACTCCGCTGTAGAAGCATTCCTGGCCAAAAACGATATGATTGAATATCGTGAGGAATCTGAAGCCAAGATCCGTGTTCCATATTTCCTGGGCAAGAGAGTTATCGTTGATGATGGCATGACCTTTGACTCTGTCACTGGTGCTGCTGAGTCCTACCTGTTTGGTGCAGGTGCAATTGCTTGGGGTAATGGTTCTCACCCAGATATCAAGCAGACTGAAGTTGTTAGAGATGGTCTGTCCCTGGCTGGTGAGGACATCCTGGTCAACAGGAGACTGCCTCTGCTCCATCCTCGTGGTGTTAAGTGGACTGAAGCCTCTGTGGCTGGAACCTTCCCCACCTTCACCGAGCTGGAGACCGGAACCAACTGGCAGAGGGTTTATGAACCTAAGGCCATCAGAGTGGTCAAGTTCGCCTACAAGATAGGCTAAGCAGCGGGGGGTATATCCCCCTCGCTAGTTTTTTAGAAGGGAGAGAATCAAGTGGCAAGTACCGCATTTGAAAGAAGAGTAGCTAGACTCAGAGAAAGAGTGTTAGCTCAGGAGGAAGTCAACCTCACATCTGGGGATGAAGATCCTGAAGACATCAATGACCCAGATATAGAGGAATCCAGTGAGGAACCAGTAGTAGAAGGCGTCGTAGAGGCAGCTAGCAGGCCCGTAGAGGCCTCCAAAGACCTTAGTGGTATGAAAATTAAGGACCTGAGGAAGATGGCCTCTAAAAGGAAAATAGAGGGCTTTAGCGCTATGTCTCGCGAACAGCTAATTGAAGCCCTCAAATAGGGGGTTTTACTATGGATGAAAGATTAGTCCAGCTAAAACAACTCATCGATGAGGAGAACTTTCCCTATTTCACCGATGAGTTCCTAACGGGTAAATTATCCCAGGCAGATATTGATCTGAGACCCCTTGCCAGGGAGTTATGCATTATCAAATCCGGGATACCTGAGATCAAGCTGGGTGATATTGTTATTCCCAGCCCTCGTGATCATTTTATGATCCTGTCCCAGACTTATAGAGGTAATGGCTCAAGGGTGGTGGTTAGAGCTGATGAAAAATAATCTATACTACAAAAAATATGTAGAAAAAGTCATACAAGCCAACCCCACCCCTATTATCATATCCAGGATTCAAAAGATATCAGATGGTTTTGATGGCTGGATAGAGGAACGGGTTAAACTTCCCCCTCAGACAGTCAGCATATACAATAGGAAGTTCCACAGGGAGAGGCTAAGTGACAGTGGGGCAACCATTGGTTACCTATCCAGCACTGCTGAGAAGCTTCTCTGTGGAAGTGATACAGATATCATGCAGGGTGACAGGTTCCAGAATCAAGGTAGAGAGTATAAGGTAACCTGGGTTCATGTTTATGATGATATCTGCAAACAGGTAGAACTGGAAGTGATAAGCGATGGCTAGTATGAGATTTAAGAGCAACTTCAATCCCGCCTCTATTCAGAACAGGGTGAGAGCTGCCATTGGCATTTATGCATCAACCGCCGCAAAACAGATGGAGGGGGAAGCAAAATGGGGCGCACCATGGACTGATCGAACGACCAATGCAAGAAATAGTATCCAAGGCGACTTCAGGTGGCGCAACGATCAAGCCGTAATCAGTTTATCAGGCAATGTAGATTACTTTGTATATCTTGAATTGGCTAACGAAAAGAAATACGCCATCCTGAAGCCTACCATTGACAAACATGCTCCCAGTATTATCAAAGGATATCAAAGGCTGGTGAAAAGATGATTACCCAGATATACAACAAGCTCAGAACATCCAACCTCAATCCATATTGGCCTGGACATCATCAAGGCCTCTGTGACAAAAGGTACTGCGTTGTAAAAGAGAATACTCAGGTAGCTTTTCCCAACACAAGGGTGGGGTACCGGTTACTTGATATCATCGTTTTTGTACCCATCAGCAGTTATGTCCAGGTAGCTCCTTATGTGAGGGAGATTAAGGCTGCACTCAAAGAGTTCCCACTTTGGTATGCTGGAGAAACACCCATTATACCAGATGATGAGAAGAAGGCCTACACCACAAGTATTCAATATCAAATTCTAAAGAAAATGGAGGGATAAGCAATGGCATATGAAACGCCAATAGAGTTCCCACTCGCAAATATAGTCAGAGTGGAAATAGAGACAGAGGAAACAACTCCTAAACAGTACAGGCTCACCGATGTAGCTAGTGAAGCTGAGGTTACTGCATTTGTCTCCGAAGGACAAGAAAACGAGCTGCGGGTGCGGGACACAATTATAGCGCAGAACAACACCGAGGATATCGTTAAAGGCTATGATATCAAACTGGTATCGGCTACTATGGTTCCAGAAGTTCTTGCACTGGTGGATGGAGGTGCTTTGCGAGTTGATGCTGAGGATCCCACTGGGGTTTTGGGATATGACGCACCGCCTGTCGGAGCACCTGTCAACAGAAAACCATTCACCATGAATATTTACACAGAGGAGAAAGATACTGATGGTTCTACCAAGAGCTATGTGAAGTTCTCCTACCTGCACTGCAAAGGGACCCCTGTGAACTACAGTCTGCAGGATGGACAGTTCTTCGCTCCTGAGTTAACCTCGAAGAGCAGACCCAGGTCTGGTGAATCTCCAGTAAAAATAGACTTCTTAACCGAGCTGCCTGCATAGGCAGCTCTTCTTCATTTTATGAGGGGGGTAAAACAGCATGAATGAAATACTGAACATTGAACAATTGAGACAAATGGCTTGTTCCATCATTGATATCCCGGGATTCGATGATACTGGTACTATCAGAGTAAAGGTTCAGAAACCCAAGGTAATGGCTATGGCGGCACAGGGTAAGATACCTAACTATCTGATGTCAACGGCTATGAGGATAGCAGGGGTTCCTTCCAAAGAGAAACCCAGAGATCCAGATCTGTCTGATGTGGCAAAAACCATGGAGCTTTACTGCAGAGCTTGTCTGGTGCAACCTACCTATGAGGAGTTCCAAGATATTATTACAGATGACCAGATGACAGCAATATTCGAGTGGGCCATAGGAGATACAAAGAAGATGTCCACCTTTCGTCCAAACCAAGAAAATGGCTCAAGTGATAATAATGGCCCAGGAGTACCGGAAGCGACCAAGTGAGATCCTGGGGATCGATAATGATTACCTTGCTTATTGCCTGGATGAGGTAGCACTATACCTCAGGTCCAAAGCAACAGATGAACAGGGTAAGGTAAATTGGAATAAGATTCGTTGGGTGGGTGAAAAGAAAAAGAGCAATAAGGATCTAATAGGATTCATCAAAAAACATTCACAATGAGGCAGGTGAGAATGTGGCTATAAGTGCAGGTGATGTCTATAGTGAGTTAATACTAGACATAACTAAGTACCAAAATGGATTCAAAGAAGCAGAGAAACAGACCAAAACCTGGGTTGACAAAATGAATAAGGCAGGCAAGAGTATGGAGAAGGTGGGTACCTCCATGAGTAAATACCTTACTCTTCCCATCATGGGTGTGGGTGCTGCCTCAGTAAAGCTGGGCATGGACTTTGAAGCCAACATGTCGAGAGTGCAGGCCATATCCGGGGCCACTGGAACGGAGCTGGAAAGGATGAATCAGGTTGCCTTGAAGTTGGGCGCTGATACTGCCTTTAGCGCAACCGAAGTTGCTACCTCCATGGAAGGGCTGGCGTCCGCGGGCTTCACTGTTAATGAAACTATCAATGCTCTTCCCGGTCTGTTGGATCTCGCTGCGTCTTCCGGGGCTGACCTTGGGACCGCCACAGATATAGCTGCCAGCGCACTGAGGGGATTCCAGTTGGACGCCAGCGAATCTGGCCGTGTAGCCGATGTGTTCGCGGAGGCGGCTAATAGGACAAATGCCCAAGTAGAGGACATGGGTGAGGCGATGAAGTACATCGCCCCTGTGGCCAATGCCATGGGAATGAGCATCGAAGAAACCGCCGCCGCTGTAGGTATACTTTCAGATGCCGGTATAAAAGGAAGCCAGGCAGGTACTGTCCTCAGGGGAGCACTGACACGGCTCACAAACCCGGCAAAAGATGCCAAGGATGTTATGAGCAAACTTGGGATGTCCTTTTCTGATGCACAAGGCAATATGCTACCAATGGAAGGCATAATCCAAGAGCTCCAGAAAGGCACCAAAGGGCTGACACAGGAGCAGAAAAATCAGGCCATGGCAACCCTTTTCGGGCAGGAAGCACTGTCTGGTATGCTGGTACTAACTGATCAAGGCCCAGAAAAGCTGGCAGGGCTCACAAAGGGACTGGAGGAATCCAGCGGAGCAGCAAAAGCGGCGGCCGATATCATGATGGACAATACCAAAGGCGCTGTAGAAGAAATGACGGGTGCACTGGAGACCGCCGGTATAAAGATCTTTAACATCGTCGCTCCGAGCATTACGGACCTGGCCAACAAAATCAGTGGGCTGGTAGATAAATTCAACGCCTTGTCTCCCGAAGCTCAGGGAGTGATTGTTAAATTTGCAGGCATGGCAGCAGCTGCAGGGCCGGTTGTAAAAATAGTTGGCAAGATAGCCGGAGGGATAGGCGAATTAGGTGATAAATTCGGGTGGTTTGCTGGTGCTGCCGGGACAGCAGCCAAAGCGACTACAGGAGCAGCCACAGCGGCAGGATGGCTGGGAACGTCATTTGCAGCAGCAGCACTACCTGTAGTTGGTATAGTGGCTGGTATAGCCGCCCTTACCGCTGGAGGCATAGCACTATATAAGCACCTCAGCGAGGAGAGTATCCCGGCTGTAGACCTCTTTGGGGATAGCGTATCAGAGAGCACCCAAAAGGCAGTCACTGGATACATGGAGCTTGATGAAAAGGCAACCGTCGCACTCAAGCAGCTGGCTTGGAGCAGCCAAGAAGTCACTGAAGAGATGGCAACATCAATAACAGGGAATGTGGATCAAATGAAAAATCAGGTGGTCAACTCCCTTACACAGCAGAAAACTGATGGTCTGGCAGAGTTGGAAGGGATGTTCTCTAACTCCAAAACGATGTCCAAGGAAGAAAAGGCAGAGATGTTGCGAATTACATCCGAAAAGTACGATGAACAAATTACTCAAACAGAAGAAGGCGCTGCCAGAATTGCCGAAATCCTATGGGCTGCCAAAGAAGGGAACAGAGCAATTACAGATGCAGAGCGGATGGAAATAAACACAATCCAGGAAGAGATGAAGAACACAGCTGTCCAGACCTTGAGCGATAGCGAAGCTGAACAGATGACAATAATGGAGCGCCTGAAAGCTGAGAGCGGAAATATATCTGCCCGGCAGGCTGCTGATGTCGTAAAAAATAGCAAGGAGCAAAGGGGCAAGACCATCGCGGAGGCCGAGGCAGAGTATAATGAGCGACTGAAATATGCTGCTATGCTAAAAGCGGACGGAAGCAAAGAAAGTGTGGCGCTGGCGAACAAGATCGTTCTCGAAGCCAAAAGGCAGCGGGATGAATCAGTAAGTAAAGCTAAAGGTATGCATAAGGATGTTGTCGCCCAAGCAAAAGCGCAAGCTGGGGAGCACGCAAGTCAGGTAGACTGGGAAAGCGGGCAGGTAAAATCCAAGTGGCAAGTGATGAAGGATGGGGTTGTAAAAAAATCCAAGGATACCTGGACGGACGTCAAAAAAGCTTTTGGCGATGCTAAAAACGGTGTGGGGGCAAAAACCAAGGAAATCGGTGACAAAGTAAAAGACAGCTGGAACAACAGTGTAACTAAAAAAGCCTTTAAGTGGGGCAAAGACGCTATGCAGAACCTTAAAAGTGGCATTGAATCTATGAAGGAAAAGATCAAAACTGCCGCTAAAAAGATAGGTGACAAAGTAAAAGATGTGCTGGGGCACAGCGTGCCAAAAGAGGGGCCATTGAAGGACGAACTCAAATGGATGCCACACATGATGGAGAATTTAACCAAAGGCATAGAGCAGAATAAAGGCAAGGTGCAAGGCGCCATAGAAGACATGGCAGACGATATGGCGGCAGAAATCCCCATCGACCTGGAGACCAATGCCCGGGTACAGGCGGCCATGAGTGTGGCAAACCCCACCTCCTGGACTACATCAGATCAGACTGCCCAGCAGGATATAAGTCAGCTTATGGGACTTTTAAAGACCTACCTCCCACAGCTGGCAGACTTGCGGGTGGTACTGGACAGCGGTGCGGTAGTAGGGGGGCTGGCCCCTGGTATGGATAGGGAGCTGGGAGACTTATACGCTGGTAGACTAAGGGGGCGACCGTAATGCATTTAAGAGGCGTAAAATTTGATGATCTGCACAGCTGGGACGATTTATCCCTGATCCTTATGTCCCAAAAGGTGGGGCTCCCTCCCATCAAGACTTGCACAGTAGACCTCCCCGCTGGGGACGGGGAGCTTGACCTGACGGACTACTTTGGCGGCCCGCAGTACAGCAACCGGACGCTCGAATTTACTTTTGCCTGTGTCGACGATATCTGGTCGCTAAGTAAGGCTGCACAGCAGGTGCTGCATGGCAAAAACTTTGATATCACGCTGGATGATGACCCGGGCTTTTACTACAAGGGCCGGGTATCCATAGACGACTGGGATATCAGCCGGGTAGCCGGTACTATGCAGATGACCTGCACTTGCGAGCCTTATAAGTATAAGCAGGATGTAACGGTGGTAAGTGGGGTCATAGGAGCCGACACGGGGCGAAACTTGATACTCGGAACGTCAAAGGACTATAAAACAGCTACTTTTAGCGGCTGGGACTATGTAATCCAGCCATGGGTGACCATAGGAACTGGAGTAAGTATCGGGGATACCCTAATCGGTAGGTGCTATGTAAAGGCTGGGGTGCAGGAAATCGGACTGATGGTGGATTTTCAAATGGCTGATGGGATGAAACAATTTCATTCTGCCACTAAAATCCAGCCCAATAAAGAAGGCTATGTGGCTTGCACTTGCACAGTACCAGATGGGGCCACTGGGGTAGCGATGGTGCTAAGGCACTCGGCGGCGGATACACCAGAAGATACGGCGCAGTATAAAGAGCCAAAGCTTGAAAAAGGTACCACTGCTACCCCGTGGAGCCCCGCTCCGGAGGATGGTATAGACCAGACGCTTACGCTGACCTGCCCATGCGACCGGATGCGGGTAATACCGACTATCACGACCGATGGAGCAGTCAACATTATCTATGGTTCGACATCGGTTGACGTAAGCAAAGGTACTTTCCAGTTTACAAACCTGATTTTTTCGGAGGGAGAAAATGTGCTGGAAGTGACCGGTAAGCAGGGTACTACGGTATCAGTTAGGTATCAGGAGGGGGCAATATAATGTATACGGTATACTCCGACGGATCTCTTGTATACGCTCCCAATGTACCGGAGCTTAAAATAACGGATCCAAAATTACATTTGAAGGCCGGCATGGCGGGGAGCTTTGATTTTACGATTTATCCCTCCCACCCACTGTACGCACAGATCAAACGCCTGACATCGATCGTAGAAGTGTTTCAGGAAGATCCTCCCATAAACGGGAATGGTGGAAGAAACTTGCTGAGAGATAGTGAGTCTATAGAGCTGAAAGCAAGGGACAAGGAATCTGGGGCGGGTGCGGACTTCAATTTTACGGGGTTTGATTTCAAAACATTAGAGCCCAGGCAAGAATATACTTTTAGTTTTGACGCTTCCTTTACTTCCGGATCGTCTGATGTGATTTCGGTACTAACTCGCAAGGCGAATTATTCGGGCGTTGAAACCTATCAGGTGCCAATGAGTAAGGATAGGCTGTCATTTACTTTTAGGGCCGTAGGGGATGAGGCGGCTATCTATATATATGCAGGCAAATGCGGAGAAACAGCAGGTAATGGTGTTATTTTACGGCATATAAAACTTGAGAAGGGTACCAAAGCCACTGACTGGACACCGGCACCAGAAGACGGTGCAACTGGGCGAAAGGTAAGACTTTTTGGGGGTCGGGTGCTTAACGATAAAATTGGTTTTCGGAACGAGCGAATGATAACCTGTGAGGGGGAGCTCGCCTACTTTAACGACAGCATCTATCGGCCGTACAGCTATGCTGGATCTGTAAAGGGCTTTTTACAAGCTATCATAGACAGTCATAATGCGCAGGTGGAGCCTAAAAAGCAATTTGCGATGGGCGATGTTACGGTGACCGACCCGAATGACTACATCGTCCGAAGCTCCATCAACGCTGACAAAAGTTGGAACGTAATGCAGGATAAGCTTGTAAAGATGCTGGGCGGATACTTTATGATCCGCCGGGTAGAGGGTATAAACTGTCTGGACTATCTGGCAGACTCTGACCGTAAAAGTAATCAGGTGATCCGCCTGGGCGAGAACCTCCTGGACCTGCAAAAGGAAATCCATGGAGAGGACATAGTAACGGCTCTTATCCCATATGGTGCAAAGCTAGAGGACACCGAGGGAAACGAGATAGACGAGCGGGTTACCATTGAACCGGTGAACGATGGAATTGATTATGTCTATGATGCGGATGCTGTGGACCTGTATGGATGGGTTTTTGATACGCAGCAGTGGGACGATGTAACACAGCCCCAGAACCTGCTTACAAAAGCACGGCAGGAGTTGGCACAGCGGATCCTTATGGGGGTAAGTCTGGAGATACAGGCCGTAGACTTATCAATGACTGACAGGGAGATCGACGACTTGCGAGTGTTTGAGTATGTAAAAGTAGACAGCCCTGTACACCTGCTGGACGACTATATGTTGGTCACAAAACTTGATATAGACCTCTTTAACCCACAAAACAACACACTGTCTCTGGGCCTTGATTATAAGACTTTTACGGACCAGCAGAGGCAGACGGATTCGGCGATAAAGGATATCCAGATCCTTACGCCGGGGGAGATACGGCAGGAGCTATCCAATGCGGTTACCCAGGCGACAATGGTCCTGCAATCCTCCATAGAGCAGACAGATTCAGCGATCCGGTTGGATGTGTCCGATACGTACAGTACCAAGTCGGACCTGGAGGACTACAGCCGGTCGGTGGCAACCCAGTTTGAGCAAACGTCAGACGCTTTCGATTTTAATTTCAACACTTTAACCGAAAAAATTACAAATTTGGGTGGGGATACGCAAACCCAGTTTGAAGACATCCGAAAGTATATCCGGTTTGTAGATGGTGACATAGTGTTGGGACAAGTAGATAACCCTTTTGTCCTTGAGATCAGGAATGATAGAATTTCTTTTTTACAGGATGGCGTTGAAGTGGCATATCTGAGCAACGAGGGCGACACGCAGAAGTTGTATATCAACGATGGCGAAATCATCCGCAGTCTTAAGATTGGAAACTTTGCTTTTACACCGAGAGAAAATGGTAATTTATCCTTTAAGAAGGTGACATAATATGGCGTTAAGTGGAAGCACGTACACGCAAGTCGGCCAATATTGGCGCCTAGTGCTGGAATGGAATGCCTCCCAGAATGTAAATAATAATCAGAGTAACATAACCGCCCGGCTGTACTGGCAGTCTACCAGCGGATATGGTACAATCCAATCCGGTGGCCCTAACGATGGGAACATAACTATAAATGGGACTACTCACAGCTTCAGCGGCTCTGGCTTGGCCTCCCTGAGCGGCACGCAGAAAAAACTTATCTATGCGACCTCTCAAACGGTAACCCACAATGCGGATGGTAGTAAAAGTATCGGTATATCCGGCACATTTAGCATGCGGGTTACTCTGCAGGGGACGTACTATGCCTCCCGGTCTGTATCTCTTACAGCCAACCTCAATACGATCCCCAGGGCGACCATACCACAGATCCAGGGCAATATGAACCTGGGCGATACGGTAACTATAACCCTCCCCAGGGCCTCCAGCAGCTTCACTCATAATTTATCGGTTGATTTCAAAACCGGTACCTGGGTGCCTATAGCGAGCGGCGTAGGGACCTCCTATAGCTGGACCGTACCAACGAGCTATGCTGACCGGATGCCTAACACACTATCAGGGATGGGCAGAATACGGGCGGATACGCTAAACGGGGGATCTACAATTGGCGGGGCGCAGGTGGTGCCTTTTACGGCCCATATCCCAGGCGATGCGCAGTACCAACCGACGATAAGCAGTGTAGGCATAAGCGAGGCGGTAAGCGGACTGGCCACACAATTTGGTGGATACGTGCAGGGTAAAAGTAAACTTAAGGTACAGACTACGGCAGCCGGGGCACACTCCAGCACAATAACAAGCTATAAGGCTACTGTATTGGGGGCGCAGTATAATGGTAATCCGGTTACAACGGATGCTCTTGCCTCCAGTGGCACTGTACCAGTGGTAACAGTGGCGACGGACTCCAGGGGCCGTACAGCCTCCCGTACCACCAGTATAACCGTTCTCCCATATACCCTGCCGACGATAACCGGCTTTACGGTGGTACGGGCAACCTCCGCAGGCAAAGAAGATCCAGGGGAAGGTACATATCTTAAGGCAACTATGGCCTTTTCCGTGGCGCCCGTAAACAGTAAAAATGGTAAATCCTGGACTTTAAAGTATAAAAAGCAGTCTACTGATACCTGGACAAACCTTACCAGTGGAAGCGTGTATAGCTATAACGGTAGCTACGTATCCACCTCCGGCGTGCTGGGGCTGGATGACTCCTATGACGTATCACTTACCGTAGCGGACTACTTTACTTCTGTGACCTCCGTGTATAAGGTAGGGACAGCTTTTACCCTGATGGATTTCGGGGCTTCCGGCAAAGGTATGGCGATTGGAAAAGTATATGAGGGTAATGCTGTGTTGGAAGTATCCAAAGGGATATACTTGCGGGACCCTGCCACAGGTGCAGTTACCCGGATAGAGCCAGCGGCGGGCGACATGGTATGGCGGGATGCTACACTAATTAACGGGTGGTCCGGCAGCGTTCGATATCGAAAAAACCCGTTCGGGCAGCTGGAGATACATGGTAACTTAACCCCTGGAGCCGTGCCCGGTGTGGCTGCAATTCTTCCAAAAGGCTACCGCCCCCTGGAGTTAACGCCGATTGCCTGTGCGATACATAGCACTGGTAACATCTACACTGGACTTGCCTTACACGCCGCCGGCGGGCTGCAGGTGTATCGAGGGGACATGCAGCCGGGTACAAGGTACGACTTTAACGCTGTAATGCCCTTAAAGGAGGAATAACGAGTGTATAAAAACGTATACGCAATTAATGCGGATGGATTTTTGGCGGAAGTCTATCTTATTGGGTTCGACAAAAAAGGTAACCCGGTGGATCCGCTGCCGGAGCTGTACACTATGGAGGATCCTCCCCCGGGACTGTATAGGGCACGGTGGGTGGAAGGGGGGTGGGCAGAAGATATGACGGAAGAAGAAATTTGGGAGATTAGTAATCAACCGCAGGAGCCCTGTATGGGAACACGGCTGGATGTGATCGAAAACGTGGTTTTAGATATGCTGGAATAGGAGAAGGAGAAAGGATGAGGAGTAATATGTTTGGATTTTTGTGCTGTATGTGGGTTATGCGGAAAATCAATGAACCATATCTGGATCGTATGGTAATAAAAGGCCGAATCACACAGGAAGAGGAAGACATGATTCTGGCCACGCCACAGTTACCGGAGAAATAAAGGCCCCTGGGGGCCTTTATTAATAGGGGGAAGAATTAATGGAAAAGTTTTATCAAACACTGCTGGCAATCGGCGCGGCACTTATTACTTTTGCTTTTGGAGGGTGGTCAGGCTTGCTTACGGTACTACTTG
>CALLZZ010000450.1 GCA_937858235.1 uncultured Clostridia bacterium
TATCGGATGGTGGACGGTCTGAGGTGAGGACGATTTGTTTTCCGGCCTCGTACAAATTATTGAAGGTGTTAAAAAACTCCTCCTGGGTCTGTTCCTTGCCGGCGATAAAATGGATGTCGTCCACCAGAAGCAAATCTTTGTCCCGGTATTTCTGACGGAAGGCGTCGGTGTTCCGGAGCCGGATGGCTTCTGATAGCTCGTTGGTGAACTCATCCCCTTTTATGTAGATGACCTGATAGGTGGGATGGTTCTGTTTGATGGTGTGGTAGATGGAGTAGAGCAGATGGGTTTTCCCAAGACCGGACTCGCCGTAAAGGAAAAGAGGGTTATAACTTTTTCCGGGATCATCGGCTACCGCAAGAGCTGCGTTGTAAGCGAAGCGGTTGGAGGAACCGACGATAAAACGGTCAAAGGTGTACTCCTCGCTGCCCATGAGGATGTTCTGATTAATAGAGGACTCCTCTGTGTCAGAAGGGGTTCGGTAGGTGGCAGCCTCAGTGGGGCCTAGGATGATCACATTGATTTCTGCGGCAAAGAGATCGTTGAGGATCTGCATAATGTCGGGGCGGAAGCGGTCGTTGATCATTTTCGCCTTAAAGTCAGAGGGACAGGAGAGGATGAGCTTATCCAATTGGAAGTCCAGCACCTCTACCTCACCGAACCAGGTTTTAAACGCAATTTCAGTAAATTTTTGTTGTAGGACCGGAGTAATGCTGAGCCAAATTTCGTTGGCAGAGTTCATAAGTAAAAAACCTCGTTTCAAAGCCGCATTTTGTGGAAAAAGGCGACAGAAAAAAGTATGAAAATACAACGTTTAGTATAACACAAATCACTGGTTTTTACAACGTATTTTACATCGTATACATATGAAAAATAGAAACAATCCGGGCGAATGTGCAAAAAGTGCATAACTCGGGAAACACAATGGTCAGAAAAAGGGGTGATAATAAAAGGTAAGATAAGGAAAATGGTGTCTGATGGAAAGAAATAACCCAAGATATGGGGCTTTCACGGTATTGTGCAGAAAAGTGTCCCAGAGAACCATGAACTTTCTGTTGACAGGGGCAAAACCTATGGTCTATAATGACAAATACGCTATCAGCTTTATTTTTATATAAATATAGGCATGGCGCTTAAATTACGTTAGCTACGGTCGGGTCTATCTGTTCCCGGCTTGTTGAGCAAGAAATATCGGAGGTGTAATTCATGGCTACCAAACGTACCTATCAGCCCAAAAAGCTTCATGGTCAGAAAGTACACGGCTTCCGCAAGAGAATGTCCACTAAAAATGGTCGTAAACTTCTTGCCCGCCGCCGCGCCAAAGGCCGCGCCAAACTGTCTTACTAATTGACGATGGGAACAGATCGTAAATACTGCATCTTGAGGGGTGGACGATGAACAATCTTCCACCCCTGATAAGTATTCAGCGGACAAGCTGTCTGCTGTGCTGTCACTACAATAAACTTTCGGCAAAGGAGATTGTTTCGTGAAATACTCCGTCTCCCTCAAATCGAACCGGGATTTCCGCCGGCTCTACAGCCGGGGCAAACAGGCGGTAGAGCCCACTATGGTGCTCTACTTCCGGAAAAACCGGCTGGATCAGAACCGGCTGGGTATTACCGTCAGCAAAAAGCTGGGCAATGCCGTCATCCGCAACAAGGTGCGTCGCCGCATTCGGGAAATTTACCGTCTCCACGAGGAGGAATTTCTCCCCGGTCGGGATATGGTAATTGTAGCCCGGGTTCGGGGTGCCCATGTGAGCTATTGGACGCTGGATCGGGATTTCATGAAGCTCGCTCGTAAATTAGGTTTACTTAAAGTAGAAAACAGCCCATAATGGGTGCTTTTTCCTGCTTTTATAGGTGTAAACGAACCCAATGGAAATCCTTGTGCTGAAGGGTGGAGCAAAGAAGGGGTGAATCCAGCAATGAAGCGTTTCCTTTTAATGCTGCTCAGGTTTTACCAGACCCAGATTTCCCCCGGTCTTCCTCCCCGTTGCCGCTTCGTACCCACCTGTTCCGAGTACGCTCGGGAGGCAGTGGAAAAGTACGGCGCTGCCCGGGGATCCCTGTTGGCGGCCAAGCGTTTGGCCAAGTGTCAGCCTTTCCATCGGCAAAAGTATATTGAATACGATCCTGTTCCCTGAAGCGGAAGCGTTCCGCCGTTCCTCTCCTTCTGTCAGAGGGCGGGGCGTAAGGCGGACTTGACCATTCAAGACCCACGCCCAAGGAGGCACACAAAAAACTATGACTGCAATTTTACAAGTATTCGGCACGTTCTTATTGTGGCTTTACAAATTTTGCAACAGCTACGCCCTGGCACTGATCGTGTTCACCCTGTTGACGAAGCTGGTTCTGTTCCCACTGTCCTATAAGGGCAAAAAGGGCATGATGCAGATGAACACCATGCAGGGGGAAACGGCACGGCTGCAAAAGCAATACGGCAACAATAAGGCAAAGTACAACGAGGAAGTTCAGAAGCTGTATCAGCGTGAGGGCGTAAACCCTATGAGCGGCTGCCTCTGGTCCTTCCTGCCCCTACCTATCCTGATGGGTCTGTACTACATCATCCGTAGGCCCATGCTGTACATGATGTGTCTGACCGAAGATCAGATTACCGCTGCCATCAAGGCGGTCAATACGCTGGGTACCTATTCCCTCAGCGGCAATGTCGCTTATCAGGAAATGCAGGTCTCTGGACTGATGTACGGTCATGCCGACGTCCTCACCGCCGTTCAGAACGCGGTAGGCAGTGGCATTGATAAGCTGGAGATTATCAACTTTAACTGTCTGGGTCTGGATCTGTCCCAAATCCCCAAACTGAAGTTTTGGGAAGGCGGGATCACCTGGTCTAGTTTGGGCCTGTTCTTAATCCCCATCCTAGTCACTGTCCTGAACCTGGCCTATACTAAGCTGTCTCAGCGAACCAACAACTTCAACAAGACTCAGAAGGGTTCCGGCAACCCCACCGCAGACCAGACCACTAAGGTTATGATGTTTGTCATGCCTTTGATGTATTTGTGGTTCGGCTTCATCATGCCCGCCGGCATGTGCGTCTACATGGCATTCAACGCCATCTTCATGGCGATCCAGGAAGTGATCTGCGCCAGGATGCTGCGAGGTAAGTATGCTGAAATGGAGGAAGCCAGACAGAAGCGAATTGGGGAAGAAAAAGCCAAGGAAAAACAGCGAAAAGAAGAGATTGCTGCCCGACGTGCCGCGGAAGCGGAGGAACGGAAGAAAAATGCCGGAAAGCGTAAGCCTAGCCAGAAGCAGAAAAAGGCTGCTGCTCCGAAGGAAAGCCGCGTGGGAATGCGTACCTACGCCCGTGGCCGTGCCTACGATCCCAGCCGTTACGCTGTGACGCCCTATCATGATCCCAACGGAGTAGTTGATGAGGCGGCCATTGAGGAAGCGCTGGCTCGAAATGGAGAACTGGAACCGGAAGAGGTTTCCGGTGAAGGAACCGTCGTAGAGGCATTGGATACCGTCACTGCTCCGGAGGAGTCCATGGTGCAGGCAGAGATTTCGGAAGTGGTAGAACCCTCTGAAGCAGAGAAAACTGCGCCCCTGGAAGCATCTGAGCCGGAATTGGAAGAGGCAAAATCAGCTGATGAGCTCTTTGCAGAAATCCGGGGAGAAACTGAGGAAAAAAAGGAAGAAGAGTAAAACGCTGATTCAGGGCGTAAACCGTTTCTTTTTTGGTGTGCGTCCCTGTTCGTTAACAGAAAGGAATGACAGGTTTCTATGTTAAAGTGGATTGAAACCACAGGCAAAACAGAGAGAGATGCCATTAACACCGCGCTGGAACAACTGGGCCTGGACGACGACAGCGTATCTATTGAAGTGATCACCCGTGGGAAAACAGGTTTTCTGGGAATTGGCAGCTGTCCTGCCAAAGTCCGGGTTGCCTATGAAGTACCTGACGAACCGGAAGAAGAGATTCAGCCGGAACCGGCAGAAGAACTGCCAGTAGAAGTTGCAGAGGACAAGGCTCCTGTTGTAAAAGAACAGAGTGAAGAACCGCTTCCGGAACGGAGTGAGCGGATTGAAGAGTTCCTCTCCGGACTGCTGAAGCGACTGGACTGTCCTGCCGAGATGAAAATGCAACGCAATGAAGCCGGTATCTATCAGGTAGAACTGGTGGGTCAGAACCTGGGCAACCTGATCGGACGCCGAGGAGAAACGTTAGATGCTATCCAGCAGCTGACCAACTACGCCGTCAACCGGGGTCAGTCCAAGCGGGTTCGCATTCACATTGATGCGGAAAACTACCGGGCAAAGCGGGAAGAATCCCTTCAGCGTTTGGCTCGAAAGACCGCTGGCAAAGCTCTGAAGTATCGCCGTAACATGATGCTGGAACCCATGAACGCCTACGAGCGCCATGTGATCCACGCGGCACTTCAGGATTACGACTCCGCCATATCCACCTACTCTACCGGCGCCGAACCCAATCGCCGGATTGTGGTAGTGTTTGACCGGAACGTATAACGAAACAAAGACCTGCACCTGGGCTGAAATGGTTCCTGTGCGGGTCTTTTTCTCTGTGTAGGCGGAGAAAGGACAGGAGGTATGAAGAATTATGTCTACTCCCCTTTGGAGCGCCTTAGTGAGGTTTGCGGCCTCAGATCCCCTGCGTATGGCGATGCCTGGCCACAAGGGCAGAGAAATTCCCGGTTTTCCGCGGGGATTGGCAGAACTAGATGCTACCGAACATCCCCCTACGGGGAACCTCTACGAAGGCGGCAATGTGATCGAAGAGGCAGAGTTGGAGTGGGCCAAATTTTGGGGTGCAGACAGCTGTTTGTTCCTCACTGGTGGCTCTACCCAGGGCATCCACACTATGTTGATGCTCAGCGACAGTGAGACGATTTTGGTGGATCGGGTCAGTCATCGCAGTATTCACACCGGTTTTGCTTTGCTGGGAAAAGAACCTGTGTGGTTGCCTCGCCCCTGGTTGTCAGGGCCTGGGGTTACCGGTCCCATAGTGCCGGGACAGGTGGAGGAACTGCTTCAGATTCATCCGGAATGCAAGGCGGTGTGTATAACTTCCCCCACCTATTACGGTGTGCTGTCCAACGTCCAGGCCATCAGCGCAGTTTGCCACCGCTACGGTGCAAAGTTGTTGGTGGACGGCGCCCATGGTGCCCATCTGTTTTTGCTGGGGGAAAATGCTTATATGGGGGCAGATCTGGTGACTGTCAGTACACATAAGACGTTGGCTGCGCCGGGACAGTCTGCCCTTCTCTTTGGACAGGGAATTTCTATGGACGCGCTGCGGAACGCCAGCCAGATTTTTGCCACCTCATCCCCTTCCTACCCCATGATGGCGGCGCTGGATCTTCTGCGTCCCTGGCTGGAACAGGAGGGCAAATCGGCTTATCGGCGCACGGCGGAAGCCGTACAAACCCTGCGCAGCTGTTACCCGTCCCTGACGGAGCAGGACGCCCCCTTAGATCCCACTCGCCTAACCCTCTGCGTGAAGGACGGATATCAGGTGGAACAAGGGCTACAGCGGCAGAATATTTGGCCGGAGATGGCGGACAGTGGTCATGTGGTATTGATCCTTACTGGGTCCGACAGGGCAGAGGATATTGCCAGGTTGGAAGAAGGACTGTCTGCCTTGCATCTCCAGGGGGAAAAAAGAATCGCATCTTCCCTTTCTGTGCCCCCCATGCCCTGTCAGCGCTGCACTCCCCGGGATGCCCTCTTTTCCCCCCGCGAATCGGTGCATCTGGCAGACGCTTTGGGACGGATTGCGGCACAGCAGCTGGCGCCCTATCCGCCGGGGGTTCCGGTGGCTGCACCAGGAGAGGTAATTGATGAAAAAGTGCTGGCTTATTTAGCGCAGGTGGGCTATAATAAAAGTGATATCATTGTGCTGAAGGAACGAAAATAAAGTAATAGAGCAGGTTCCTTCCGTAAAAAGGAGTTACCATGGCGAAAAAGGCGAACAAAAAGGAAATCCGACATCTGTTACAGTGGGAGGCCGGAATTCTGTGCGGCTAGACGAGTTGAAGGGCAACCGCAGCCTAAAGCGTCAGCTGGAAGGACCTGTGGATCTGCCCCACGCCTGCGTGATCGCGGGGCCAGAGGGATCGGGAAGGCATACGTTGGCTCGGTTGCTGGCTCAGACCATGGTATGTACCCAGGAAGGACTGGAAGCGCGACCCTGTGGCCTGTGTCGAAGCTGTCAAAAAGTGGTGGAGGGAATTCACCCTGATGTGATGTGGGTGGAGCAGTTCACCGGCTCTGAGGACAAGGGTGTCGAGGTGAAAATTGCAGCTGCCCGTGCCCTTCGACAGGATGCTTATATCCGCCCCAACGAGGCAAGACGAAAGGTTTATCTCATCGACCGTCCCATGAAC
The DNA here is from genome assembly GCA_937858235.1 of uncultured Clostridia bacterium. Lineage (GTDB taxonomy): Bacteria > Bacillota > Clostridia > Oscillospirales > Oscillospiraceae > Onthomonas. The sequence goes on from CALLZZ010000450.1 coordinate 6,368, forward strand.
GTCAATGCGCAAAACGCACTGCTGAAGCTGTTGGAGGATGGCCCGGACTACGCCGCCTTCCTGATCCTTACCGATAACCCTGCTTCCCTGCTGGAGACGGTACGATCCCGGTGCGTTCTGTTCCAGACTGCGCCGCCCGAAGAAGAATCAGAGCTTCAGGGGGAATCAGAAGTCCGTTGGGTGCAGCGTTGGGTAAAAGCCCTCTGCTCTGGTGCAGAGCCGCCGTTGATGGAGTGCGCTGTGGAGTTGCAGCAAGAAAAAGTGCCGCGGGAAACCTTGGAACGAGTCTACAGTTCGTTGCGGCAACTGTTGGTTGAAGGGCTGACAGCGGCGCGGAGAAGACATCCCTTTCGTGAGCAGTTGGCCGCCTTGCCCCGAGATAGACTGATACAGTTGATCCAACTGGCAGAGGACGGTCGGAACCAATGCCAGCGTAACGTGTCGGTCGGACATAGTGCCGGATGGTTTGCCGTCAGAAGCTGGCAGATCCTGTTAGGCGAACCAAATCATGTTCCGACACAGAATCAATACCCAATGGTAGGAGGTATGGAATGACCGAAGTTATTGGCGTCCGTTTTAAAGACGGAGGCAAACTATATTACTTTAATCCAAATGGTGTTTCCGTTCAGGCAGGTCAGCATGTGATCATCGAGACCTCGAAAGGCATCGAGTTCGGAGAGTGCACCCTGAGCAACACCATGGTGGATGAGATGGAGCTGATTACAGCCCTGCGCCCCATGCTGCGCATCGCCACTGAAGCGGATCTTCAGCAGGTGGAGGCCAATCACCGCAGTGAGCAGAAGGCATTTGACATCTGTCAGGAGAAGATCCTGGAGCACAAACTGGAAATGAAGCTGGTAGAGGTCAAATACAGCTTTGACGGCAGTAAGATCTTGTTTTTCTTCACTGCCGATGGCCGTGTGGACTTCCGTCATCTGGTGAAGGATTTAGCAGCAGTGTTCCGTACCCGGATTGAGCTGCGGCAGATTGGCGTCCGAGACGAAGCCAAGATTATGGGTGGGTTGGGGATCTGTGGGAGACCCTTCTGCTGTTCACAGATGTTGAACGATTTCCAGCCCGTCTCCATCAAAATGGCCAAAACTCAGAATATTTCTTTGAATCCTACGAAAATTTCCGGTGTTTGCGGTCGGCTCATGTGCTGTCTAAAATATGAGCAGGATGCCTATGAGGATTTGCTTAAAGATACTCCTAAGCTAGAATCCCTGGTGGAAACGCCAGACGGGATCGGCGTGGTCAATCAAATACAGCTGTTACGGGAGCAGGTAAAGATTGTACTGGATCGAGATCCGGACACTCCGAAGCTGTATCATAAAAAGGACATTGAGATTATCCGCAACGGCAAGGGGAAGCGGCCTCCCGGCTACGAATTCCCAGCTGTTTCACAGAAAAAAACGGTGCCGGAAACGACCAATCCGATCTCTGAGCCGACAGAGAAAGAACAGCGTTCTGTTCCAGCAGAGCAGTGGGAGAGAACAGATAATCGGTTCCATCACCGCAGCCGCCGCAGCGGTGGAAAGGGAGAAAATCAGCGAAAAGAGCGACCAGTCGTGCAGCAGGTACGAGGGACGGCAGAACAGAAACAAAACCATCCTCAGCATACTCATGCTAACCATAAAAAGCAGAGTGGATCGGGATCTGTTCAGCCGGTTGCCCAGGGAAATAACTCCACTGCTGACGGACAGCCTCATGGCGAACACGGAACGGGGAACCGTCCCAGCCGCCGTCGTCATCATCGCTCCCGCAACCATGGCGGCAACCAGAATAATGCGCCGAAAGTGGAGAAATAACTCCCATTAGAGAAAGAAAAGAGGAAGGAATACCATGTCCATCGAAAAGGTAAGAGCCTACTTCCGGGCGAGAAATATGGAAGACCGAGTGCAGGAATTTGACGTTTCCAGCGCCACCGTAGAGCTGGCAGCCCAGGCGCTCCACGTAAAGGGGCAGCGAATTGCAAAGACGCTGTCCTTCCATGTGGAGGATCGGGTGGTGCTGATTGTGGCAGCCGGAGACGCAAAGGTGGCCAATCCCAAGTACAAGGGGCAGTTCCACACAAAGGCGAAAATGCTTACGCACGAGGAGGCCGAGACACTGATTGGTCATGGAGTGGGTGGCGTCTGTCCCTTTGCGGTGAATGAAGGGGTGGATGTGTATCTGGACGAGAGCCTGAAACGGTTCGAAACGGTGTTCCCTGCCTGTGGCAGCGCCAACAGCGCCATTGAGTTGACCATTCCCGAGTTGGAGGAAAATTCCGACCACTTCAAAGAGTGGATTGACGTGTGTAAAATTCCCGAGGAGGCCTAATGTAAGCGCTGGGTTCTCATAGGATCATAACAAGTAAAAAAGAGCTGGCATATGCCAGCTCTTTTATGTTTTGGCGCCGAATAGGAATGAAACAACCACCAGCTGAGCTGGTGGGCAATAAAAAAATCTTATAGAACAGGGAAACAGCCCCCGAGTAGGGGGCCGCAGTAATAATAATGTGATTGGCAGGCCTTTCGATGCCCTCTTAAGAGGGCAACCACACGTATTTGGCTCTTATAGAGCCTGCATGTACCTCCAGTTCAACTGGTGGTTTTAACTTTAAGATATTTAAAACTATTCGTCCAGTTTGAGGACGGCCATAAACGCTTCTGTGGGAACCTGTACAGTACCCAGATTCCGCATCTTTTTTTTGCCTTCTTTCTGTTTTTCCAGCAGCTTTTTCTTTCGGGAGATGTCGCCGCCGTAGCACTTGGCTAACACGTCCTTTCGCATTGCCCGTACCGTTTCCCGGGCAATAATCTTCCCGCCGATAGCGGCCTGAACCGGCACCTCAAAAAGCTGACGTGGAATGTTATCCCGGAGCTTTTCGCAGATGCGGCGGGCTCGCTGATATGCCTTGTCCTTGTGGGCGATAAAGGACAGGGCGTCTACCTGATCCCCGTTCAGGAGCAGGTCAACTTTGACCAAATTACTGACTTGGTAGTCTGCCAGCTCGTAGTCCAGAGAGGCATAGCCTTTGGTATGTGCCTTTAACGTATCGAAAAAGTCGTAAATAATCTCATTCAGAGGCACCTTATAGTGGATTTCTACCAGATTGGTGTCCAGATACTGCATATCGATAAATTGTCCCCGGCGATCCTGGCACAGGGGCATAATGTTGCCGACAAATTCCTGAGGGGAGATCACAGACACGTTGACAAAGGGCTCCCGGGCCTGGGAGATGAAGGCGGGATCAGGGTAGTTATGGGGATTGTCAACATGGACGGTAGTGCCATCGGTTTTGATCACCTCATAGATAACGCTGGGCAGAGTGGTGACCAGATCCAGGTCAAATTCCCGTTCCAATCGCTCTTGAATGATCTCCATGTGGAGCATTCCCAGGAAGCCCACTCGGAACCCGAAGCCTAAGGCCACAGAGGATTCCGGTTCAAAGCTCAGGGAAGCGTCGTTGAGCTGGAGCTTTTCCAGTGCATCCCGGAGATCGGGATACTTACTGCCATCCTCAGTGTAGATGCCGCAGTAGACCATGGGCTGGGCTGGACGGTATCCGGGAAGAGGTTTCGTAGCAGTTCTTTCTACGCCGGTGACGGTATCGCCGACACTGGTATCCCGGACGTTTTTGATAGAGGCGGTAAAGTAGCCTACTTCTCCGGCAGACAGGGCGCCACAGGGGTCCAAACCGATGGGGAGCATGTGACCGCACTCTACAATTTTATAGGAGACGCCACTGGCCATCATCTTAATATCCATACCGGTGCGGAGACTGCCCTCCATCACCCGAAGAAATACGATGACGCCACGATAAGAGTCGTACTGGGAGTCAAAAATAAGGGCCTTCAGGGGAGCGTCGGGATCTCCAGAGGGAGCTGGAATATGCTGAACCACGTCCTCCAGCACTGCGTGGATATTGATCCCCGCCTTAGCAGAGATTTCCGGTGCGTCCATGGCTGGGAGGCCGATGATGTTTTCAATCTCTTCCTTGACACGAGGAGGGTCAGCGGAGGGCAGGTCTATTTTGTTCAGGACCGGTAAAACCTCCAGGTCGTGCTCAATGGCCAGATAGGTGTTCGCTAAGGTCTGAGCCTCGACCCCCTGGCTGGCATCTACCACCAGAACAGCTCCTTCGCAGGCGGCCAGACTGCGGCTGACCTCGTAGTTAAAGTCCACATGACCCGGCGTGTCAATCAGGTTCAGCACATAGTTCTCCCCATCATCTCCTCGATAGTTCAGCGTGATGGCGCGGGCTTTGATGGTAATTCCCCGTTCCCGTTCCAGATCCATGGAATCCAGGATTTGGTTTTCCATATCCCGGGCGGACACTGCACCGCAGGCTTCAATGAGGCGGTCAGACAGAGTAGACTTTCCGTGGTCGATATGGGCAATAATAGAGAAGTTACGGATATTGTTCTGGTTGGTCAAACGAATCGGCCTCCTAATCATCAGGTGAGGTAGTTGCGCGGCAGGGAAAGGGCAATTTTCAATGCCGAAGGCCGCGGAAGGGAAAATAATACTAGTGTAATACTACCTTAAAAAAAAGAAATTGTAAAGAAAAAAGCCCTTTAGAATGGAAAGAAGAGAGGGTAAAAAAATTCACAAAAAGCATTGTCTATTTTTGTCGCAGATACCGAGGCAAAAAGAGACGTTAACCCTTGCACTACAATGGGAAAAGTGATAAATTAAACCTACTGGATAACTTATGGGATGCTTTTAAACAGCCTGTAAAGGTATATTTTATCCCAATGCGCCCTGCGGAAACCCTTTGCAGGTACAGCGCACAAATGTTCAACTTTTTTGAGGAGGGAACCAAAATGGTGTTTGGTGATATGATTGGTCGTCTGAAGGCGAAACCGAAAAAGATTGTTTTTACGGAAGGAACTGACCCCCGCATTCTAGAAGCTTCTTCCCGTTTACTGGCGGGTTATTTTCTGGAACCAATCCTGATCGGAAATCCGGAGGAGATCCAGAAGGCCTCCGAAGAGGCAGGGTACAATATCCGCGGCGCAAAGATCGTGGATCCCAACAACTACGAAGAAATGGATGAAATGGTAGCAGAACTCTGCGAACTGCGGAAGAGCAAAGGCATGACTTCGGAAGAAGCATTGAAAACCCTACGGCATGGGAACTACTTTGGTACCATGCTGGTGAAGATGGGTAAGGCCGACGCACTGCTGGGCGGCGCTACCTATTCTACTGCGGACACCGTCCGTCCCGCTCTGCAGATCATTAAGACAAGGCCTAGTAATAACATCGTATCCTCTTGCTTTATCATGGTTCGTGGCGCTGCAAGCGGCGCTGAGGAAGTGCTGGCCATGGGCGACTGCGCCATCAACATCAACCCCGACGAGGATGATCTGGTGGAAATCGCTGTGGAGACCGCTAACTGTGCCCGTACCTTTGGCGTAGACCCCAAAATTGCATTCCTGAGTTACTCTACCCATGGTTCCGGTGCCGGTACCTGTGTAGATAAGATGCGCAACGCCACCCTGAAGGCAAAGGCGGCTTATCCTGATCTGCCCATCGATGGCGAAGTCCAGTTTGACGCTGCCGTAGCCCCCCGTGTGGCAAAGGTTAAGTGCCCCAACTCTGAAATTGCTGGTTACGTCAACACCTTCATCTTCCCCGACATTAACGCCGGCAACATTGGCTATAAAATCGCGCAGCGTCTGGGCAACTTCAACGCTTACGGCCCCATCCTGCTGGGTCTGAACGCACCGGTCAACGATCTGTCCCGTGGCTGTAACGCAGATGAAGTATATTCCATGGCTATTATCACCGCTGCCCTGGCATAAAAAATCCTTTGCGATTTAAAGTGTTTGCTTTTACATCCCTTTCCCCCAAGGAAAACAGGAATCCAATACATAGAGTGTTGGATTCCTGCTTTTTTACACTTTTTCCATTTTGTTGCGGGAAAGTCCTGTTTATGGTACACTGAATGTGAGAAAATAGGGGACAGGGAGGGATGGCTGTTATGTCAAAATTAAACCATCAGAAGGATAAGCTGCTAATGCTGCTCCAGATTTTCCGACTGGAAAGCGATGAAACCCATCCGTTGACGGTGCCCCGTCTGATCGAGAAGCTCCAGCTGAGAGGGATTACCGCAGAGCGAAAAAGTATTTACGACGATGTGGAAACCCTTCGCCGCCACGGGTACGACATTGTGCTTCTGCGTGGGAAGGGGTATTATCTTGGGGAGCGGGACTTTCAACTGGCAGAGCTAAAGCTGTTGGTGGATGCAGTCCAGTCCAGCCGGTTTATCACCGCAAAAAAAAGCAATGAACTAATTGAAAAGTTGGAGTGCCAAACCTCGATTTACGGTGCCCAAGATCTTCAGCGGCAGGTGTATGTGGCAGGGCGAGTGAAAAGCATGAATGAGAGTGTTTACTACAATATTGATGCTATCTACAATGCCATTGCTGAAAACCGACAGATTACCTTTCGCTACTTCGACTACAATCAAAAACTAGAGAAGGTTTTCCGCCACAACGGTGCTATCTATCAAACCAGTCCCTATGCTTTGCTCCGCAGCGATGAAAACTACTACTTAACTGCCTATGACAGCGGAACAGAGCAAATTAAACACTACCGGGTGGATAAGATGATGGAAATCAGCGTAACATCTCATCGGCGG
>CALLZZ010000451.1 GCA_937858235.1 uncultured Clostridia bacterium
CTGTCAGCGGGTAGACAGGCATAATACAGCCAGTGACCCGTCCTACACCTTCCCGCTCAAAAACCGCATTGGTCATGGTTTTCCTGCGCTGCGTTCCCTCTATGGTTCCGTAAAACACGTAGCGTTCCCCCAGATGCAGGGCACTGCGCACATAGCTCTGGCCAAAAAAGGTGATCACCAGGCTGCCGGTATCATCTACCGCCCGGAGCCGGGTCAGCTCCAAGCCCTTCCGCACATAGGTAGTGCGAGGGGGCTCCGCTACCATTGCCGCAATGCAGCCCTTCTCTCCCTGGGGCGCCTGTGCAATGATCCACAGCCGCTGCCGATCCTCATAGTCCCGCGGAAACCAGTACAGCAGATCTTGCGCCCGGGCAAGCCCCAGCTTTTCCAGCCGCCGGCTCCGCACCGTTCCGATTCCCGGCAGCCCCTGTACCGGCGTCTCTAGCTCGATCCCCATTCATTTCCCTCCTTCCGGTTCATGAACCTTATTCTAGCACACATTTTGCAGGGTTCCCACTTCTATCTGGTCATATTCCGCAATTTTTTGCCAGTTTACCCTTGATTTTTGCAGGTTGTATGGTAAAATAAATAAGAATAATTCTGTTCATGGTAAAATGGTATTCGTATCGTTTTTCCTTCTCCATTTGCGGAATCATGAAACCATCAAGGAGTTGAATTGTATGAGCACGTATAACACAGCTGAACTGCGCAGACAGAATCGAAGCCGTGTTTTCCAGTATATTTTCGCCTCTCAAACTCCGGTGACTAAGCAGGACATTGCCCACTCCCTCTCCCTCAGTCTGCCCACTGTGGGCCAGAATCTGAAGGAGCTACAGGAATGTGGCCTGCTGGAAACCCAGGGCACCTTCAACTCGACCGGTGGCCGAAAGCCCCGGGCCATCGGTATCGCAGCTGGGATCCGCTGTGCTGTTGGTATTATGATCTCTGTCTACCACATTCACATGGTCTGTATTGACCTGCGCGCCAATCTCCTCTGCCAGACCTCCATCATCTGTGACTTTACTGATTCCGACGAGTACTTTCACAATATGGCTACAGAGCTGGAGCATTTCCTGGATGAAAACCACATCGACCGTGCCCATCTCCTGGGCGTCGGCGTCGCCCTCCCCGGCATTGTAGACGAGGATCGGAACGTGGTAGTTCTCTCCCGCTTCGTAGAGATTCGAGAATTTCCCGTGGATCGGCTGACCCAGTACATCCCCTACCCCTGCTTTATCGAAAACGATGCCAACGCCGGCGGAATCGCAGAATGGTGGAACCACAAAGATCACGAAAATATGGTCTACCTCTCCGTGCAGCGCGGCGTCGGCGGAGCCGTTCTCCTGGACGGTGTGCGCTACATGGGGCATCACCATCACAGTGGGGAGTTCGGTCATATGTGCATCGTCCCCAACGGAGAAAAATGTCTGTGCGGGATGCACGGCTGTCTGGAAGCCTACTGCTCTACCGCCCGGATCAGCACTGATCTAGGCATCACACGAGAGGAATTTTTCGCTGGTTTGGAGGCTGGCAACCCAGAATACCAAAAGCGCTGGGACAAATACCTCTACCATCTGGCCATCGGCATCAACAACATCCGCATGGTACTGGATTGCAACATTGTATTGGGTGGCGTACTGGTACAGTTCATGGAACCCTATCTCCGTGACTTGCAGGCACGGCTCTGCGCCATCAATCCCTTTCAGTGCTCCAGCAGCTATCTAAAGCTCTCCCGCTACCGCTCCTGGTCCACCTGCGTCGGAGTGGCCCTCCACTTTATCTCTGAGTTTATTGACAGCGTATAACTTCATACGTTTCTATTCTGGTTTGGCAACAGCCGTCCTTTTCTTTTGGGCGGCTGTTTTTCACCTGCACCCCCACTTCCTCCCGAACCTCCCGAGCCACGCACTACTCCGCCGTCCCACCAATCTCCATAAAACCTGCCAGCAGCACAAACCACGGAATCGAACGCTTGGCGTACCGCGTCATCAGCAGTTGCGCTCCATCGTGAATCGCTACGATCAACCACCGGGTTAATCCGTAGGTAAAAGTGCCTTCCCACGTTAGTCCAGATAGTACACCTAGGGTGCAATTTCCTGGATCATAACCATCCCCCTTTCTGATTTCTTCTCTCCTTTATACTGCCTTCGATGGAAACCTGCACCCTGCTTTCTCTTTTCTTCTAGATGTGATATACTATATAATAATTTTGTGATTAAACTACTCCAAAGGAGACTATTCCATGGATTCCATCATAAATGCACTGGCACAGGAACTCAACCTCAACGCTACTTACACCGCAAACGTCGTCCAGCTTCTGGACGAGGGAAACACCATCCCCTTTATCGCCCGCTACCGCAAGGAGCTTCACGGCTGCATGGATGATACTGCTCTCCGCACCCTCTATGACCGTCTGACCTACCTGCGGAATCTGGCCACCCGGCGGGCTGAGATCAAGAAAGCCATCAAGGGACAGGACAAGCTGACTCCTGCCCTATCTGCTAAGCTCAGCCGAGCCGATACCTTAGCGAAACTAGAGGACTTATACCGCCCCTATCGCCCCAAACGCCGCACCCGAGCTACCATGGCAAAGGAACGAGGTCTGGAACCGTTGGCGGAGGCAATCCTGGCTCAGTTGCCCGGTACCAACCCAGAAACCCTGGCTGCTGAATTTGTGAACCCGGAGAAGGAGGTGGGCACTCCAAAGGCTGCTCTGTCCGGTGCCTCCGACATCATCGCGGAAACCATCTCCGACGATGCCGATACCCGGAATCTCCTGCGGAAACTGGTATCCCAACACGGTACGCTCTCCGCCCAAGCCGCCTCGGAGGAAGACTCTGTCTACCGCACCTACTACGAATTTAGTCGGCCGTTTTCCCGGGTTCAGGGGCATCAGGTGCTGGCCATCAACCGGGGGGAAAAGGATGGCTTTTTGAAAGTCTCTGTAGAACTGGAACCGGAGCCCGCTCTGGCCATCCTCCAGAAAAAGTGGGTACACTCCAACACGCCCTGCTCCGCTCTGGTACAAGCAGCTGGAGAGGATGCCTATCATCGTCTCATCTTTCCCGCGCTCTGTCGGGAGGTGCGCAGTCAGCTCACCGACAATGCCTGCGAGGGCGCTATCCAAACCTTTGCCGCCAACCTGAAACCTCTGCTGATGCAGCCACCGGTGAAAGGTCACGTCACCCTGGGTCTGGACCCCGGCTTTGTCAACGGCTGCAAAGCCGCAGTCATAGATGGCACCGGAAAGGTTCTGGACACCGCAGTCCTGTATCCCAGCTCTGGCAAGCGCCGCCGTCAGGAAGCACTGGATACCCTTAAGGAGCTGGTGGACAAGCACCACATTGAGCACGCTGCTATCGGTAACGGCACCGGCGGACGGGAAGCGGAACAGTTGGTCATGGATCTGATCCAAAACACTGGCGTTTCCCTATCCTATATGGTGGTCAGTGAGGCCGGTGCTTCGGTGTATTCCGTCTCCAAGCTGGCCTCGGACGAGCTTGGAGAATACGACATAAACCTGCGTTCTGCCGTCTCCATCGCCCGCAGACTCCAAGATCCTCTGGCGGAACTGGTGAAAATCGACCCCAAGTCTATCGGCGTCGGCCAGTATCAGCACGACATGCCAGCTTCCCGTTTGGATGCTGCTTTGGTAGGCGTGGTAGAGGACTGCGTCAACACCGTAGGCGTGGATGCAAACACCGCCTCCCCCGCTCTTCTGACCCGTGTGGCCGGACTCAACGCTACCACCGCTAAGAATATCGTCACATACCGGGAGGAACATGGTGCCTTCTCCTCGCGAAAGGAACTCTTGAACGTGCCCAAACTGGGCCCCAAGGCATTTCAGCAGTGCGCCGGTTTTCTGCGCATCCCTGAAAGCGATCTGATTTTGGACAATACCGGTGTGCACCCGGAATCCTATGATGCCATCGTTCACCTCCTGCGCCGGTGCGGCTACACCCTCCAGGATCTGGTGGAGGGCAGCATCACCGCCCTGCCTCTAAAACTACGGACGCTGAATCTGGAACAGGTGGGGACGGAATCCGGCATCGGCAGAGCCACTTTACAGGATATTGTGGTGGAGCTGCTGAAACCGGGACGAGATCCTCGGGATGAACTGCCGCCCCCCATGCTTCGCACCGACGTGCTGGACATGAAGGATTTGAAACCTGGTATGGAACTCATGGGGACTGTTCGCAACGTGGTAGATTTCGGTGCCTTCGTGGACATCGGCGTTCACCATGACGGTCTGGTACACATCTCCCAGATCAGTGACCGCTACATTAAGCATCCCCGAGAGGTGCTCTCAGTAGGCGACGTAGTACGAGTGGTAGTCACCGACGTGGATGTGACGAAAAAGCGCATCTCCCTCTCCATGAAGGACGTGGGGAAGGTTCCCGTTCATACCCCTGCCTGAGGAGGATTCTATTTGAACGCTGCCCTGAAAAACTGTCAGGTGGTCAACAGCTTCTGGCTGAAACTCATCGCTCTGGTCACCATGACCATCGACCACACTGCCGCCGCCCTTGTCTGCGGCGCCTGGTACCTCCCCATGCGCTGCATTGGACGCATCGCCTTTCCCATTTACTGCTTTCTATTGGTGGAGGGGTTCTTCCACACTGAAAACCGGAAAAAATATCTGCTCCGCATTTTTCTCCTGTTCCTGGTCTCTGAACCCTTCTACGACCTGACGCTGAACAACGCCCTCCCCTACTGGTGGAATCAAAACATTCTGCTCACCCTCACCATCGGTTTGGGCACCATCTGGCTGGTGGATGCCATGGATGGCTTTCTCTCTAAAGTCGGCGGTGAATTGACCGGTCGGGGGCGAAGTACGATTCTCTGGGCGTTGAAGCTGCTGGTCTGCTTTCTGGGGCTTTGCCTGTCCGAGGTCACCATGGCAGACTACGGCTGCGGCGGCATTCTGCTGATCCTCTCCTTCTACTTCTTCCGCCAAAAACCGGTACGGCTATCCATAGCTGTCTTGATCTCTCTGGTGTTCTTTATTGGCTTCATTGAGATTTATGCAATGATTGCTATGATCCCAATCCTGCTCTACAATGGTCAGAGAGGTACTCTGCTGGGCGGCAGAGCCATGCAGTATGCATTTTACCTCTACTACCCCCTTCACATTGCCGTACTGATGCTGATCAAATTTGCCCTCTACGGGCTGCACCTATAAATGAAAAAAATCCCGGTTCCTACTTCGAAACCGGGACTTTTTGTTATCCTGTTTTTAGATTGCGTCCAGTGCCTGACTTAGATCCGCAATCAGATCCTCTGCATCCTCAATGCCGCAGGAGAACCGGATCAGCTCTGCCGGAATACCAGCTTCAATCAGCTGCTGGTCGGTGAGCTGGCGATGGGTAGAGGAAGCCGGATTTAGGCAGCAGGTACGGGCATCTGCCACATGGGTCTCGATGGCAGCCAGCTTTAGACTCTTCATGAAGGTGGATGCCGCTTCTCGTCCCCCCTTCAAGCCGAAGGAAACCACGCCGCAGCCGCCGTTAGGCAGGTACTTCTGCGCCAGATCGTAGTACTTATCTCCGGGTAGGCCGGAATAGACTACATAGTCCACCTTGGGATGACTCTGAAGAAATTCTGCTACCGCCTGACCGTTTTCACAGTGGCGCTTGATACGAACGTGGAGGGATTCCAGACCCAGGTTCAGCAGAAATGCATTCTGGGGAGACTGGATGGAACCGAAGTCCCGCATGAGCTGGGCTGTACATTTCGTAATGAAAGCGCCCTCCTTGCCGAACTGGGTTGCATAAGTAATTCCGTGATAGCTGTCGTCCGGCGTACACAGACCAGGGAACTTGTCCGCATGAGCCATCCAGTCAAAGTTGCCGGAGTCCACAATGCAGCCGCCAACGCCGGCACCGTGACCGTCCATGTACTTGGTGGTGGAGTGGGTAACAATATCCACACCCCACTCGATGGGACGGCAGTTCACCGGAGTCGGGAAGGTGTTGTCCACGATCATCGGTACCCCGTGGGCGTGAGCTGCCTTGGCAAACTTCTCGATATCCAACACTGTCAGGGCAGGATTGGCAATGGTTTCCCCAAAGACTGCCTTAGTATTGGGTCGGAAGGCTGCGTCCAGCTCTTCCTCGGTGCAGTCCGGGGAGACAAAGGTGGTTTCGATGCCCATTTTAGCCATGGTCACTGCAATCAGGTTAAAGGTACCGCCATAAATGCTGGAGGAGGATACCAAATGGTCGCCGCACTGCGCCACATTAAACAGGGCAAAGAAATTCGCTGCCTGGCCGGACGAGGTCAGCATGCCTGCGGTGCCGCCCTCCATATCTGCAATCTTCGCCGCCACCATATCGTTGGTGGGATTCTGGAGCCGGGTGTAGAAATATCCCTCTGCCTCCAGATCGAAGAGCTTTCCCATATCCTCACTGGTCGCATACTTAAACGTAGTGGACTGGATAATGGGAATCTGCCGAGGCTCCCCATTGCCAGGGGTGTAGCCGCTCTGTACGCATTTGGTATTGATCTTATAGTCACTCATAACGGTACCATCCTTTTTTCCTTTTTCTGCACAGGCCGTAGATTGTTATCAATTTTTAATTATGCCAACGCCTGGTCGTTTTGTCAATCCCATTTAACCTGCTAAATCGTCAGAGATGGACAATCATCGACTCGTGATGTAGGGCAGGCAGCAGACGCCGGGTAAAATCACTTGTGGACATCTTCACGCTGGAGGTATTGATACAGGGATGGCAGCCAAAGTAGCGCTCCTTCAGCACATCGCTGTCAATGAGCAGCTCCACCTGATGCTCCCGGTCGTACATAAGCCCCAAGATACTGACCGAACCTGGAGTTACGTTCAGCAGACGTTCCATATCCTCCGGGCCGCCGAAGGACAGACGACTGCTGCCGATTTGAGCGGATAGTTCCTTGGTTCGAAAGGGTTTGTCTGCCGGCATCAGCAGCAGATAAAACTTGGTCTTCTGTCGGTTGCACAGAAAGAGATTTTTGCAGATCATCAGTCCCAGTACCGCATCAATCTCCTTGCACACCTTCATGGTGGCCGCAGGCTCGTGATCGGCGCGCTGGTACGCAATCCCCAACTTGTCCAGCAGATCGTAGGCCTCCACTTCCTTTTCCAAACGCCCCTCTGGATTGACGGGCCTGCCCTCAAACACGTCCATTTTCCCGAACCACTCCTTTTTCTTTTTTCCCATTGTAACACAAGGATTCCATCCTCTGCAACGCAGATCTGTCAAACCCAACATTTTTCTTTCACCCCCCAATCTAGCGTCGCCACAGCTAAAAAATAGCAAGCACCAGGGTTTTCTCCTGGCAATTCCTTGTATTCTGTAAAATTTATTGATATAATCCAAATATATCCCGGCCTTACTTCCCGTTCTTGTGTTTTTAAACAATTTCTACCCCCGTTTGCCACGAAACTTCCATGGCAAACAGGCCAGAAAACCATACCTTACTTCCCAACCCACTGCATGGCATTCAGGTCGGTACACCACCTTAGGATGTCGTCGATCAATAGGAGAATCGGAACCATGAAGGCAAAAAAAGTTGCAACCTACGGCATTCTTATCGCCCTGGCCATGATATTTAGTTACTTAGAATCCCTGGTCCCTCTGTCTATCGCGGTGCCAGGGCTGAAGCTGGGTCTTGCAAATATCGTGACCATCTTCGCTCTGTATCGTCTGAGCTTTAAGGGCGCCTGCGCCATCTCCCTGATCCGGGTAATGCTGTCAGGTATCCTCTTCGGAAACATCTTTAGTCTGATCTTCAGCGCCGCCGGCGCCGCATTGAGTCTGGCCGTGATGTTCCCCCTGAGCCGATCCGAAACATGCGGAAAGATTCTGGTCAGCGTGGCAGGCGGCGTCGCCCACAATGCAGGTCAAATTGTCGCCGCTATCTTTGTCACCAACACATGGCAGATCGTCTGGTATTTCCCGTTCCTCTGCCTCACTGGTACCCTTGCCGGCATCGGAATCGGTCTCGTCTCCGCGCTGATCCTTCGTCAGACGGAGACAATTGCCCCATAAACAGACATACACTTTTACGAAAGCAGTCTGCCTTTTGGCCGGCTGCTTTTTCCACATAAGCGATACTTTTCCTTCATTTTTCACCGTTTCTTTCCGGTTTTACCGTCCCTTCCCGCCTCTCACACTCTTGCTATTCCTCTTGAATTAAGCTAGAATGGTTCCTAACTGAGGAATCCCCCTCTGTTACGAATGATAAGTAATTCAGGTGAATATGTATGAACCTTCGTATTGGTATTGATATTGGCTCCACCACCGTTAAGGTTGTGGTGCTGGATGAGACAAACAAATTACTGTTCCGCTCCTATGAGCGGCATTTTTCCAAGGTCCGGGAGAAAACCTGTGAGATTTTGGCGCGCATTCAGGATCAGCTCACAGGCCGCGCAGTGAAAATGGTGATCACCGGTTCCGCCGGCCTGGGGGTCTCCAAGGTCAGCGGCGTGGATTTCGTCCAAGAGGTCTACGCTACCGCTGCCGCCGTGGATACCTTTATCCCCGGCACCGACGCAGTGATTGAGCTGGGTGGTGAAGACGCTAAGATCATCTTCTTCGGCGGTGCTCTAGAAGAGCGGATGAACGGCAGCTGTGCCGGTGGTACTGGTGCGTTTATTGACCAGATGGCTACCTTAATGAACGTCACCGGTGACGAACTGGACAAGTTAGCCCTCAAGCACGAGAAAATCTACCCCATTGCCAGCCGCTGCGGCGTATTCGCCAAAAGCGACATCCAGCCCATCCTGAATCAGGGTGGTCGGAAAGAAGACGTTGCCGCCTCGATTTTTCAGGCCGTTGTGGATCAGACCATCGCCGGCCTCACCCAGGGACGGGATCTAAAGGGGACGATTGTCTTTCTGGGCGGCCCCCTCCACTTTCTGATGGGGCTGCGGGAGCGCTTTGTGGACACCCTCCAGTTGGATGCGGAACACGCCATCTTCCCTCAGGACGGCGACTGCTTTGCCGCCATTGGCGCAGCTCTCTGCGCCTCGGACTATGACGCAGTTCTTTTTGACGATCAGCTGAAAAAGCTGGAGGAAAGTCGGAGCAGCATCACCAGTGTGGATACGGCCCCTCCACTCTTCGAGAGCCAAGCGGACTATGACGCCTTCTGCGCCCGGCACAACAGTCAGCATCCCCCTGTGATGGACATTGCCACCTATTCAGGTGACGCTTACCTGGGTATTGACGCCGGTTCTACCACCACCAAGCTGGCGCTCATCGCCCCCGACGGTGGCCTGCTCTACACCTACTACCACTCCAACCAGGGCAACCCGGTGTCCATCGTCAGGGAACAGCTGGAGAAAATCTACCAGCTCTGCGGTGACCGCATTGCCATCAAAGGCAGCGCAGTTACCGGTTACGGCGAGGATCTGATTAAAAATGCGTTCCGCTGTGACCTGGGTCTGGTGGAGACGGTGGCGCACTACAACGCCGCCGCTCACTTTAACCCCGAAGTAGATTTTATCATCGACATCGGCGGGCAGGATATGAAGTGCTTCAAGATCCGCAACGGTGCCGTGGACTCTATTATGCTTAACGAAGCCTGCTCCTCGGGCTGCGGCAGTTTTATTGAAACCTTTGCCCGTGCGCTGGGCTACGACATTGCTGATTTCGCTAAAATCGGTCTGTTTGTCAAAAGGCCGGTAAATTTAGGCAGCCGTTGTACGGTCTTTATGAACTCCTCCGTGAAGCAAGCTCAGAAGGATGGCGCCAGTGTCGAGGACATTTCTGCCGGACTGTCCATCTCCATCGTGAAAAATGCCATCTATAAGGTATTGCGGGTGGCTTCCGCCGACGATTTGGGTCAGCACATTGTGGTTCAGGGCGGTACCTTCCACAACGATGCGGTACTCCGTGCCTTTGAGCAGGAACTGCAACGGAACGTCATCCGTCCCACCATTGCCGGAATCATGGGGGCCTTCGGCGCAGCCCTGGCGGCCAAAAACCTCCAGTTGGAGCGCAGCACCCTCCTCACTGCCAAAGAACTGGCTGCTTTCCAGCATAGTGCCCGTCCTCTGACCTGCAACGGCTGCACCAACCATTGCAGCCTCACAGTTAACTCCTTTGACGGCGGCCGCCGCTTCATTTCCGGCAACCGGTGCTCCAAGCCGTTAGGCGGGAAAAAGCACCCTCTCCCCGACCTGATGAAGTACAAGTGTGACCGGCTCCGCGCTATGGAGGGCAAGGGAACAGGTACCGGAATCCGCGGAAAAATTGGCATCCCCTTCGGACTGAACCTCTACGACAACCTGCCCTTCTGGTTCGAGTTCTTCACCAAGCTTAACTTTGAGGTGGTACTCTCCCCGGAGTCCAGCCGGAAGCTGTATATCAAGGGGCAGCGTACCATCCCCTCCGATACCGTCTGCTACCCGGCAAAGCTCCTTCACGGTCATGTGCTCAGCCTGCTGGAGCAGAATGTGGATGCTATCTTCTACCCCTGCATGAGCTACAGCTTTGACGAACACATCAGCGACAACTGCTACAACTGTCCCGTGGTGGCTTACTACCCCGATCTGATCGCAGCCAACCTGCCTCAGCTCAAGGGAACCCGCTACCTCCATCCCTATTTCGGTCTTCATCGTCCTCGGGATTTCAGGAAGCGGGCTGCCGCCTACTTCCAGCAGGAATTTGACGTCCCCAAACAGGAGACCGTCGCCGCCGTCAAGGCTGCCTACCGTGCCTACGAGGCATATAAGACCGATGTGGAGCATACAGCGGAACAGTACATCTCCTATGCGCGGGAGCACGATCTCCCCATTATGGTAGTAGCGGGTCGCCCCTACCACATAGATCCCGAGGTCAACCACGGCATCAACGAATTGATTTCCGGCTTCGGCTTCGTCCTCATCACGGAGGACAGCGTGTCCCAGCGCATGGGTCACCATCCCCTCACCGTCCTCAACCAGTGGACTTACCACGCCAGAATGTACAACGCTGCTCGCTACGTCTGTACACAGCCTGACATGGAACTGATTCAGCTGGTCAGCTTCGGCTGCGGTGTGGACGCCATTGCCGGCGATGAAATGCGCACCATCCTGGAGGATGGCGGCAAGTTATACACTCAGCTGAAAATCGACGACATTAGCAACCTGGGTGCCGTAAAAATCCGGGTGCGCAGCCTCATGGCCGCCATTGAATCGCGAAAAGCCCGGAAAGAACCCAAAATAACTCCGTAACAATCGGATTCCTGGAAAGGAATGATATTTATGGCAGAGTTAGTCTATGATAAAACCGGTCGTCTCCTGTTCACCAAGGAGATGAAGAAAGAATATACCATCCTCATGCCCCAAATGCTTCCCATCCACTTTGGCATGTTCCAAAAAATGCTCCAGCTGGAGGGGTACAATGTGGTGCAGCTGAACAATGAGGGGCAGTCCGTTGTGGACGAAGGGTTGAAATATGTCCACAACGACACCTGCTATCCCGCCCTGCTGGTCATCGGTCAGTTCATCGACGCCATCAAAAAAGGCGGCTATGATCCCCACAAGGTAGCACTGTTTATCACCCAGACCGGCGGCGGCTGCCGTGCCTCTAACTACATCCACCTGCTCCGGAAGGCCCTTCAAAAGGCCGATATGGCATACATTCCCGTGATCTCCATCAGCTTCGGTCTGGAGGCAAACCCCGGCTTTCAGCTCTCCATCCCTCTGGTGCGTAAGCTGGTTTACGCCATGATGTATGGTGATCTCATCATGAACGTAGCCAATCAGGTGCGTCCCTATGAGATCAACGCTGGGGACACCGATGCATTGGTGGAACTCTGGAAGGATCGCATGATCGATCGCTTCCAGCAGGGCAAGGGCATGAACCGAAAGCAGATGCAGGCAGGCTTTGCGGAAATCTGCAACGATTTTAAGGCCGTTCCCGTAGAAAACTTTGGCTCCAAGGTGCGTGTGGGGGTCGTTGGTGAAATTTATGTGAAGTTCTCCTCTCTGGGCAACAACCAGCTGGAAAAATTCCTCCTCAGCGAAGGGATCGAACCTGTGGTTCCCGGCCTGACCGACTTTATTATCTTTAAGATTTTTAACCGCGAAGTGGATGTAAACATCTACGGTGGCTACTGGGCAAAAAAGAAGGTCTGCCAGTTCTTTAAGGGCTATGTGGAGCACTGCCAGCAGGATATGATCCACGCCCTGGAGCAGTCCAACTACTTTCAGGCGCCCGGCACCTTCGCCGATCTCCACCGTCTGGTGCAGGGTTATCTGGGCGAAGGGTGCAAGATGGGAGAAGGATGGCTGCTCACCGCAGAAATGCTGGAGTTGATCCACTCCGGTACCCCCAACATCGTCTGCGCGCAGCCCTTCGGCTGTCTCCCCAACCACATCGTCGGCAAAGGCATGGTGCGCCGTCTCAAGGACGACTATCCTGACTCCAACATCGTGGCCATCGACTACGATCCCAGCGCCACCAAAATCAATCAGGAAAATCGGATCAAGCTTATGCTGGCCAACGGCAAAGCTATGGCGAAACGTAGGGCTGCCGCATCCGTGCTCTGACCTGCATAACCCCATTCGCTCCCGTCCATACTAGGTTTGTACCACTTTATAGACGGGAGGACGGATTATGAATCGTGAACGTTTAGGCGGAGACGCCATCAAAATCAACACCCGTGACCGGCTGCTGCGGGCTTGGGAAAACTCAATGGAATTGGTTCTGGATTACCAGGATTACAAGCAGGAGATCAAGGACAACGAGAAGGTATCCAAGGTGTTTGCCGAATTCGCAGAGGATGAGGCGATGCACGCAACTCGTTTCCGGGAACTGCTCCACGAATGTCAGAACAACTATCTTAAGCAGTAACCTCACACAGAACGGCGACTGATTCCAAATTCAGTCGTCGCTTTTTTTGAAATGGCCTTTTTTGGCACTTTCACTCTTGCCTCTCAGCGCAGTTCCCGCTACAATAAAGAGTGAAATCAATCGAAAAACTGGCGTATAGAGATGAGGGACACGTTTATGGATAAAATT
>CALLZZ010000452.1 GCA_937858235.1 uncultured Clostridia bacterium
ACCGCTACGAGGGCTATCCGACATTTTATTACAAAGACAACATGAATGTGGAGGTGTTCTCCCTGCTGGGCGATGTGAGTCTTGGGAAGGTGGATGCGACCATCTACATTATGCACGAAGAGCGGAAGACTGGTTTGCCATCCCTGCATTATTATGAAGTATGCTTGGACGGTTACGCCCACTTTGGCTTTGACTCCAGTTTTTTGGAAAATGCCCTCACGGACAGCGTAGGCAAACGCTACGCCTCAAGGTTGCTTAAGGAGGTGGGGCTGAGTGAATAATGGATTTCCTGACCGCAAAATGGTGGATCGCCTCCGTAAGCAGTACCCAGCAGGGTGCCGTGTGAAACTTCTTTCAATGGACGATCCACAGGCGCCGCCCATTGGGACAGAGGGAACGGTTAAAGGTGTGGATGATGCCGGACACCTCATGGTGTCATGGGACAGCGGTGGCAGCCTGAACCTTATTTATGGGGTGGATGGTTTTACAAAGGTCAAAGTGGTGAGTGATACGGTGAAAGAACAGATTCTGGCGGTCAGGGCCACGGGGCGCACGAATATGTTTGATACCCCGATGGTGCAAGTCATCGCCAACGAGATGGGATTTTACGAACTGGTCATCTTTATCGAAGAACACCAGGATGCGTATGCGCAGTTTATTTTGACTGGAGAACGGTAAGTACAAAGAGAGCGGCTCTGAACCTGGAGCCGTTTCTCTCTTCCAGTCATAATATACACATCATTCTCCCTCTGTATTTGTGAAATATATGCTGGCAAATTCCCTGGATATATGTGTGTTTCAGATGTAATATGCTACTACCAAAAGGGAAAACTCACAAAATTACGGAGGTACGCATTATGTGGAAAGAAGGAAGTTTAAAGGTCAATGGGGGCATTTTCCATTACTATATAAAAGTGTACGAGGTTGGTTCCGAATGGGGCATTGACGGCGGCAAGGTAAGTAAGCTAATGATGCGCCGGGACGGAAAAATTGTATGCAATTATGACAGGGGTTGGGATATTCAGCCATCCGACCCGGACACACAGCTGGCATTTGAAATCCTGATGCACAGCGAGAACTACTAAGAAATTTATAACGGCATTCGCTGATTTGGGGAGCTTCTTCGGAGGCTCCTTTTTGTTGTCGTATTTTTGCGAAAGGAGGTGGGCTGGATGGCCCAGCGAGGAAGAAAACCCAAACCTACGGCGCTAAAAGTGCTGGAAGGAAATCCTGGCGGCAGACCGCTGAATCCGAATGAGCCGAAGCCCGCCAAAAGGGCTCCCCGCTGTCCGGCTTGGCTGGAGGATGAAGCAAAGAAAGAGTGGAAGCGGATGGGTAAGGTTCTGGAGCAGCTGGGTCTGCTCACAGAAATGGACATGGCGGCATTTGCCGGATACTGCCAAGCGTATGCCCGCTGGAAAGAAGCAGAGGAGTTTATAACACAGCACGGAACAATGGTACGAACCCCAAATGGCTACTTACAGCAGGTTCCACAGGTTTCTATCGCCCAGACGAATCTTAAGATCATGTTGAAGTTTTGTGAGCAGTTTGGACTGACTCCCTCTGCGCGGAGCAGGATCGTAGGCGGTGATGGGCAGGTCGATCCAATCGATGAGATGGAAGCCCTCCTGGGAGGTGATGAGTAATGGCTTATGAATACACACCTTCCAGATTCATGCTCCCTGCATCCCACTACGAAAAGGCGAAAGCGGACAGGGCTGTGAAGTTTATTCAGAATCTTTGTCACACCAAAGGCAAGTGGGCCGGCAAGAAGTTTCTGCTTCTTCCTTGGCAGGAGCAGATTGTAAGGGACATTTTTGGCATCGTCCGTGAAGATGGAAAACGGCAATTTCTCACCGCTTATGTAGAAATTCCCAAGAAACAGGGCAAGTCTGAACTGGCGGCGGCCATCGCCCTGTATCTCTTATATGCAGATAATGAAGCAAGTGCTGAAGTGTACGGCGCGGCCTGTGATCGGAACCAGGCATCTATTGTTTTTGATGTGGCAAAGCAGATGGTGATGATGAATCCGGCATTGATGAAGCGTTCAAAGATCACCGCAGCCACCAAGCGTATCGTCAACTATAGTAATGCTGGGTTTTACCAAGTGCTTTCCGCTGAAACTGGTACTAAGCATGGGTTGAATGTCTCCGGGCTGGTATTTGATGAGATTCACGCCCAACCGAACCGAAAACTGTATGATGTCCTGACCAAGGGATCCGGCGATGCTCGTGAGCAGCCACTTTTCTTTATCATCACCACTGCAGGGACGGATAAACAGAGCATTTGTTATGAACTGCATACCAAGGCTTTGGATATTATGGCTGGCAGAAAAGTGGACAGCACTTTCTACCCTGTAGTGTATGGGCTTGCGGAGGGGGATGACTGGAATGACGAGGCAAACTGGTATAAGGCAAACCCCTCCCTGGGGCACACCATTCAAATCGAACGTGTCCGGGAAGCCTATCAAAATGCACTAGATAATCCCGCCGAAGAAAATGTATTTAAGCAGCTTCGGTTAAATATGTGGACGAATTCCACGGTAGTTTGGATTCCAGAGCATATTTATGATAAGGGTAACACCCCCATTGATATAGATTCCTTGAAAGGTCGTGACTGTTACGCAGGGCTGGACTTAGCCAGCACTTCGGACATCACGGCTTTTGTTTTGGTCTTTCCCCCGCACTCTGAGGACGAGAAGTACATTGTACTCCCGTTTTTCTGGCTGCCGGAAGACACCTTAGAACTGCGGTGCAGACGTGACCATGTTTTATATGACGTTTGGGAGCGCCAAGGGTACATCCAAACCACTGAGGGAAATGTTGTTCATTATGGTTTCATAGAGCAGTTTATTGAAGATTTGGGAACTAAGTATCACATCAGAGAAATTGCCTATGACCGCTGGAATGCTACTCAAATGGTGCAAAACCTTGAGGATGAGGGCTTTACAATGGTTCCCTTCGGACAGGGCTTTAAGGATATGTCCCCGCCATCGAAGGAACTGTACAAGTTGCTGATGGAAGGAAGCATCGTCCACGGTGGCAATCCTGTTCTTAAGTGGATGGCTCAAAATGTGGTGATGCGGCAGGACCCGGCAGGAAACATCAAGCCGGATAAGGAGCGTTCTGTGGAGAAGATTGACGGGATTGTGGCGTTGATTATGGGTCTTGACCGCTGTATCCGTAATGGCGGTGAGACTACCAGTGTATATGATCAGCGCGGCATGATCGTTTTCTAAATATAGCAATCTGAAGAATGAGGAGGTACAGCCAATGAATATACCCATTTTTTCAAAATTCGCAAAAGCAAGGGATAAGCCTAAAGACACCTATAACGGTAATGACTTCACTTATCTGTTCGGCCCAACTACCAGCGGCACACGAGTGAATGAGTTTACAGCGATGCAGACCACAGCCGTGTATGCCTGTGTGCGTATTTTGTCTGAAGCCATCGCTTCGTTGCCGCTGCACATTTATCAGTACAAGGATGGTGGTGGAAAAGAGCGTGTTTTTACGCACCCCCTTTATCATGTCCTTCACAATGAACCGAACAGTGAGATGACTTCCTTTGTTTTCCGGGAAACGCTGATGAGCCATCTGCTCATCTGGGGAAATGCCTATGCCCAGATCATACGTGATGGGGCTGGCAGGGTTGTTGCCCTCTACCCTTTGCTTCCGAACAAGATGGAAGTCTGGCGCAATCAGTCCGGCGAACTCTACTACACCTACAACCGCTTCACGGAAGAAAATCCAAACTTTAAGAAATATGGCACCGTGACTCTACGCAAAGAAGATGTCCTCCACATCCCCGGCCTGGGCTTTGATGGGCTGGTGGGTTATTCCCCCATCGGCATGGCCAGAAACGCCGTGGGTATGACATTGGCTTGCGAGGAGTATGGTGCCTCTTTCTTTGCCCACGGCGCCGCACCGGGTGGCGTTCTGGAACATCCGGGGGTTCTGAAAGATCCTGCGAAAATCCGTGAAAGCTGGCAGTCCGTATACGGCGGTTCAAAAAATGCCGGAAAAGTCGCTGTGTTAGAGGAAGGAATGAAGTATCAGCAGATCGGCATTCCCCCAGAAGAAGCACAGTTCCTGGAAACTAGGAAATTTCAGATAAACGAGATCGCTCGACTATACCGCATCCCACCCCATATGGTTGGTGATTTGGATAAATCCAGTTTCTCCAATATTGAGCAGCAGTCGCTGGAATTTGTGAAATACACGCTCGACCCGTGGGTGATCCGCTGGGAGCAGGCACTCATGCGCTCGTTGCTCTTACCAGCCGAGAAACAGAAATATTTCATCAAACTGAATGTGGATGGGCTGCTTCGTGGTGATTATCAAAGCCGCATGAACGGTTATGCCACGGCCCGGCAGAATGGGTGGATGAGCGCAAATGATATCCGTGAGATGGAAGATCTGAACCCCATTCCAGACGAGGAAGGCGGCAATCTGTATCTGATCAATGGCAACATGACTAAGCTGGCTGACGCTGGTGCATTTGCTGCTGATGCTGGTACGAGTTCAGACGATTCTACGCAAATAGAAACCGAAGGAGGTTCCCAATGAAAAGAAAATTCTGGAACTGGGTAAGGAACGAAGGTGAACCTGCCGTGCTTGTCTTAAACGGAGAAATCTCCGATGAGACCTGGTTCGGAGATGAGGTCACCCCCAAGCTGTTCAAGTCTGAACTTGACAAGTGCCAGGGCGATATTGCCGTTTGGATCAACAGCCCTGGCGGGGACGTCTTCGCCGCAGCCCAAATCTACAATATGCTGATGGATTATCCGCACAACGTGACGGTCAAGATTGATGGACTGGCGGCTTCTGCCGCTTCCGTTATTGCTATGGCAGGCACAGAAGTGCAGATGTCCCCGGTTGCCATGATGATGATTCACAATCCCATGACTGTAGCAATTGGAGATTCGGCAGAAATGCAGAAAGCAATCTCCATGCTGGATGAGGTGAAAGAATCTATCATGAACGCCTATGAAATCAAGACGGGGCTTACCCGTGCTAGGATTTCACACCTTATGGATGCTGAGTCCTGGTTCAATGCAAAAAAAGCAGTGGAACTGGGCTTTGCAGATACAATCCTCTTTTCCGATAATGCGGAAGAAACAGGAAAAGACCAGGATCTGGAGGCGGTGATGTTCTCCAGAAAAGCGGTCACAAATTCTCTGCTTTCCAAGCTGATGCCGGAAAAGAAAACTGGCACCCCCATTGAACAACTAGAAAAAAGACTGAGCCTGCTGGCTCACTGAACAAGGAGGAAAAACGATTATGAATAAGATTCTGGAACTGCGAGAGAAGCGTGCAAAAGCCTGGGAAGCCGCCAAGGCATTCCTAGACAGTAAGCGTGGTGCGGATGGACTGCTTTCTGCGGAAGATACCGCCACCTATGACAAAATGGAAGCGGATGTAGTGGCACTGGGTAAGGAGATCGAACGTCTGGAACGGCAGGCAAATATTGATGCGGAGCTTTCCCGTCCTACCAGCAGCCCCATCACCAACCAGCCTGGTATTGGCGGTGGTAAAGAGCCTAAGACTGGCCGTGCCACAAATGAGTACCGCCAGAACTTCTGGAACATGATGCGCTCCAAATCCCCCATGCCCGCTGTGGTAAATGCCCTGCAGGTCGGAACGGATTCTGAAGGCGGCTATCTGGTGCCGGATGAATATGAGCACACCCTGGTGGAGGCACTTGAGGAGGAGAATATCTTCCGTCAGCTGGCAAAGGTCATCCAGACTTCCAGCGGCGACCGTAAGATTCCCGTGGTGGCTACCAAGGGAACTGCATCCTGGATTGATGAGGAAGGCGCATTCACTGAGAGCGATGATTCCTTCAGCCAGGTATCTATCGGTGCCTACAAGCTGGGTACGATGATCAAGGTTTCCGAGGAACTTCTCAACGACAGCGTCTTTGACCTGGAAAGCTACATCTCTCGTGAGTTTGCCCGACGCATCGGCGCAAAAGAGGAGGAAGCGTTCTTTACTGGGGACGGTTCTGGTAAGCCTCTGGGGATTCTGGCAACTACGGGCGGTGCGGAACTCGGTGTCACTGCAGCCTCTGCCACTGCCATCACGGCTGACGAACTGATTGACCTGTTCTATTCTCTGAAATCTCCGTATCGCCGTAACGCTGTGTGGCTTCTGAATGATTCCACCATCAAGGCGATCCGTAAGCTGAAGGATAACCAGGGTCAGTATCTTTGGCAGCCTTCTCTGACCGCCGGAACGCCGGATACCATCCTGGGCAGACCAGTCCGCACCTCGGCCTATATGCCTGCAATCGCCGCAGAGGCAAAGACAATTGCCTTTGGTGATTTCAGTTATTACTGGATTGCAGACCGCCAGGGGCGTTCTTTCAAACGGCTGAATGAACTGTATGCCGCAAACGGCCAGGTAGGATTCCTTGCTTCCCAGCGCGTGGACGGAAAGCTGATTCTGCCGGAGGCTATTAAGGTACTGGCACAGAAAAACGCTGGTTAAGGAAGGAGGCGGCGGTGATGGAAGAATTGCTTAACAAGGTGAAGCAAAATTTGATACTCGACCATGCGGTGGATGATGTGCTGATCCAAAGCTACATCACCGCCGCTGTTTCATATGCGGAGAGTTTCCAGCACATCCCAGCTGGGACTTATACGGAAACCACCATGCCACCCACCACCGAACAGGCGGTCATCATGCTGGCCTCCCACTTTTACGAATCCAGAGATGGATCTACGGGCGGTTTTTTTGCTGACAGCGTTCAGGCAGGAAAACAGGTGTGGGACACGGTAAACAACCTCCTGCGGCTTGACCGGGAATGGAAGGTGTGAGTATGAGTTACGGCATGATGAATGGGTTTGCGGACATTATCGAAGTCCGCCATGTGAAGGACAGCGAGGGCTTCTCTGTCACTACGGATGAAGTCCTCGCAACTGTCCGCATTTACCGAGAGGGGCGGCACGGCTCCCAGAGGTGGGCAAATCTTGCCACATTTTCTGAGGCAACCGACCTGTTCCGTTTTCGCTGCATTCCAAACCTTACCGTCACCACAGAACACATTATTGTCTGTGATGGGGATCGCTACGACATCATATCAGTTGAGAATGTAAAAGGACGTGGGATGTATGTAGAAGTTTTAGCGAAAAGGAGTGAAGCGACCAATGGCAAAAGTTGATGTAAAAATGCCGGAAGACTTTCTTTTAAAGTTCTCCAGACTGCAGTCCAATACCGATGCAGTTGCGGAAAAAGTGCTGGAGGCTGGTGCAGAAGTTGTCTACCAGAAGGTCAGCAGCAACCTGTCATCCGTTGTGGGCAGCGGCACCAAATATCCATCGGAGTCCACGGGAGAGCTGGAATCTTCCCTGGGTGTTACACCCGTCAAGATGGATAAGCAGGGTAACCACAATATCAAAATCGGGTTTGCGGAGCCCCGCTCAGATGGGAAAAGCAATGCCATGATCGCAAACATTCTGGAGTACGGAAAACATGGGCAGCCTGCAAAACCTTTCTTAAAGCCCGCCAAGTCTGCATCCCGTTCCGCTTGTATAACGGCGATGCAGCAGAAATTTGATGAGGAGGTCAGAAAGCTATGAGTATTCTTACAGACATCCAAACGGCCCTGACTCCTCTGGGCATTCCGCTGGAAACAGGCGTTTTTAAAGACAAAGCCCCGGAGCGGTATATTGTAGTCGTTCCGCTTGTCGATACCTTTGAACTCCATGCGGATAATACCCCCGGCATTGATGTGCAGGAGGCGCGGCTCTCGTTATACGCCAAGGGCAATTACATGAAGGATAAAAACCGTATTGTAAAAACGCTGCTGGCAGAAGATTTCACCATAACCGACCGCAGATACATCGGTTATGAAACGGAAACTGGCTACCACCACTATGCTGTGGATGTAGCCAAGCATTATGAAATGGAGGAATGACTAATGGCTACGATCGGTCTTGATAAACTGTATTACGCCAAAATCACAGAAGCCCCCGGTACGGGGGAGGAAACCTACGATACCCCAGTGCAGCTGGCGAAAGCCATGAGTGCGGAACTTTCTGTGGAACTGGCTGAAGCCACGCTTTATGCGGATGACGGTGCTGCGGAAATCGTAAAGGAATTCCAGAGCGGCACCCTGACTCTGGGCGTGGACGATATCGGTGCATCTGTTGCATCCGACCTGACGGGTGCTGTTATTGATGAAAAAGGCGTAGTGGTATCCGCCAGTGAAGATGGCGGGGCGCCTGTCGCCGTTGGCTTCCGTGCGAAGAAGTCCAATGGCAAGTATAAGTATTACTGGCTCTACCGAGTAAAATTTGGCATCCCCGCGACCAACCTTACGACCAAGGGTGAGAGCATCGAGTTCTCCACACCTACCATTGAGGGTACGATCCTTCGCCGCAACAAGCCTGACGCAAAAGGCAGACACCCCTGGAAGGCAGAGGTCACAGAGGGTGATACCTCTGTCACTCCTGAAACCATCACGAACTGGTATGAAGAAGTGTATGAGCCTTCCTATCCGTCCGCAGATTCGCTTTCAGAATAAGGAGGAGATGACGTATGACACAAGAACGCTCTGCTAAAATTTTCGTTGGAGATGAAGAATATACTCTGCTTTTGACCACCAGAGCCACGAAAGAGATAGCCGGGAGATATGGCGGTCTGGAGAATCTGGGCGATAAGCTGATGAAGTCCGAGAACTTTGAAATGGCAATCGGCGAAATTGTCTGGCTTATCACGCTCTTGGCGAACCAGTCCATCCTGGTACACAATCTGAAGAATAAGGATGACCCCAGGGAACTGCTCACCGAGGAGATGGTGGAACTGCTCACTTCTCCTCTTGATCTTGCGGCATATAAGAGTGCTATCACAGAAGCCCTTTATAAGGGGACCAAGCGCAATATTGAAAGCGAGGCAGACCAAAAAAACGCACAGGTCGGGTAAGTGACGAAGAGTTGTTTACCCGACTTTTCTATTACGGCATCGCCCACCTTCATCTGAGCCAGGATGAGGTGTGGCTGATGCCGTTTGGCTTATTACTCGATCTGTGGGAATGCCACAAGCAATACAACGGGCTGGCAAAGCCAAAACGGGAATTGTTCATTGATGACATTATCCCAGAGGGAATCTGATGAAGGAGGTGGTATAAATGGCAGATGATTTTGGCTTAAAAATTGGTCTGGAGGGTGAAAAGGAATTTAAAAAAGCCCTTTCTGAGATCAACCAGTCCTTCAAAGTCCTCGGTTCTGAGATGAAGGTCGTGCAATCGCAGTTTGATAAAAATGACAGTTCTGTTGAAGCACTTACCGCTCGCAATCAGGTGTTGAACCGGGAAATTGAAGCGCAGAAACAGAAAATCGAAACTCTGCGGTCTGCTCTGTCCAACGCCGCCTCCTCCTTTGGGGAAAACGACCGCCGTACCCAGAACTGGCAGATCCAGCTGAATAACGCCACCGCCGCTCTCAACGACATGGAGCGTGAACTTTCCCAGAATGAGCGGGCCATTGATGAATTGGGGGACGAACTGAAGCAGTCTGGCGACCAGGCAGATAACTTCGGCGATGAACTGGAGGGCGCCGCCAAGGATGCGGATGATGCATCTTCCCGTTTTGAAAAGGTTGGCTCTGTCGTTAAAGGCATGGGCGTGGCAATCGGTGCGGCAGTCGTTGCCGCTGGGGCCGCCCTGGCGGGGCTTACCAAGAGTTTTCTTGACCTTGCAGAATCCACCAGGGAATACCGGGAAGACCAGGCAAAGCTAGATGCCGCCTTTATTACGGCG
>CALLZZ010000453.1 GCA_937858235.1 uncultured Clostridia bacterium
TCGGCTGCAAGGGGTTCAGGAATCGTTGTTCTGTTTTCTACTGTCAAAGAAGCGCGTGTATCCGTTCATTTCAGCAAGACAAGCCGTGAAACAATGAACGATAAAATATTGAGGCTTGTAAAAAACGAGGCGGCAAAGCCATGAGCAGGAAAAATATTTGCGTCGGGGCGTTGAAAAAGCGCCCCGTTCGCGGTATAATATGGGTACTGCAAATGAGCCGTTTGCCTGAAAGGAGCAATCCATGAACAGGCAGACAGGCAACGAAAAAATCACGGCTTTGTATTCCCGGTTGAGCCGTGATGATGAATCCATCGGGGACAGCTTATCAATCGTAAATCAAAAGGCAATGTTGGAAAAGTACGCCGCGCAAAACGGCTTTTCTAACATTGCCCATTTTTCTGATGACGGTTATTCGGGCGGCAACTTTGACAGGCCCGACTGGAAAAAGCTGATTGAGGAAATCGAAAAAGGAAATGTCGGAACCGTCATTTCCAAAGATATGTCGCGGATAGGCCGCGACTATCTGCAAACGGGCTTTTACACCGAAGTCTTTTTCAGGGAAAAGAATGTCCGCTTTATCGCCATAGCCAACAATATCGACAGCGCAAACCGCGAGAGCGGCGAGTTTGCCCCCTTCCTCAATATCATGTCGGAATGGTACTTGCGTGACGCGAGCCGCAAGGTAAAAGCCAGCCACAGGGCGCGGGGCATGAGCGGCAAGCGGCTGACCTTCAAGGCCATATACGGCTATATGCCCGACCCGAACGACAAGGATAAATGGATAATCGACCCCGAGGCCGCGCCTGTTGTGCGGCGCATATTCGCCCTTACCATAGAGGGGAAAGGCCCCACGCAGATAGCGCGGATACTGCATGATGAAAAGATAGAACGCCCCTCTTACTACCAGTACAAAAAAGGGATAGTCAACTATGAAAACAGCTACGACCATTCCGAGCCTTACGCATGGAGTACCAACACCATAGCGCATATCATTGAAAGGCCGGAATACATGGGGCATACCGTGAATTTCCGCACCTACAAGGACAGCTACAAGGATAAAAAGGCAAAGGAAAATCCGAAAGAAAACTGGGTAATCTTTGAGAACACCCACCCCGCTATTATCGACCCCGAAACGTGGGAAACGGCGCAGCGTTGCCGCAAGACGGTACGCCGCACCGACCACGGCGAAGCAAACCCATTGACAGGATTAGTATTCTGCGCCGATTGCGGCGCGAAGCTGTATAACCACAGGCAGCCATATCCCACAACCCAAATCAATAAAAAAGGCTATGTTTGCAACCGCCCGCCGAAAGACGTTTATACCTGTTCCACCTACAACCTCACGGGCAGAAAGTATAACCGGCAATGCACCAATCACCAAATCCGCACCGTAGTTTTGCGAGAACTTGCCCTTGACGCTATCAAATCGGTAAGCGGCTTTGTGAAAACCAACGAAGCGGAATTTGTGAAGCAGGTTCGAGAAACCTCAGAAGTACGGCAGGAGGAAACGGCGAAATCCCATAAACGGAAAATCGCCAAAGAGCAAAAGCGGATTGCCGAACTGAATACCTTAATCCGCAGGATTTACGAGGACAACGTAAGCGGCAAGCTGACGGATAAACGCTTTGAACTGCTATCGCAGGAGTATGAGCAGGAGCAGACGGAACTGGAGCAATCCATAGCGCGGTTACAGGCTGAACTGGACAGCTTTCACGCCGACAGCGCGAGAGCCGATAAATTTATCGAGTTGGTAAAACGGCACACCGATTTTTCCGAACTGACCCCGCAGATGATAGCGGAGTACATAGAAAAAATCGTGGTGCATGAAGCGGACAAGTCAAGCGGGGAACGGCAACAGCAGGTAGATATTTACCTGAACTTTATCGGCAAGTTTGAAGTACCCGCGCCAGAGCCGACCGCCGAAGAAATCGCCGCAGAGGAAAAGGCGCGGCGCAAACGGGAGCAACGGCGCGAAGCGCAGCGACGATATGCCGCCAAGCAAAAACAGAAAGAGCAGGAACAGGGAAAACAGGCACGGAAGAAAAGCACATAAACCAAATATTGACCGCGAAAAGCGGCTTACTCACAAAACAGGGTAAGTCGCTTTTTTTTGCGCCCAAAACCGAAAAGAGATTTTACACATGGCACTTATGCGCCGTTATTATCGTGAAACTATGAGCGTTAATTGTTATCACAACATTATCGACAGACACATACCAATTCTTCCCTTTTCTGATTATATCATCAGCGTTTTCGATTTTCCGCTTGCACCATTCAATAACATCCGCAGTATCTAAATCTATATTTTTCCGAACACGCTCAACGCCTAATTCTGTTGAGTGTATTTTTTCAAGATTGAGTAATAACTCATTTTTCATTTTGTCCCCCCCCTCAATATTAAATTAAGTCTACCATAACTATCATTCAAAAACCACCAAAATTTGAAAGGAGCAAGACCACATGGCAAAGACCAAAACCGAAAAAATAGCGGATATTCAAGCGCAGATTGAACAACTAAAAAATCA
The DNA here is from genome assembly GCA_937858235.1 of uncultured Clostridia bacterium. Classification (GTDB taxonomy): domain Bacteria; phylum Bacillota; class Clostridia; order Oscillospirales; family Oscillospiraceae; genus Onthomonas. Next base: position 2,526 of record CALLZZ010000453.1, read on the forward strand.
AGAAAAACGGCTTATGCAGCAGCAAAAAGAGCAGGAGCGCAAAGACAGGACGAAACGCCTTTGCAAGCGCATGGGACTGCTGGAAAGCATGTTGCCTGACACCATACCACTCACAGAAGAGCAATTCAAAATCTTCCTTGAAAGAACCATCATCACCGAACACAGCCGCCATATACTCACTGAAATCCAAGCGGGGCATATCAATCCTATCCTATCAAACACCGCAGGAACGGCGCAGAGCAACGGCGCGGAGCGGGAGCAGGACGGAGACAACGGCGCAAGGGTAACGGGGTAACGTCCCTGCCCCCAAACCCGAAGGGCGCACTTATATACCACATTCATGTGGTATGTGCGGCCTGCCGGCGGCGTTTTGTGCCTGTCGGCACAAAAGGAAACGGCGGGGGAATGTACTTTTCACGCACCTTCCTTCTATACAGTATGCTCATTTTGAATATGTTAATGTTACAATTCCATCTGCTTTTATTACATCAAATTGGGCATTTTCTGCAAATGCTACTTGCCATCCCTCTTTGGATGTGAAGTCTATGCTGTAGCCCAGATTACTGCTATAGCCAAGTATACTTGCCACCACCTTATCATCTTTAGCAAATAGCAAGTGTACCATTCCTTCGTTAATGTTATTCTCTTTAATATCAGCACTTTTAAATCCAATAATGTCCTCAATTTCCTCTTTGCTTGAATAAGCTCCAAAGGTATAAAGGGTGTCCCATTCAAAAGGAATGACATCATTTAATTGTACGGTTTGATTATCAATAGAGCGTATTGAATTTTCTAACTTTTGATTATTGATAAATATTATCGGATTACCAATTATAAAATACCCTACTACGCTAGGCCTTGTTTGTAAAATAAAAGTTGCCTAAACACTGGAATTCCGGTAAACTGAACTCATGAGAAGATATGAGTTGACAAACGAAGAATGGGAACGGATAGAGCCCCTGCTTCCGCCTGAAAAAACGGGGCAGAAGGGTCGTCCCCGCAAGAGCAATAGAACGATGCTGAATGGGATGCTGTGGATCGCCCGCAGCGGGTGCCAGTGGCGAGAATTGCCGGAGCATTACGGGAAGTGGCAGGGAGTCTACACTCGCTTTCGCAAGTGGCGCAATGATGGGACTTTAGAAAATGTGTTTCGGGCGCTCAGCAACGATGCGGATATGGAAAACTTGAGCATTGATTCCACCTCTGTCAAGGTGCATGAAAGCGCCAATGGAGGCGTAAAAAAGGGCAATCCAAGGCGGTAGGTCGTTCCCGTGGAGGGTTGAACACAAAGCTCCACACGATTGTGGATGGGTTGGGGAACCCCGTAGAGTTTCTGCTCTCCCCCGGAAATGACCATGACTCTGTACATGCCGTTACATTACTGTCTAAAGTCCCTCTTAAGGGGTGTAATGTGTTGGGCGATAAGGCTTACGGCGCTGAAAAAATTAGAAGCCACATTACGGAGCATGGTGCCACCTATACAATTCCACCCCAATCCAATGTCTCAAACCCGTGGGATTGCGACTGGTGGCTATACAAAGAACGTCATTTAGTGGAATGCTTTTTTCAAAAGCTGAAGTGGTTTCGCAGAGTAGCAACCAGGTATGACAAGAGGGACGATTCCTTTCTTGCTTTCGTTCACCTTGCTTCTATCGCCATTTTGGTGAAATAGCACAGATTCTTCAATTTTACAAACAAGGCCTAATTAAAGTTATACAAGCCAAAATAATAATGGCTATCTTTGTTTTCTTTTTCATAGTGACCTCCTAATTCATTATACAAATATTGTTCATTCGCCCTTGCCTAAATTATAACAGGCAAAGGGCGATTTTTCAATTCCGCAAGAAAGGAGCGCGTCGCATGGCTATCTATCATTGCAGTATCAAAATCATCAGCAGGGGCAAAGGCAAATCCGCAGTTGCCGCCGCCGCTTATCGGGCAGGGCAAACCATCACAAACGAATATGACGGAATCACCCATAACTACACCCGCAAGGGCGGCGTAGTCCATACCGAGATTTTACTACCCTACAATGCTCCCGCCGAATATGCAAACCGTGCCATTTTGTGGAACGCCGTGGAGAAAATCGAAAAGGCGAAAAACTCACAGCTTGCGCGGGAAATTGAACTTGCCCTGCCTGTTGAATTGACGAGGGAGCAAAATATTTCCCTTGTCCGCGAATATGTAAATCAGCATTTTGTATCGGCGGGAATGTGCGCCGACTTTGCTATCCATGACACAGGCGGCGGCAACCCTCACGCCCATATCATGCTGACCATGCGGCCTTTTGCGCAGGGCGGCGCATGGGGCGCGAAGCAGAAAAAAGACTACATTCTTAACCCGCAGGGCAACAAAATCTATGACCCCAAAAAGCGGCAATACAAATGCAAATCCATTCCCGCCACCGATTGGAACGAGCAGACCAAAGCGGAGGAATGGCGGCAAGCGTGGGCTGATTGTGTCAATTTCATTTTAGAAAAACAAAATCATGCGGAACGCATAGACCACCGTTCCTATGAGCGGCAAGGGATAGAGCAAATCCCCACCGTCCATTTAGGCGTTGCCGCTTTCCAGATGGAGAAGCGCGGAATCGCCACCGAGCGCGGCAATATGAACCGCGAAATCGAGGTTACAAATCAGCGTTTGCGGCAGTTAAAGGTGCGTATCTCCAAACTGCAAAACTGGCTGAAAGATGAAATGGAAAACACCGAGCCGCTCACCCTTGCCGACATTATTTCAAACATACTTTCAAGGCGGGAGCAGACAGGTAAATCAGACCGCTATCAAGCTATCGGCAATCTGAAAGCCGCCGCAAAAATGCTGAACTTTTTACAGCAAAATCAGATTATGGACATGGCGGGGCTTGATGGACAGTTTAAGTCCATGATTGGGGAGCAGATTGATATTCGTGATAAACTCAAACCCATTGACAGGCGTCTAAAGACCTTGACCGAGCATATTGGGCAAGCCGACATTTACCTAAAATATAAGGAAAAAAAAGCATTGACGGTTTCGGAGCAAACCCTATTTACGGCAGCAAATACCTATCTCAAAGGCGTGATGAACGGCAAAACTACCCTGCCGACAAAGGCGTGGAAAGCGGAATACGCCGAGTTGACCGACAAGCGGAAAATACTTAACCAAAGGTATGTTGCGCTCAAAGACAAGGTTAGAGAAGCCGAGCAAATCCGCAAGAGCGTTTACAGTATTTTGCGGCAGGAACAGCGCGAACAGCAAACGCACAGGGCGCAGGATATGGAATTATAGTAAAAGGCAATTAACGCGCAGTCGGGCAGGGAAAGCGGCACTCCCTGCCCGACTACTCGTTAGTTCAATTCAATCATATTGCCATCCGGCTTTTTCAGAGATATGCCAGTCTGTCCATGTGCCGTTAAATGTTCTTTCAAGCTTTGCATAAGCAAATCCTGCCGAGCGTCATTTGCATAATCCGCGTTCATTTTTTCGGCAAGTCCTTTTATTTCATTTCCCGAAACCGGCATCGCACAAAGTTTACGAATGGAGTCGCCAAAATATGCGCCGTCCGGTAGATTCGCGGAACCGACTTCAAGATATTCCTCAAATACCCACCCGTCGGTATGCTCATCTTTGACAAAAACAATAGCGCCTGGAATCACGCCACCGCCTGTACTTTCCAACGTATTGCCGTATAAACGGTAATACTCGTAGTACACTGTGACAAATGCTTTCAGCTTATCGGATTCCTCGTAAGCACCATAAATAGTGGGGGCATATACAAGAAACCCGCTCTCTGAATCGCCGTACTGATGTAAGATAGCTGAATTGAAAAGGCCACCATACACTTTACCGTCAACTTCTCCGTTATATACACCAGATGGATTTTCTGGTTTGAAATCAGGGAGTTTTATTTCTCTGATGATGGATAACTGTTTATACCATTCTTGCGGCGAGAGTGATTCGTCGGTTACATTATTTTGGACACCGAGCATATCTTTGCACATACGCATCATAATCTGTCCGCGCAGACCACTGGAATTGCCTGCTTCAAATTGAGAAAGCAGGTACTCCAAAACACCGTCTGGATATTTCATCGTAAGGTTCTCATATTCCTCCCAGTGTTCGTTGATATAGTCCTGAGGATTGGATGAACTAAGTGGCGATGACATTATAACAAGTAGACCATCTTCAACTCTTTGAGCAATGTCAGAGACCTTCTCATCCGATGGCGTTATCTGCATATCTGGGCTTGTCAATACAATGGCATAAACGGTATTTACCTGTACGGGATAGGACTCCGCGATTTCGCCGTTATAATAGACAATTACTCTGTCTCCAACGGCAAAATCGGTCATGCTGTCTTTCAATTTCACGTTGAGAGAAACGCTAATCAGATCGCTGCTTCTGCGTGCATCTTCGCCCTCGTTAACGCTTACGAGGATGGCATTATCATACACTTCGATTACAGTCCCGGCAAAATGTGGCTCTTTATCAACATTGTTCATGGTCATTGGTATGATTGAATTTAAGATGCTTCCATCCGTGGCACGATTAACCGCAAACCCCACGCTCAACACAACAACCAACGCAACTGACACAACGATAATTGCCCGAGATGGTTTCTTAAAATTCAGCACGTTTTTTATTCTCCCTTTCACGCTGCCCTCTCCAAAAGCAAGGGGACTGCCTCCGATAATACGCCGTTCCGTCGCCAAAGATAACAGCGACAGCGAATAGTCTTTTTTAATTTCGCCGCCCATTTGTTTTAATACACGCTCATCGCAGGACAATTCCATATCCACACCCATCAGCAGAAATGCCACCCATGCTAACGGATTAAACCAATGCAAACACAAGATGAAGTACGCCGCGAATTTTACGATGTGGTCACGCCGCCGGATATGAGTCTGTTCGTGCAGAAGAATATAGCTTCTTTCCTGCTCGGATAAGCCAATGGGCAGATAGATTTTCGGTTTGAAAACGCCAAGCACGAAAGGCGATTTAATATTTTCCGATTCGTAGATATTTGCTTCGATGTGAGCTGCCTTCCCCATTTTTCGTTTGAGTATCACAAAAGACACCACGCCGTAAATGACCATTACGGCAACGCCGATAAGCCAACCAAACGCGCCGATTGTTGTCCATATCTGTAACGGATTTACGCTTGCAGTCGGCGTAGAAGCGGGAAGAATACTGCTGACAGCGTTATTTACAAAAGGTATGCCGCTATCAATGCGCGGTATTGATTGCATAGCTATATCCGGAGGTATCGTCCGCGCTTTGAACGGTATCAAACTGAAAGCGCTCTCGATTGAAAACGGGAACACAAGTCTAAATCCCGCTACTGCCCAGAGGCAATAGGAAATTATTTTCGGGGCTTTTTTTAATGGCAACCGCGCAAGGCATATCGCCGCGATAACAAATGTCCCAGTCAAGCTCATATTAAGAATTGTAAGGAACAGTTTATCCATTATTACCGCCCCCCTCGTGTTCTTCTATCAGATGTTTTAATTCTGCCGCTTGCTCCGGTGTTAATTTCTTGCCGCCGAAAAATGAAGTGATGAATTTCGGCAGCGACCCGCCGAAAGTATCTTCTACATAGCGGCGGCTTTGACGGGCAATTTGTTCATCGCAGGTAAGCACAACCGATACATTCGTGTCTTCGTTTTTGAATACGCCCTTATCGCAAAGTTTCTTTAACACCGTGTAAGTCGTTGATTTTTTCCAATCCAATTCACGTTCCGCAAGCGCGACCAAATCGGGCGAGGGAAGCGGCGCGTAACGCCAAATCAAAGCCGCGAGTTTTGTTTCTGCGGCAGTGAGCGTTATATCTTTAGTCATAGCATCATCTCCAATCTAAGTCTATTAGACTAACTTCAGTCTATCACGATTAGACCGGGTTTGCAAGAAAAATTTTGTTAGTGGTAAAAACTAACCAGACCTCCTGATAAGAGTCATAAGAAAGATAATTTACGTGAGAGAAATTTTTTTGTAATAATCACAACGACATAGCAAATCCACGAGAAACCTTCAAGGGTCAAGATGAACGGCGCCGCCGCCCTTGACGGTTTCTCCTGCCTTTGCTGCATGGTAGCTAAGAGGGTGTAAGCAGAAAACTGCCTACACCCTCTTAATATTATGGGAAAAATCAAAAAATATCATTTAATCCCTTGACAATATCCGTTCTGGAACACCGGCATTTACAACATGATCCGGACCCTGTCCGAAAACGTCATGATGCCCATCGCGGGCCTGATTCTCGCGTTCGTCATGACGCTGGAGCTGATTCAGATTATCACCGACAAGAACAATTTTCACGACATCGAAAGCGCCGTTTTCTTCCGTTGGATTTTCAAAACGGCCTGCGCCATCCTCATCGTGACCAACACATGGAACATCGTCATGGGCATATTCGACGTGGCGCAGAGCGTGGTCAACAGCGCGGCGGGAATCATCGTTTCCGACACGTCCATCGACATCAGCTCCGTCACGGCAAACCTTCAGACGCGGCTCATGGCAATGGACCTCGGCCCCCTGTTCGGGCTGTGGTTCCAGAGCATTTTCGTGGGCTTTACCATGTGGGCGCTCACGATCTGCATTTTCATCATCGTGTACGGGAGGATGATCGAGATCTATTTAGCCACCTCTATAGCGCCGATCCCGATGGCGACGATGCTGAATCGGGAATCCGGCGGCATGGGGCAGAACTATCTGCGCTCCCTGTTCGCGCTAGGATTTCAGGGTTTTCTCATCATCGTCTGCGTGGCGATTTACGCCGTTCTGGTAAAAAGCATTAGTGTGAGCACGGACATTAGCAAAGCAATCTGGACTTGCATGGGCTACACGGTGCTGCTCTGTTTCACCCTTTTTAAGACCGGAAGCCTTGCAAAATCAATTTTTAATTCGCATTGATTTTACGGCCAAATGACAAAACAAAACGGATGCCCCGCCGGGTCAATCATTGTTCTCCATTTATCTTCGCCGTATTGAGTCTTTGCCTTCACAGCGCCGCAGGAAATCGCATGCTGTACCGCCTGTTCCATCTGTTCTCCGTTTTTCACTGTAAAATCCAAGTGCGCCATTTGCTGCGGAGCATTCGGTTCTTCCGGCCATACCGGAGGGACATAATCCTCGTTGCGCTGAAAGGCAATTTTGACATTGCCGGCCGGAGAAGAAATATCTGCCCATTCTTCATCTTCCTTATAATTTCAAATCCCCTAATGCATAGTGTTGCTTGATTACGTTTCAACATCAGTATTAGTAGC
>CALLZZ010000454.1 GCA_937858235.1 uncultured Clostridia bacterium
AACAGCCCCCGAGTAGGGGGCCGCAGTAATAATAATGTGATTGGCAGACCTTTCGGTGCCCTCTTAAGAGGGCACCGAAAGTATTTGGCTCTTATAGAGCCTGCACATGCCACCAGTTCAACTGGTGATTTTGACTTACTTGGAGGAGTTGCTTTCGTTCAGCATATTTTCTACCGCATGATAGATTCGATCACAGTTGTTAAAGTCGTCATGGGTAAAGAAGTCGTTGGCACGCTTTGCATACTCAGGCTGTATTTTGCAACCATTCTCCATATATTCACATAGCGTGGTTACAATTTCATCGTTGTTTTTGCAGATGGGACCAAATCCCATGGTCTCATAGATTAAGCCGCCTTCCTCGTAGTGGGGAGGTAAGGTGTCCGGGTGGTAGTATATCAGAGGCTTGCGCTGATAGGCAAAGTCAAACTGAACACCAGAATAGTCAGTTACCATTAAGCTGGATTCTGTCAGCACCTTTTCGTAGCTCATATCACCAGCTGCGGGAACGAGTTCCACATAACTGTTGTCGGTAAAGTCTGGGAGCTGACTGCTGGTAACTGGATGGAGCAGATACATGATTCGATATCCGGTTCGCCTGGCTGTGTCCAATAGTCGGGGATCATTAATCAGCGTGTTATAGATCCGGAAATACTCACTGTTTTTAAACTCAGGATTGTAGCTACGCTGCTCCCCAAAGACGGGATCAAGCGCCATTTCCTTCCGCCAAGTAGGGGTAATGAGAATCAGCTTTTTATTCTGGCTTTTCAGGCCGTCATAGCGAGCCAGCCCAGTAAGCTGGAGTTGCTGATCCTGATAACCGTAGTACTTGCTGGACAAGTTCTCCTTTTCAAAGGGGGAAGCACAGGTGTAGAGCACTGTGTCATCAAACCACTGATTCTGGAAGTGGGCAATCTGGTTGATGGACAAACCGTGCTGTACACAAACTACTTTGGTACGAAAAAGGTCGCGGATACAATTCCCAACTACCAGGTTGCTGTTAAAATAGTGGTAGATGTTGACATGGGTTGCCAAAGCGACCTGAGCATGCATACAGGTTAAGAAACATTTCAGAGAGTTTTCAACCAGCACTTTGGCGTGTTTCTGAGCCTTTAGGCGAGGATAGTCAGGACTGGTGCGATTGATGATATAATAAAAGTCAGGGATATTAGGCTGACCATGTCGTTCCCGGCCATATTGGTACATATATTCACCGTTGTCCCCAGCTTTGTACAACTTATCGAAGGAAATCCAAATGCGCTTTTTGCGGAAGAACGGGCGTGTAAGAAAGTACAGGGCACGCAGTCGAAGTGCGTATTTGGCATCCTGTTGCTCTGGCTCGCTGGCGAGGAATGCTTTCCGGTAGGCCAATTCTCGACGCAGCTTCCGTTTCCGACTGGCATCTTTTAAAATGTGGAGTTCCTTAATTGGCCCAACTTCATCTGGATCGGGAATCAAGACGCGGTTCTTTGTGAACTGCCAGTAGGATTCCCGGAAGTTGTTCAGGCGGGAATATACGCGGGGGTAGGTGGTTTGAAGAGAAATCTGTACACCGCCGATCTCCAGATAGAAGCGAATCTTTTGCAGCCTTGTTTTTTTCATTGGGATTTTAAAAGAAACTGGATAATCCTTCATCAAAACCTGTCCGAAATCTTTTTTGAGGCAATAAATATCCTGCTTTTCACCGATGAATTTTTGACGGTGAGCTGGATCTTTCCCCCTGGCCCAACTGATTGCGTATAATTCGAATGGCTCTTCCGTTATCAACAGCCGGCCGAAGAGAAAGCCATTGAAAATTAGGCAGTTGTCTTCGTATTTGATTAAACGTACTTCAAATTTGACACGATCCTTGTTTACGATCCCAGCCAAATCATCATCTGGACGCCCATCCCAGGGGCTGCCATCTTTTTTCTGGAAACGCATTACCATTTCCTGTCCGCAGTTAGTCAGGTGGAGTTTGCAATTCATCTGCTCGGCCTTCCCCTGCAGCAGCGCCATCCGGGCGGCAAGGCTCAAGGAGACTTGCGGAGTGAAGCCGCGCTGCAAAATAAAACGGTTATCTAGATAAACCATGGCCTGGGAACAGAGCAGATAAAATGTTTCGAACTCTTCTTTATTCAGAACGTGTTTGTTCAGATCATTGAAGTTACAGCGATATTTGCTGCCGATGAGCCAAACACAGGCGTGTTGGATAAAGTCAGGAACCGGAAGACCACCCTCGCTAAAGGAACGTAGGAATGGGATAAAAAAGTCGCGAATGGAATTAATATACCACCATTTTTCGTACTGGAGCAAATTGACCTGCATGTTGTCTTCCAGCGCGATGGTATAGCGATAAGATGCGTTGGAAAGGAATCGGAAAGCCGGTACATTCAGATCGGAGCCAGGATAAGCGGTGTCCATGAGTGTCTGGAAGAGAAATAGATGCAGGGCATCATCATGGATAGTCTCACTGAAACGTTTTCCTTCCAAGATCTCTCGCTTGAAAAAATAGGCCTGGAGAATCAGTTGAAGATAGCGATATTGCCGTTCTAAATCCACGGAAATATCGCCAGCAGCCTCCGGAGCGATCAGGTAAGGTTGATCCGCACCCAGTCCCACATGAAGGGGGCGGAGACTAAAGGCATAAAGGGTATCATGATTTTGAATTGCCGTGTTAATTACGGAAAAGGTGTTGCGAGAGAGGGTGGCGGAGGAAAGGGAAAAATTAATCCAGCTGCCAGTGGCTGCGTTCAAACCGGCATTATAAGCTTGGGGTGCGGTGCAGCCGGGGAGCACCAAAAGAATTGGCGTGACGGATAACTGCTTTGCAGCTTCAGCGAAGGCAGTTTGAAGCGCTGGTGAATCCTCGGGTGCTGCAACAATCAGCTGTCCAGAGGCAAGAAAAGGTGCCTGCCCCAGCAGTGCATCTAAGGCAGGTTTCATACCTTCGGCGCAATCAACATACAAAACAAGGGAGAATTGTGGTTGTGAATTCATGTTTTTTGAGGTTCCTTTCTCTTTCTGAGACTTAGGTATTGCTACGCTGCTGTGCGTCCCAACTGGCGATCAAACGTTGGTACATTTCCGGCAGATCGACCTCCGGGGACCAGCCAAGGGCACGAAGCTTGGCACCACTCAGATGCATTTTTACATCAGGTGCGTAGCCATATTTTAACGCATCATCCGGAATATCAAAGCAGACCTTGGTTTTACCATCGCTCTGATCAGCAATTAACTGAGCCATATCTCGAATCCGAATATTGGTATCCTCGTTTACCACGTTGTACGCAGCTCCATCGGTTCCCGACAGCAAAATAGTCAGCAAACCGCGCACGCAGTCACAGGTTGCACAATAGTTGCCGTAGGAGTTTCCGGCTGTATGAAGGACGATGTCCTCACAGCGAATCAAACTGCGGGCAAATTGGGCAAAAACGCGGGTTTCACTGGGACTGACACCGGCGCCAAAGGTTTGCGCCAAACGGGCAATTTTTACAGGAAGCTGATATTCACTGGCATAAGCAGAGCACAAGCACTCACACATTCGTTTCCCTTCGGGATAGCAGCTGCGTACATTGAGTATGTCTAAGAAGCCGTAATCCTGTTCGGTAACCTGATCCAGAGAAGGATCTGGCGTTCCATACATTTCCATAGAGGAAATGTAGACCATGGAGGTGATGCGCTGATCCACAGCGAACTGTAAAATGTTTTGCGTACCGCTAATGGCGGTGGCGATGGTTTCTACCGGGCGGGTGACCATTTCCTTTGATGCAGTTACGCTGGCGCCATGGATAATGAAATTCACAGGAACTGGGCAGTCAATGGGATTGCGTACGTCACCAACCAATAGGGAGACATCGCCTCGATCTAGCAACGAACCATAAATTCCTTTTGCTTTTTGTGGGTCGCGTACCATGCCCAAAATCCGCATCTCACAGTGGTGAATGCGGTTAACAGCAGCCAGAGCGCGCACGGTATAAGAGCCAACTAATCCGGTCGCGCCCGTAACCAAAACGGTTTTGTTTCGGAATGAATCCCAGTCCAGGTTGGAAGCCGCAATGGCCTCCAGCTCCTGTTGGCAGACAGAATCACGCTCATTTTCAATACAATGTGTCATAAAATGGGTAAGCCTCCCTGTTTAATAGCCAAAGATTTGCTTGTTTTCTTCCGCCTCGACGAAAGACTTAAACATATAATAGTCAGAAGGGGTAGTGATCTTTATATTCTCCGCAGGACCGGTCACGGTATACAGTGTGTGACCACAGTGCATCATCAGGCTGGCGGAGTCGATAAAATCGGAACGTTGCTCCGCAATGGCACGGCAGTGGGCATCGTAGAGTTCGCTGAGGCAGAAACTCTGAGGCGCGCGTGCCATAGCACACTCTTTTCTGGGGGAGATCTGGCGGATGGTATTGCCAGAGCTCTGATCAATCATCATGATGGTTTCAATGGCAACGCTGGTGGTAATGGCATTGCCGTGCTCTTTGACACAGGCGATGTTATCCGAAATGACCTGCGCATTGATCAGAGGGCGGACGCCATCGTGAACCAATACTGTGGTGTCTTCCGGACAGTGTTCGTGAAGTGCTTTGAGTCCGTTGAAGATGGATTCCTGACCGGAGGCACCGCCGGGAACCACCCAGTTCACTTTGGTGAAGTTGTTCCTTTTTAGCAACATATTCAGGTGATTGATCCAGCTTTCGATACAGACAACCACAATTGCGTCAATTTCCGGGTGATACTCAAACTGTTCCAAGGTGTACAGAATAATTGGTTTTCCATGAAGGGGGAGGAACTGTTTGGGCATGGTCTTGATATTCATACGGGTACCGGTCCCGCCGGCAAAAATCAATGCAGCATTCATAAAAACACTCTTTTCGTAACGAAATGATAGAATATACAAAATTATTATACCACATAGGGGGCAAAAGTCCATATGCGTTTTATGGGATACGCTATTTTTGGCGCGAGGGTAAATCAACGAAAGGCAGATGAATAGAGTGAAGTCTGGAATTGCAGTTTGCCAATGCGATATCCTGCGTTTTTATAAAACGGAAGTACATGAGATCCTGGTGGTAGGTTTCAGGGGTCTAAAAGCAGAGCAAAACAGTGCTTGAATGGAAAGAGACCTGTGTGAAAAAAAAATTTGTGAACAGGGTGGATTTTACCTGCATATTCGTGTAATATAAGATGATTAAAGAGATAATTAAAGTAGAAACTTGCAAATTTATGAAGGAGGAATTTCAGTGAATCCCATTATTTGTGCCGATAGAATGAAAAACGTCCATTCTGATATACGCGGCCCCATTTTCCAGGAGGCCAATCGAATGAGTGCGTCAGGCATCCCGATTTTGAAATTGAACACCGGAAATCCTGCAACATTTGGCTTTAAAATGCCGGATTCTGTCCGGCAATCCCTGGTTGAGAACGCAGAAAAAGCAGTTGCATACTGTGATCTGAAGGGAATGCCCGCCGCCCGGGAAGCGATTTGGGCTTATGAGCAGTCCAAGGGTATCACTAACTTTACACCGGATGATGTATACATTGGCAACGGGGTCAGTGAGCTGGCACCTATGTGCCTGAATACCCTGCTGAATCCGGGAGATGAAATTTTGATTCCGGCGCCCAGCTACTCGCTGTGGACCAACGCAACTTACTTAGCCGGTGCAACCCCCGTATTCTACCGTTGCCATCAGGAAAACAACTGGCAGCCGGATCCTGAAGAGGTGCGCGCTCTGGTGACGGAGCATACCCGTGCGCTTCTGATCATCAATCCCAATAACCCCACCGGCGTTATCTACGATACGGCTATTATGCAGCAGTTGGTAGATATTGCCCGGGAAAAGCAGCTGCTGATTTTCAGCGATGAAATCTATGACCGGCTGCTGTTAGGCGATGGACAGCACGTTTCTACGGCCTCCCTGTGTCCGGATCTGCCTGTTATTACCCTGAATGGCCTCTCCAAGAGCCATGTTGTCTGCGGATTCCGGTGTGGCTGGATGTGCATCAGCGGTTCTGAGAAGGAAACGAAAGCATACAAAGCGGCACTAACCGCCCTTGCATCTATGCGTCTGTGCGGCAACGCACTGACCCAGCTAGTGATCCCGGCGGCGCTGGAGGATTCTGACTATACTCAGGCTATGATGATGCCTGGCGGACGCCTTTATGAGCAGAGTAAGGCAGCCTGTGATGCCTTGGAGAAGATTCCGGGGGTGACCTTCGTCCGCAACACGGCGGCGTTCTATGTGTTCCCCAAGCTGGATGTGGAACGGTTCGGGATTATAGATGACCGAAAGTTTGCCCTGGATTTGCTCCATGAAAAGCACATTTTGATTGTTTCCGGCAGTGGTTTTGACTGGCCGGAGCCGGATCATTTCCGCCTGGTGCTGCTGCCTGAAGCCAATGAACTGAAGAAGGCAGTAGAGGACATCGGTGATTTCCTGAGCACCTATCAGCAGCAGGTGTAAGCGAATTCAATGACTGAGGTGAGGCCGATTAACTGGACTGCACCCCGAGATACCATTATAATAGTACCAGCTGGTGTCGGCGCAAAACCGGTGTCAGCTGGTATTCCGTTATAGTTGAGAGAGGGGAAGATGGCATATGAAACGGTCAAATTGGTGCGTGATACTTTTCGCCGCACTGGGAATCGGAGTGTTGGCAGGTGCAGTAGATGCCTTGTTCGGCAGAGTGCTGTTGTGGATCACAGCTTTTCGTGGAGAACATGTTTGGATGCTGCTGCCACTTCTGGCGGTAGCTGGCCTTGTGATTGTTTTCTTGTATGCTAAAATTTGCCCCGAGGCGCAAAAGGGGATGGGGTTGGTATTTGACGCAGCACAACGGCGGGAAAAGAACATACCGGTCTTATTGATTCCGTTGGTTATGGTTTCCACTTGGCTCACACACCTTTTTGGCGGCAGTGCTGGACGGGAAGGGGTAGCGGTACAGATCGGGGCCGCCATTGGACATAACATTGGGAAACGAATGAGAGAGCCGGAATGTGCTCGAATTCTACTGGTGACCGGAATGGCGGCTGGGTTTTCCGGCCTGTTTCGCACACCTATTGCTGCAGTTCTGTTTGCCCTAGAAGTACTGACCGTGGGGGTTCTGCATATTGATGCGTTGTTACCTGCTTTGATCGGGGCCTATACTGCCTGCAATGTATCAGCACTATTGGGTCTAGAGAAATTTTCTGTTGTGGTACAACCCGTTGCACTGACACCAGAGACTGCGGGAAAATGTGTTGTACTGGCAGTTCTATTTGGCGTTGTGGGGGGCAGATTTGCCTGGCTATTAAAGTGGGCCAAAGTAAGATGTGCGAGTCTCTTTTTCAACCCGTATTGGCGGATTGGGGTCGGCGGCGCAGTGATTGGTTTGCTGTCCCTGCTTTGCTTTTCTGGACGTTATTCCGGACTGGGAACTAATTTGATTGAGTTGAGCTTTTGTAACGAGACAGTATTTGCTTGGGATTTTCTTGCCAAGTTGCTCTTTACTGTTTTGACATTGGCGGTGGGATTTCAGGGTGGGGAGGTAACCCCCCTCTTCTCGATTGGCGCAGCGTTGGGCGTAGTAGTGGCACCTTTGTTGGGTTTTTCGCCGATGTTGGCAGCTGCCCTTGGGTATGCAGCGGTGTTTGGTGGCGCTACCAATACGGTTCTCACACCGATACTGATCGGCTGTGAGGTGTTTGGCTATGAAAATCTGCCCTTCTTTTTCATTGTCTGCGTGATTGCATATGTATGCAATGGGAACCAATGTATTTATGGTGGGCAAACGGTGGCTACGGTATATCGTTATGAAATTTGAGCGTGCTGTCTGCGGGGAAAAACAGGGAATTTTGGCAAAATTTCAAAAAAGTAGCGGATAATTCGGCGTTTGCCGCGATTAAATAGGGGGAAACGGCGTTTTCCTTTGGCATTCTGCTGGAAACATCAGAAAGAGAGGAAATGAATGGTATATTCTTGCAGTTGGATAGGAAAGTTTGCCAAGGTGTTTGTTTTTCTGTCAGATTGCATTGACAATTGCAGGTGCGCCATGTATATTGACGTTATATTGCTTTATACTGGTAATAAAAGCAAACAAAAATCAAAGAGAAACGGGGGAGGATAAATGTCCAAAGAGTTGATCCGCCTGAGTGACTGTACCATGGCGTTTGACGACGATACGATTCTAGATAACATTAACTTGTATATCAATGATCAGGAGTTCCTCACACTGTTGGGTCCCTCCGGGTGCGGAAAGACCACGACATTGCGTATCATTGGCGGCTTTTTAGAGCCAACCAGCGGTGATGTGTATTTTGACGGGGTGAGGATGAATGATGTTCCGCCTCATAAGCGGATGGTCAATACGGTCTTTCAGAAATATGCACTGTTTCCACATCTGAACGTATTTGACAACGTAGCATTTGGGCTGCGCATCCCCAAAACAGCAGATGGCCGACCAGGAAGAAAGGTCAAGCTGTCGAAAGATGAGATCCGTAAACGGGTCTTGGAAATGTTGGGGATTGTCAGCCTGAAGGGATTTGAGGAACGCAGTGTGACTTCTCTTTCCGGTGGTCAGCAGCAGCGAGTTGCTATTGCACGTGCCCTGGTCAATCATCCCAAGGTGTTGCTGTTGGATGAGCCCTTAGGCGCATTGGATATGCGGCTGCGGAAGGATATGCAGAACGAATTGAAAAACATCCAGCAGGCGATGGGAATCACCTTTATCTATGTCACCCACGATCAGGAAGAAGCACTGGCCATGAGTGACACCGTGGTGGTCATGAACGAGGGCGTGATCCAGCAGATCGGTACGCCGGAGGACATTTATAACGAGCCGAAAAATGCCTTTGTAGCGGACTTTATCGGCGAGAGCAACATTGTGGACGGCATCATGCATGCCGATGCAGTGGTAGAGATTTTCCATCGGAAATTCCGCTGTCTGGACAAGGGCTTTGCACCCATGGAACAGGTGGATGTGGTCATTCGGCCCGAGGATGTTCAGATTGTCCCGGAAAAAGAGGGACAGCTGGTAGGAACAGTTACCAATGTGACCTTCAAAGGGGTTCACTACGATATCATCGTGGACTTTTATGGCTTCAAGTGGCTGATTCAAACCACACGGTTCTATCCGGTAGACACTAAAATCGGCATTAAAATTGATCCGGATGGGTTCCATATTATGAAAAAGAGCCGCTATTCCGGTATGTTTGGAGACTACAGCTCTTACAGCGAAGAGTACGAAGAACTGGCCGATGTCAACTACGATCCCGACGAGGATGAGGGCAGCACCGATGAAGAGGAATAAGCTGTTTTCCATCCCCTATGTGGTCTGGATGGCGTTGTTTGTGGTTGCACCCATTGTGCTGGTGGTGATTTATTCCTTTACCACAGTGGATGGCGGGGTAACCTTGTCGAACTTTACCCGGATGATTGATTACATCGGGGTATTTATTCGTAGCTTCTGGTTGGCGTTTGTTGCCACGGTGATCTGCTTTGCGTTGGGTTACCCCATCGCTTATATGATTGCCAAAGAGCGAGCTGGCGTACAGCGTCTCTGTATGGCGTTGATTATGTTGCCTATGTGGATGAACTTCCTGCTCCGCACCTATGCTTGGATGTCTATCTTGGAGAACACCGGGCTGTTGAATCGTTTTTTCTCAGCCATCGGCCTCTTTGATCTGATCAATCAGATATTTGGAACGAGTTTGACCCACTTTAATATGATCAACACGCCTGGGGCGGTGGTGTTAGGGATGGTGTATAACTTCCTGCCGTTCATGATTCTGCCCATTCATTCGGTCATCGGAAAGATTGACCGCAATTTGATTGAGGCAGCCCAGGATCTTGGATCAAATGGCTACCATGTGTTCCGGAAGGTGATTTTTCCGCTGAGCTTGCCTGGCGTCCTCTCCGGTATCACGATGGTGTTTGTGCCTGCGGTCAGTACCTTTGTAATTTCCAAGCTGCTAGGGGGCGGTAAGGATCTGCTGCTGGGTGACTTGATCGAGCTGCAATTTTTAGGCAGCGCCTATAATCCCCATCTCGGTTCCGCCATCAGCCTGGTGATGATGGTGGTAGTCATGATCTGTATGCTGCTTATGAACCGGTTTGGCGAAGGGGAAGAAACGGCGGTGATGCTATGAAGAGAGAGCGCAGAGCTGGAAACCGCCTGTTTATGGCGTTGATCTTTTTGTTTCTATATGCCCCCATTTTTGTGCTGATTGTTTTTTCGTTTAACAGCACAAAGAGCCGTGCAGTCTGGTCCGGATTTTCATTGGACTGGTATCGAGAACTGATGCAGGACAGTGAGATTCTGAGTGCCCTGAGCACGACCTTGTCGGTGTCCATTTTGGCAGCATTGATTGCTACGGTGGCAGGTACCTTTGCGGCCATCGGATTCTATAACATGCGGAAAAAGTGGAGTCGGCCGTTAATTACAATCAATAACATCCCCGTGATCAATGCAGACATCGCCACTGGTGTTAGTCTGTGTCTGCTTTTTGTTGCAGCCTGCGGCATTCTGCACTTTGATCTCGGCTACGGGACACTGCTCGTTGCCCACATTACCTTTAACATTCCCTATGTGATCATGTCCATCATGCCTAAGCTGTATCAGATGGACAAGCATCTCATTGACGCGGCACAAGATCTGGGATGTACTTGGATGCAGGCATTTTATAAGGTGGTAGTGCCTGAAATCATGCCCGGCATTATCAATGGTATGTTGATTGCCTTCACAATGAGCATTGATGATTTTGTCATCAGCTACTTTACGGCCGGCAGCAAGGTGCAGACCTTATCCATGACAATCTATTCCATGACCCGGAAACGGATTAGTCCGGAAATCAATGCAGTTTCCACATTGCTGTTTGTCACCGTCCTGGTGCTGTTGGCCATTGTCAACATGCGGGAGATGCAGCAAGAGAAAGCACACAAGAAGGCCCTGGTCAGGGCACGCCAGTAAAGGAGGAAGCGAGAGATGAAACGAGTTCGATTCCTGATGCTGTTGCTGACAGCTGCCTTTGCCCTGAGCCTTGCTGGGTGCGGGTCTCAGGATGGTTCGATGTCTTCTGCTCCCGCTGGGGGACGGGAAGTCAATGTCTGTTCCTGGGGCGAGTATATTGATACAGATCTGATTGATCAGTTTGAGGAAGAAACCGGAATTCGGGTGAACTACACCACAACAGAGAGCAACGAGACCCTATATTCGCTCCTGAAAACCGGAGGCTCCAGCTATGACGTCATTGTGCCCTCTGACTATATGGTGTCCCGCCTGATTGCAGAAGGAATGCTGGAAAAACTGGATTACTCTAATATTCCCGACTTTGATCAGATCGGTGACGATTATAAACACATGGATTATGATCCGGAGAACCTGTATTCTGTACCCTATACCTGGGGAACCACGGGCATTATCTATAATACCAAGATGGTGAAAGAGAAGGTGGACAGCTGGTCTATTCTCTTTGACAAGAAGTACAAGGGCGAGATACTCATGATTGATAATCCCAGGGATGCAATGGGCGTAGCATTGATGTATTTGGGTTACTCCATCAATACTACGGATCGTGGAGAGCTTCAGAAGGCCTATGACCTGCTCAGAGCACAAAAACCGATTTTACAGGCGTATGTAATGGATCAGATTTTTGATAAGCTGGAAGTAGGGGAGGCGGCCATGGGTGTTTACTATGCTGGCGACTTTCTTTCCATGAAAGAGAACAATCCGGATCTGGCCTTTGTGATTCCAAAGGAAGGTGCAAACTTATTTGTAGATGCCATGTGTGTGCCAAAAGGATCAAAGAACAAGACGGAAGGCGAAGCATGGATTAACTTTATGTGTAGCTATGAAGCTTCCCTTGCAAACCTGGAGTATATTTGGTATGGTAGTCCCAACACCAAGGCGATGAATGATTTCCTGGCTGAATTGGACACTGAGGATGCGGCGGTGCTGAATCCCAGCAAGGAAGCGTTGGCGCAGGGTGAAATGTTTCTAAATCTGCCACAGGATATTTTAAATCTCTACGATGAACTGTGGGTTCGATTGAAAAGCTGAATGATTACAATCAAAACCACCAGTTAAACTAGTGGCATGTGCAGGCTCTATTAGAGCCAAATACTTGTGGCTGCCCTCTTAAGGGGGCAGCAGAAGGTCTGCCAATCGCATTATTATTACTGCGGCCCCCTACTCGGGGGCTGTTTCTTTTTGTAGCTTTTTACTTGCCTTTAACTGGTCATTCATGTGGTTGGCAGACTATTTCTAGTTTAGCATAGGAGGTTTTGTCCCTGTTCTATAAGATTTTTTATTGCTCACCAGCCCAGCTGGTGGTTGTTTTATGCCTATTCGGTGCCAACACAAAACACCGCCGGAATGATTTCCGACGGTGTTTGATCTGCCATGGACTTTTCTGTGGGAAGCCATTATAATGAGAAGGAATTCAGAGGAGGCATAGAGGAATGACAGCTGAGATTTTATGTGTAGGAACAGAACTGCTGTTGGGCGACATTGTAAACACCAACGCAGCTTATATTGCAAGGGAACTTGCCAGAATGGGGATTGATCTATATCATCAAACCGTGGTGGGAGACAATCCGGAACGATTGAAGAAAGCGCTGCACGATGCTTTTGACCGTGCAGATTTGGTAATTACCACAGGTGGTATGGGACCGACTTTTGACGATGTGACCAAGGAAACCGTGGCTGCTTATTTCGGCAGAAAAATGGTGCGAAATCAGGAAGCCATGGATCGGATTGCAACGTACTATGAAAAACGTGGGATAGAACTTACCCCTAACACCGAAAAGCAGGCCGATCTACCGGAAGACTGCACAGTGTTTCAAAATAATCAGGGAACTGCGCCGGGTTTGGCGCTGGAGGGTAAGGGAAAAGTAGTGATTATGCTCCCGGGTCCTCCCCGTGAGATGATCCCCATGTTCGATGGCGCCGCTGTACCCTATTTGCTCCGGTATTCAGGGAAGACCATTGTCTCCAGCACGATTCATTTCTTTGGAATTGGCGAGAGTCTGCTGGAATCTCGTATGCATGAGTATATGCTAGCACACGATAACCCTTCTGTAGCGCCCTATGCCAAGGATGGCGAGGTACAGGTTCGTGTGACAGCTTCCGCACACACCAAAGAGGAAGCGGATAAAATGATCGAACCGGTGGTAGCAGAGATCTGCCGTGACTATGGAAAGTACATGTACGGTGTCGATGTGGGAACCGTGCAGAATGCGCTGGTACAGGAGCTGCGCCAAAAAGGACTGACCGTAGCGGTAGCAGAAGGAGGTTCCGGTGGCAATGTGGTAAAGCGAATCACGGAAGTGCCAGGCAGCGATACGGTCTTTGAGATGGGTGTGGTAACAAACACTGCCAAGGCGAGAGCAAAGTTGGCTGGAGTGGGACCAAAAACGATAAAAAAGTACGGTGTCTATTCCGAGGAGACTGCGCGAGAGATGGCAGAAGGAATTCGGCGCATTTCTGGTGCAGATATTGGAATTGCCGTGACGGGAAGAACTGGCTTGGAATCGGACGCAGAAGGAAAGGAACTGGGAATGACTTATATCGCAGTGGACAGTGAGGCGTACCGTCATGTGACAAAAGTCGATTTGGCAGGGAATCGCTCCGCCCAGAGTGAGTTTGTCCGTTATGTTGCGTCCTCCTCTGCGCTTTGGAACGGGTTGAAAGCAGCCCAGAAGAGCGGAAAAGAAAATCTGTAAGAGAATCTGTTAAACTTGAGCGTTGCCCCAATTGGCATTGCATGGCAGGGTAAAGCAATCGAAGGAATCCAGATACCAATCACAAAGTGTGGTCATTTCCTCCTGATAAGAGGAAAACAGTGGATCCTTGCAGCCGATTACATACATTCCAGCGTTTTTTGCCCCCCGGCAAGCTACCGGAGAATCGTCAAAAAAGATGCAGCGATTGGGTTCTGTGTTCAAAAGTCGGGCGACAGTATGAAAGCCTTCTGGCGCACTTTTTTCGACCCCGAGTTGGCGTGCGAAAAGAATCTGTTGGAAATAAGGACGAAGCTTGTGATGGTCTAGTGCGGCATAGCAAAGATCATCTTCGCAGGAAGTGTAAATTGCCATGTTAAAATTGGCATCTGCGCATCGGTTCAGAAAGGATGCAACGCCGTCTTTTAAAAGGATTTCCCTCGAGTATGCTTGGTAGGCCATGGCGCGCCACTCCTGCATGATTTCGTCTTCTGTTTCGGTCAGTCGGCAGAACGCTTTGGTAAAGCGAGCGGCAGTGGGAAATGTAGCGTGAATGACGCCCTGATGGTAGGCTTCTGTCCAAGGGATACTGCGTTTTGCCAAGAAATCCACGTCAATCTGCTGCCAGATGCCGTTCGAGTCAAGAAGGGTTCCGTCTAAATCGAAGAGCAGTGTCATAAGTGTACCTCAATCTGTCACAAAGAAGCGCCATGGGAAATCAACGGCTTCTTCTGCGTAGTCAATTCCAATGCGCTTGCCCACATGGAGGCTGGGAGGGGCATCAAGTTTTTCTGATGGAAGTCCGATATCTGAGAGAGAGTCACAGACGAATAGAGTGTCGCCGGTTAAGGGAAGGCCGTTTTGCAGCCGGGACAGCGCAAAGCCCTTGCACAACTTCCCAGGGCCATTTAGGAAATTTTTGCGCTGGTAGGGAGATAGCTGGTCAAGGGACTTGCCAAAGCGCAGCTGTGATACGGTTTCGCTGCCGTGGCACATTGATCCACCCCGAATTAGAACGGCGCAAGGCTCTTCCGCTGGTTCCGTCACAAAGTTCAGACAGTGATACATCCCGTAAATCAGGTAAATGTACGCAGTGCCGGGAGACGCAAACAGAGTTTCGGTTCGATTGGTTCGACGGTAATTGTAGGCGTGACACGCTTTATCACAGCGGCCGATATATGCTTCGGTCTCTGTGATGCGGCAGACAAGGAGCTGGCAGTCAAGTCTGCGAACCAGATATTTACCAATGAGCTCCCGCGCAACTTGAACCGTATCGCGGTTATAAAAAGAAGCGGTTAACTTCGCCAAATGACTCACCTCGTGGTAAGATTATAGCATAAAACGATTGAATTGGAAAGGGAACTTGTCATGTTTTGGAGTGGAAAATTAGGAGAATGGGAGCCACTACTGGAGCCGATGCGCTGCGAAGACTGGTGGCGGAAGCTAGAGGAACGGGTGGAAGCAGCATACGAAAAAGGAGAACCGGAGGTTTATCCGCCGAAAGAAACACTGTTCTCTGCTTTGCAGGTGACTGCTCCGTCACAGGTGAAATGCGTGATCTTGGGGCAAGATCCCTATCACGAACCGGGACAGGCACATGGATTAGCGTTTTCTGTGTCCCGAGGGCAGAAGATTCCGCCCAGTTTACGAAATATTTACCGTGAATTAAGTGACGACCTAGGGTGTATAACGCCAAATCACGGATGCCTTCAGGAGTGGGGAGAGCGGGGCGTATTGCTCCTAAACAATGTATTGACGGTATATCGCGGGGCGGCAAATAGTCATAAAACTTGGGGGTGGCAGAAGTTTACCACTGGACTGTTAGAGGTGGTGAATCAACTCCCTCAGCCCATTGCCTATTTGCTCTGGGGAAAGGAAGCACAAAGCAAAGTGGAGCAGGCTGCGTTGGCCCAAGGTGCGGCGCCGCGTTTGATTCTCACCTCCAGCCATCCCAGCCCATTATCAGCCTATCGCGGCTTCTTGGGGAGTCGCCCATTCAGTCAGGTTAATAACTTTTTGAAGGAGCAGGGGAGACAGGAGATTGCGTGGGAAATCAGCAAAAATTAATGTAGAATTAAGCAAATTCGAAACCTGTTTCGAGCAAATTATAAGATTCTTAAGAACATTTGTAATGACATTTTAATATTTCTATGTTAAGCTTATAGCGTTGTTCAAAATTCAAGATTGGAGAAAGGGTAAAAAGATATCTGGATTATATCAAAAACTATTAGAAAGCTGCATGGATGATATGTATTGACGTAGTATCCATTTTATGAGGATTTAGTATCGCTTTGTCTATGAACGCAAGTAAATTGTTTCGTGCGGGCAACAAGATTGTGCCGCCATATGCAGTGCTGCCACTGATCTTGTGTCCCGCAATCAACATGATTGTTTATTCTGGGTCACAGCTTTTAGTGACAGGGAAGCAGCACTATGATTTTACCAGCACCTGGGATAATATGATTCCTCTGATGCCGGCTTGGACCCTAGTGTACTTGGGTTGCTTTTTTATATGGATCGTCAACTACATTTTAGTTTGCCGGGAAAGCAAGGAAATATGCTATGAGTTTCTCTCCGCAGAGGCGCTGTCTAAGCTGATTTGTGGGATATTCTTTCTCACTTTGCCGACGACCAACATTCGTCCGGAGCTGGTAGGGAACGATTGCTTTACGCAGCTGCTGCGCTTTGTCTACACAGTTGACCGGCCGGTAAATCTCTTCCCGTCGATTCACTGTCTAGCGATTTGGTTCTCCTGGCGTGGACTGCTGAAATGCAAAAAAGTTCCTAAATGGTATAAATACCTCTCATTCGTGTTCGTTTGGCTGGTATTCTTATCCGTGCTGTATACCAAACAGCATATTTTGATTGATATTATTGGGGGCATAGTGGTGGCAGAAATTGGTTGGTATTTGTCTAGAAGACTCCATTTGGGTAATGTATACAAGTGGATGAACGCCCGCATAAAGATAAAATGAAAAAGAAAAAAACAATTGCCAGTTTGCTCTTTCTGGCAGTATTGATGATTGCCACCTATTTTGTGTTGGCAAAATGCGGAAGAGAGTTAAACTTTACGCAAATGGCGCAATTTGTTGCGCAGGGAAATAAACTCTGCCTAGCTGCGGCATTGCTGTGTATGGGGTTATTTATTCTGTTAGAAGCAGTGAGTCTGCGGTGTATTTACCGGCATTTAGGACAAGATACCGGACTCTGGGCCTCTATTATTTATTCAGCGTCAGATATCTACTACTCCGCTATCACGCCGTCTGCGGCAGGGGGTCAACCGGCCTCAGCCTTCTATATGGTACGGGATGGTATGCCGGTTTCTGTGGCAACGTCCACTCTGTTGCTCAATATTGTGTGCTACACGGCGTCGCTGGATATCACTGGGGTTTTTACCCTGGCCTGCAATATGGAACTGTTTTTGAGTTTCCCGCTGAGCATTCAACTGCTGATTGTATTTGGAATCGGAATTCAGTTCGTGCTGCTGATCTTTTTCCTGTTATGTATGTATAGAAGTGCAGTAGTATACAAAATTGCTGTAGCGGCACTGGGATTGTTGGCACGTCTGCACATTGTGCATAACAAAGCAGAGTTGGATCAAAAGCTGCGGCAGACCATTGACCAGTACGCTCTCTGTATTTCTATGATCTCGGAAAGCAAGTGGTTGTTTCTTAAAGTACTCTTGCTGAACCTGTCCCAGCGGATCACGCAGATTTTGATCACCTGCTTTGTCTGCTTGAGCGCATCTACTGGCGGCTCCTTTTTAAGTGTAATGGCAAAACAGGCGTTTTGTATGACAGGTTCTAACTCAGTTCCGTTGCCAGGTGCAGTAGGTGCGTTTGAGTTTTTATACATCGGCATTTTTGGCAGCGCCCTGAGCGATTCTATGCTGATCACGTCCATGATGACCGCACGAGGAATTTCCTACTATCTTTGTTTTATAATCTGTGGGATTATGACTTGGGTCTATCATATTCATACTTCGAAAAGGTGAGTCGTTATGCTTGGTTTTTATAATTACGGAGTCATTCTTACATATTTGTCCCTGGCCGCTTCGGTTTGTGGCATCATGACAACGATAGATGGGCACCATGTTACGCTGGCCATTGTCTGCCTAATGGTTTCCGGTTTTTTGGACGCTTTTGATGGCAGAGTTGCACGGACCCGAAAGCTGGCAACAGATCAGGAGAAATCCTTTGGCATTCAGATTGATTCCCTCTGCGATATGGTTTGTTTTGGTGTGCTGCCAGCTTCGATTGGGCGTGCCTGCGGGATGAACTATTTGTGGCAGAGTGCAATATTAGTTTTGTTTGTTCTGGCAGCCTTAATTCGATTGGCGTATTATAACGTGCTGGAGATGGAGAACAAGAATGTTGATGAAGGCGGTCAACGCTTTTTCCGGGGGCTGCCGGTTACTTCCGTTGCAATTGTCTTGCCCATTTTTTACGGCATTATGATGTATTGTAAGCTGTTCAAGTGGGCTGGAATCATTCTTCCGGTGATGTTCATAGGGATCGGCGTGGGTTATGTCAGCAAGATCAAAATTAAAAAACCTTCTCTGGGACAAACGGTTGCATTGATAGTTTTTGGTGCCTTTGTAATGGCTGCAATTTTGTTCTTCCGCTTTTCGATCCTGAAGCGGTGACTGCTGTGCGTGTGAAAGTGGCAGAGGAGCAGCCGAGCAGAATGCTCCGGTTCCTGTACCATAATCCAATCGGAAGAGGGGTACTGCAGCTGTTGACCCATCCAGCTGTATCCAAAGTAGTCGGTGCTTTTTTGTATACCCGGTGCTCGGTGTTTCTTATCCAACCTTACATTCGAAGGTATCAGATTGATCTGTCCTTTTACGAACAAAAGACGTACCATTCTTTTAACGATTTCTTTACCCGAAAGATAAGAAAAGAGTTCCGTCCTTTTGTGATGGAAGAGCAAGTGCTGGTCAGTCCATGTGACGGTAAGTTATCTGTCTATCCGATTGCGTCTGATTCCGTATTCCCGGTAAAGGGGCGCGGCTATACCATTGATCAGCTGCTTCAAGATGCAACACTGGCGAAACAGTTTTACGGAGGATTTTGCCTTGTGTTCCGGCTGACGGTAGATGATTACCATCGCTACTTCTACTTTGACAGTGGGCGAAAGAGTGAAAATATTTTTATCCCGGGACGATTGCATACCGTGAGGCCCATTGCACTGGCAAAAGAAAAAGTTTTTTGCGAAAATAGTCGGGAATACACGTTGTTGGAGACTGAGCATTTTGGAAGGGCTGTCCAAATGGAGGTAGGAGCTTTGCTTGTGGGACGAATTTGCAACTACCACCAGATCAAGGATGTCCAGCGTGGAGAAGAAAAAGGAAAGTTTGAGTTCGGCGGCTCTACGGTTATTCTGTTGCTCCAGAAGGACGCGGCAAACCCGGATCAAGAGTTGCTGTCTAACACAGCTCAGGGATGGGAAACAGAAGTCCGCTGCGGAGAACAAATCGGCCGGTGTGCTGATCAAGGTATAAATTAAAATAAGACATCCCTGTTGTGAGAGGTTAGCAACAGGGGTGTCTTATTATGTATGGAGAGAAAATGTTCGTTAAGGTTAGTGGTTTACCTTACGATTGTCCAAGGCGGTGAGATAGTGCAAAATCAAATCCACGGAACTGTCAATCCCTAGCTTACTGGTATCAAAAGAGAGATCATAGTTTTTGGCGTTTCCCCCATGTTGATCTGTGTAGTAGTTGTAATAGCCTGCCCGCGCCTTATCTCGTTTGCGGATCATATCCTTGGCTTTGGCTTCATCTACCTGATTGCGGCGGCAAATTCGCTGGATGCGGTCAGGTAGGGGGGCGTGAACGAAAATTTTGATTACATTTTTATGGTCACGCAGCACGTAGTCTGAACAGCGTCCGATAAAGACGCAGGATTCCTTTTCGGCAATCTCGCGGATGGTGTTAAATTGTTCCAGGTACAGTTGGACGGAGAGGGGCTGAAAGTTCGCCGTGGAGGAGCAGCCTAGTCCGGTGACCAGTGAATACAACAGGCTGTTGTGTGCGGTTTCATCGTGTGCCTCAAAGATCTGCTCTGTAAACCCACTTTTCTGCGCAGAGGCGGAAAGAATTTCCTTGTCATACCATTTGATGCCCAGCCTTTTCGCCACCTTTTCGCCGATTTCTCGCCCTCCGCTGCCGTATTCTCTGCCGACAGTAATAACATAACCATTATTCATTGTGAGAACCTCCTTTTCAGCAATAGGGATAGGGATGGTACTGCTTTTATCTTTTACATTTACCGGTATGGCGTTTGTTTCGCACAGGTGTTTCCCAAAACTGTCTTATTACTATTATGACACAACGCACTGAAACCTTCAAAGTTTTTTGTGTTTAGTAGAAGAACGGGTGGGTAGTTGGAGATATGGAAGTAAGCACAGCGGATGGTGATCGAATTTTGCTGCGGGAAGAGACGATTCGCAAGCTGGTAAAAATGAAGGCGGAGTGGCTCTACGGAGCGTAGGTTGTCTATTTGCGATCCAGCGGGTATGCTGTTACTGTAGATTGTGAAAGGAGCATCAATACTATGACACACTATGTTACAGGAAACACCATCAAGTTCCTGCGTGAGAAAAAGCGGTACACCCAAAAACAACTGGCTGATCTGTTAGCGGTCAGCGATAAGACGGTTTCAAAATGGGAGACACAGAAAGGCTTCCCGGATATTTCTTTGCTGGAACCCCTTGCAAGGCAGCTGGGCGTATCTGTGGCGGAGCTGTTGTCTGGAGAGTGCATCATCAACCGAAATCGAGCAGGAAATATGATGCGAACCAAGTTCTATGTTTGCCCGGTTTGCGGAAATGTAATCCATGCGGTGGGTGAGGGCGTGTTTAGTTGCTGTGGCATTACCCTGCCAGTGCAGGAGTCAGAGGCACCGGACGAAATCCACGAAATTCAGATCCAACCCATGGAAAATGACTACTATATTACTATGGATCATCCTATGACAAAGGAACACTATGTATCCTTCTTTGCCTATATTACGTCAGATCGCGTGCAGCTTCTTAAACTCTATCCAGAACAGACTTGTGCAGCACGCTTTCTGCGGCAGGGGATGGGCACCATTTACGCCTACTGTAACCGACATGGGCTGTTTCAGGTGAAGGCGTTGAAAATAAGACCGTGAAAGCAAACGAAAGAGGCTGTGCCCCGGTGCGATGACCGGAGGGCACAGCCTTTTGTGTTTTGTGGTGGAGTTGCAACCATATTGAATTAGTTTAGATGACGGCTCCACTTTTTCAGGAGCTTGTCGAGATCCTTGGCAAATGCACTGACATCACGATTGGGATGACCGGCGTACTGTTGCATGACAGCGGGTAATTGATTACCCACATCCAGCAAATGCTGAAAGGCGACGGAAGTCGATTCCGCCTTGGTCTTCTTTTTTGCCACGGGGATGCCTTCGGGACAGGACAGGAATGCTCCAGTAGCAATATCGAACCCAGTGCCGCTAAAGGGAGCGAATGCCTTGTAGCCTAGATCATTTTCCAGATGTGCTACAAAGTTGTCGCAGACGGTATTTTCCCCATGGTTGACAAACACTAGCTGAGGCTTCTGTTCAAATCCGCTGAGCCATGCAGTCAGACCATCTCGGTCTGCGTGGCCGCTTTTGCCCGGGAGGGTAGCAATTTCTGCATTGACTAGGATTTCCTCTCCGAACAGCTTTACCTTTTCAGCTCCATCATGGAGTAAGCGACCGAGCGTTCCAACGGCCTGATATCCAACGAAGAGTATGGTACACTCCTCCCGCCAAAGATTGTGCTTTAGATGGTGCCGGATGCGGCCTGCTTCACACATACCGCTGGCGGACAAAATTACCTTGGGGTTTGGATCTAGATTGATGGCGCGGGAGTCGGCAGTGGTGACAGAGGTTCTCAAACCGCGGAACATCAGGGGATTGATACCGGCTCTGACCAGTGCTTTGGCCCGATCATTCAGGCACTCGGTGCCGCATTGCAGATAGACACCGGTGGCTTCGTTGGCCATGGGACTATCGACATACACGGAGAAGTTAGGGTGACCGGTAACCAAACCGCGCTCTTTAATCTCACGAATGAAGTAGAGCATTTCTTGGGTTCTGCCTACTGCAAAGGAAGGGATAATTAGGTTACCGCCCCGATCCAGCGTCCGTTGAACCATATCAGCTAGCAGTGCCACAGGATCCTTGGGATGCTCGTGAAGACGGTCGCCATAAGTGGATTCGCACACCACATAGTCTGCGTCAGCAATGGTAGAAGGAACGTCTTTAATAATTGGTTGGTTGAGGTTGCCAATGTCCCCGGAGAAAACAAGCTTCTTTTCTGTCTCACCTTCCGAAAGCCAGATTTCCGCGCAAGCAGAGCCTAGCAGATGGCCAATATCGGAAAATCGAACAGAAAATCCTTCTCCGATTTGGCGTGTAGAGCCATAGTGCACCGGGTGGAGCCTGGCGATGGCACCTTCGGCATCGTTCATGTCGTAGAGGGGGACATAGGCGTCGGCACCAGATCGCTTGGCCTTTCTGTTGCGCCACTCCGCTTCCTGTTCCTGAATGTGCGCACTGTCTCGGAGCATAATGCGGCATAGGTTACAGGTTTCTTCGGTTGCGTAGATGCTGCCTTGGAAGCCGTTTTTGTACAGCAACGGCAGGTTGCCGGAGTGGTCAATGTGTGCATGGGTCAGCAGTACAAAATCAATCTCTGCCGGGTTAACCGGAATCTCCTGATTTTCAAAGATGTCTTTGCCCTGCTCCATGCCGCAGTCCACGAGTCCGTATTGACCGCAGCACTCGATGAGGGTACAGCTGCCGGTTACTTCATGGGCTGCGCCTAAAAATGTCATCTTCATAGGGTGCATCATCTCCTTTCTTGGATTATACCATGGGGGGTCATATTTGTCGATTGCCACCTTTGATGAGAGGGTTTCAAAAAGAAGAAATGGGTTGCATATAGGTAACCACCTATGATAAGATAAAATAAAATGTTAGGTATGCTTCTCTGGTGAAATCGCATCCTAAAGAGGAGGATTATTCCAATAAAGTCAAGTTGGTAGGTGAGACTATGGAAAAGTTTACAGTAACTGGTATGAGTTGTGCAGCCTGTAGTGCCCACTTGGAAAAAGCGGTTGCGGTGGTGCAAGGGGTGACCGATGTGTCAGTCAGCCTCTTAACTAATCAAATGAGGGTGGCGTATACTGCTCCGGCAACTGCGCAGGACATCTGTGCTGCGGTGACTGCGGCCGGATACGGTGCGGAACCCGTAGAGCATCAGGAACAGCGGCGCACTGTTCCTGATGCGAAAGTGTTAGAGGATCGTGAAACGCCTGCCCTGATCCGCAGGTTGATTGCTAGTATATGCGTCTTACTTCCGTTGATGTACGTTTCAATGGGGCATATGCTCTGGAATTGGCCACTCCCGGCCTTTTTGGCGGGAAATCATGTTTCTATGGGTCTATTTGAGCTACTGTTGACCAGTGTCATTATGGTAATCAATCAACGATTTTTTGTCAGCGGCACACAGGGGTTACTCCACCGGGCACCCAATATGGATACACTGGTGGCATTGGGCGCCTCTGCTGCTTTTCTGTACAGTACGGTGGCACTTTTCCTCGCCAGCTCTGCGGCAATGCACAGCGGCATGGCCGGAGCCGCAGGTTATATGGACGAGTATTATTTCGAGAGTGCTGCGATGATTCTCACCCTGATCACAGTGGGGAAAACGCTGGAGGCGTATAGCAAGGGGAAAACAACCAATGCAATCCGAAGCCTTATGAATTTGACTCCGAAGACGGCCACGATTCTCCGAAATGGGCAGGAGGAAAAGGTGCCAATATCAGAAGTTGAAATTGGCGATACGTTTTTGGTGCGCCCTGGCGAGAGCATCCCTGTGGATGGAATCGTTTTGGATGGGGAGGGTGCGGTCAATGAATCCATGCTGACAGGGGAAAGCCTGCCCGTGGACAAAGGAACGGGGAACCATGTTTCCGCAGCCACAGGAAACCAGAGCGGTTTCTTGACCTGCCAGGCGACTCGTGTGGGCGAAGATACCACGGTGGGACAGATGATTCGTCTGGTGGAGGATTCCGCCGCCACCAAAGCCCCTATCGCAAAAATCGCAGATCGCGTTTCTGCTGTTTTTGTGCCGTCGGTGATGATTCTTGCTTTGATTACGGGGGGGGCTTGGCTGTTGCTAGGACAGTCGATTGGATTTGCTCTGGCGCGAGCCATCAGCGTTCTGGTTATTAGCTGCCCTTGTGCCTTAGGGTTGGCTACGCCTGTAGCCATTATGGTAGGCAGCGGCGTAGGCGCAAAATCCGGCATTCTGTTTAAAACCGCAGCATCATTAGAGACGGCCGGAAAAGTAACCACTGTGGTGCTGGATAAGACGGGAACAGTTACGGAGGGAAAACCCCATGTGACCGATTTGGTGCCGGCGAAAGATCTGAGCGCCCAGACGCTTTTGATGATAGCTGGGTCTTTGGAGTCCAAAAGTGAGCATCCGCTGGCTGGCGCGGTGATGGAACTGGTGATGAATGAGAACGTAGAACAGGAAGTGGTATCCGGGTTTAACGCCCTTCCGGGTCATGGAGTCAGTGGACGCATTGGCGAAAAAGAAGCCATGGGAGGAACGTTGTCCTTGCTCCGAGAACGGAAAATAGATCCTGCGGAATTGGCAGAGAGAGGCGAGCGGCTGGCGGCAGAGGGCAAGACTCCGTTGTATTTTGCCTGGGATGGAAAACCCCTTGGGATCATCGCTGTAGCGGATAAGATTAAAGAAGACAGCGCAGCGGCCATACAG
Organism: uncultured Clostridia bacterium; assembly: GCA_937858235.1. Taxonomy (GTDB): domain Bacteria; phylum Bacillota; class Clostridia; order Oscillospirales; family Oscillospiraceae; genus Onthomonas. The sequence continues at coordinate 24,483 of CALLZZ010000454.1, forward strand.
GGAATCCATGGACTTGGAATTCAAACGGTTCTGTTGACAGGAGATCATCCGCAGACCGCTGAGGCAGTCGGAAGAGCAGTTGGAATTGATCAGGTACGGGCAGGAGTTCTGCCGGAAGGAAAGGAAGCGGAAATTCAGCGGCTTTCCCAGTTGGGCAACGTTGCAATGGTAGGAGACGGTATCAACGATGCGCCGGCGCTGACCCGTGCGACAGTGGGCATTGCGATCGGAGCTGGATCGGATATCGCTTTGGATGCAGCGGATATTGTTCTGATGAAATCCACACTTCGTGATGTGGTCGGAGCCATCAGCTTGTCACGGAAGGTGGTCAAAAACATCCATGAAAACCTGTTTTGGGCATTCATTTATAACGTGATCGGGATTCCCATTGCTGCAGGTGTGTTCAGCGGATTGGGAATTACTCTTAGCCCTATGTTTGGTGCGGCAGCAATGTCCCTGTCCAGCGTGTGCGTAGTATGCAATGCACTGCGGCTCAACGGATTTCGAATGCACTGGAACAATGGAAAAGGAAAGGGGTCTTTGCGCCCAAAGCATCAGATGGTGACAGAGGAGGATAAAACGATGAAAAAAACAATGGAAATTGAAGGCATGATGTGTGCCCACTGTAAGGCACATGTGGAGCAGGCGCTGAATGCGCTGCCTGGCGTTCAGGGGACTGTGAATCTGGAGGCAGGGACAGCAGTAGTGACAGCACAAGAGTCCGTTGATGATGCGAGTTTGACCAAGGCGGTTGTGGACGCCGGATATACGGTCAAAGCGATTCGCACATAAAAAGGTCAGCAGAAAAGTACAGTGTCGGAGAAAAAACCGGCACTGTACTTTTTCTTTTTAATACTGGTTGGGAAAGGAGGGGGAGATGTGAGACAAAACGCAAAATATAAGATACAATGACAGTTTGTTTATTGTGGTTTTGCAGCGTTGTTCCCCTATAGCCCTGATTTGTGACAGAAATCGGCTCTTTGCGGAAAAGAGAGTGGAGCCAACAGGAGGAGGAGGGACTAAATGTCTATAGCTGTCATTCCTGCGGCGCGGAGCCTATCTGTGATGAGACTGCCGTGGCAACTGCCTATCCCTACTGCGGCAACCCTACGGTAGTACCCAGTCAATTGAGCGGGAATCTGAAGCTAGGTTATGTAATCCCCTTCAAGTTGGAGAAAAAATAAGCTGTTGCTGCACTAAACCAGTATTGCAAAGGGAAACGCTTCCTGCCAAAATCCTTTAAGGATAAAAACCACATCCAAGAAATTCAGGGAGTTTAGGTAACGCAGCGAGGAAACGTACAGTTCGAAAAGGTTCCGGTGGACGGCTCCAAAAAGATGCCGGACGCTCATACGGATGCTATTGAACCCTTCGACTATTCTCAATTGAAGCCGTTTTCTACGGCCAATCTTCCGGGCCACCTGGCGGACAAATATGATGTGGATGCGCATGCGGGTATCCAGCGTGCAGATGATCTCAGAACAGTATGAGTGCAATGTCTATCTTTATCTGATCGAAGATATGGGCAGCGATGACGCCTTATGAGTATGCGAAAAGCGTTTATCAGGAGAACGCGCTGGGATACGGCACAGAGAAAAGCGGGATTATACTAATGCTGAGTATGACAGATCGGAACTATGCGTTGATTGCTTATGGGTATGGCAACACAGTGTTTACCGATCATGGCAGGGATATCCTTTAAACGGTCTAACAAACTATTTGGAAATGGTCAGAAGAAGTACGCCATTTGACATGGATACAGATGAGGCATATCTGGAAGAAGAGGTGCATAATCATTTTTAATTAAACTGGCTGCCTGTATCTTTATTCCTCCATTGGTTACGGTGGTTTTCTGCGGAGTCTCTTACTCTAAGCTGAAAACAGCGTGTCCACAGCGTGCTGCGAATTGCTACATTCCGGAAGATGGATGTCAGATTACCTATCATGATGACCGATTCCTTTATCAGACGGAAAGTCGCGTACTAATTCGGAGCGATGGCTCTGATAGCGGCGGCACCACAGTTAACTCTGACAGTTTCTTCGGCAGCAGTGGCAATTTCTGATATTTGATAAAACGCACAAAAGAACGGTGCAATCGAAAGATTACACCGTTCTTGCAGTAATATCCAATTTGCTGATATGCAGTAAAATGCTGGAAGAATAATCCTGAATTTTCATATTATCCTGGGAATTAGGTAACTTTTCAGAATAATGAGAAGGGAACTGTGGTGAAGAGGCGGGAAATGTGGTATGATAAGCAAAATTATAATATTGAAAACGAAAGCGTTTTATCAGCGAGGAAAGATGGTATGAAAAAGAAAAAAATAATAATCCTTTCTGCTTTCGCACTGATTTTGTGTGTTGCCGCCGTTGTCATATATTGCGTTGGCGATCATGAGCCGCCACAGATGCAAGCGGTGGCAGCTTATCAGGCAGACTGTGGAACTTTAGTTACGGTAGATGAGTTGGTGACAGAGGTGCGGGATCAGAGCCATTATACCCTCTCGCTTTCTGGCGAAGGGGAAGTGACAGAGGATGGGCGGAGTATTTGCTTTGCCAAAGCAGGAACATTTACGGTTTTGGTAGAGGCTACCGATGCCAGAGGAAAGAGCACAAGGGTAGAGGTGCCAGTGACAACGCAGGATGTAACAGCACCGGAGCTGTATGTAAAAGATATTATCGTGCAGTTAGGGGAAGAGACTGACTACCAAAGTGCGGTGCGTGCAGAGGATGCGTCGGACGGGGATATCAGTGAAAAGGTTCAGGTGGATGCCGAACAGGTAAATTTGGAGAAGGAAGGAACGTATACTGTTCTGTATACAGTAGCAGATCAGGCTGGTAACACGTGGGCTGGTCATCATACAGCCGGTAGAGGCGACTAAGATCACATTGGATCAAAGTGAGATTTCTTTGCGCGGAAATCAGTATGCAAATTTACAGGCTGTTATTACCCCTAAAAACTGGGCGGGTAAGGTGGAGTGGAGCTCAAACGATCCTGCGGTAGCCACTGTTTCTGATGGATTGGTGGCTTGGGCAGGAAAAGGGAGCTGCGTAATTACCGCAAGTGCAGATGGGCAAACGGCTGTGTGCAAGGTGACTTGCAGCGGTGTTGCGGCGACGTCAGTGCGATTGGATCGTTACGCAGTAAAGCTGAAAGAGGGGGATATCACAATCCTG